>CAXQOB010000037.1:0-39631 GCA_964225475.1 Candidatus Nitrosopumilus sp. | reverse complement strand
TACCAAGCCGGTAAGCAATCAAACGGTCAGGACTTTCCGTTGGTTTCCGTTCCCTTCAATACTCTGGATAAAACCATCCAAACCGCGAAAAAAAGCAAGGCACTGATTGCCATCACTCGAGTAAATCCCAAGGGTGTGTATGAGTAGGCATCTGAGGATGATCCCTCGGAATGGCTTCCTAAAGTTCCCGCATCAACACCAGAACTGGAGGAATTCGCGCGTTGAAGCGCGACACCATCCGTCGAAGAAAGAATCTCACTTGAACCGTCAAGGTGATTACCATTTGGCACTTCGAGTAACTCGGGGATGGAAGTTGGACTGGAACCAAACACCAGGGCTTCGACTCCCAGCTTTCCCGGCCAGTCCACATTCAACAGTAAATCCACGCCAGGATTTTGAGCCTTAACGGTACAACTACATTCACCCACCATGTACTTACATGCATTAAGAACGACTGAAGCACTGATAGGATCACCTGGGATCGCATCAAGCATTCGCCCTCTTCCAAAGACTGGAACCAACCAGGTCTGTCCCTCAGTAACGCCGAGTGCGCGCAACATCGCAAGGGTCGCCACCTCCTCTGTATCCTGTTGGGAGACGCGACGCCAACGAAAATCAACACGCAAGGGAACCGAACACCTCAAGACATCATCCATCGAAGCCCCAGGATTGCTTCTGAAATACTCAGCTGCCTGATCGGGAGCGATCACTCCATCGGGAATCGAGATTTCACGGTTCGCTGTCTCCAACGCCTGCAACAGTTCACGCTCTGCTCGGTCATTGACCTCCGGTTTATCTCCTTCCACGAGAAGCCATACAGCTGAGACACCACTCGAAAGATCACTGATGAGGGATTTACGTAAAGGCGACGTTTGCCATGCCCGAACCGAATCAACGCTCAAATCTCCTGTCCAACCTAATCGGTCTTTGCGATTTCCTAAAGGAAAATAGACTTGGAGGCGATTCTTTGGCCCTTCCTCAAGACCCTCGAATTGCCACCATTGCTCATCTGTCAATTCAGAAAGATTCACAATCTCAACTGCAGCATTCAACTGATCTGCTTGGACACCTTTCAGAGCCTCCAATGCCTCGGAGACGCCCTCCACATCAGGGTCACTGACAAGTGCGACCAATCGATACTGATCGACTCCCCAGCGTTCGAGGGCATATCGAAAAACAGGTAGCTTGCACGCCAGTAGCGGAGTAGCGCCAAGCAAGACGACCAAACCCAAAAAACAAACCCGACGCAACTGCGGTGACCTTCTTTGACAAGTAACCGCAATGGAGAAGATGCGTCTCAGCGCTCGTAAAAGTGAAATCTTGATCAAGGTTTCCTTCCAAAAGCTAGGATTTCACCTTTGTCCGTGCTGACGAACAGTCGTCCCTCTGCAACTGCGATTCCATACACAGATCCATCTATCATTTGCGTCCAAAGTAATTGCCCAGAATCAGCAGAATAAGCGTGAAGCTCACCATTGAAACCAAGCAACAAGGCGTCTCCGGCTTTGATCATCTCCAAAGGCGCCTGACATGGAATGGACCACTTCCACGCTGCCGCTTGAAGATCTTTGGCCTCGTTGACTTCGTCGGTAACCTCCTCGGACGGCTTCTGCCCCTTGGGCACAGTGGCCAAAGCAGCGTTCATTCTCCTCTGCGCCGCGAGAAAACTGGATCGATCTAGTTTCTTTAATTGCCCACCAACGGAAAACCACGCATCACCACCGGCAACTAGCATTCGATCCGTGCCTGCAAACGAAGCGAGTGCCTTGGACTCTCCTATGCTGGTCATTCTAATTTGATACTGTTTCTCTTTCTGTGTATTGGGACCTGCTAGTAGCATTTCATCCTCGGTCAAAATACAGAAAACACCACCGGCCTCACCAACTGCACCGATCGGTTTACCGTCAACTTTTTGGAAGGCCAGTGGGGCTGAACGACCTTGAGGCGCATACACTCGATCCTGCGAGGCCAGCAATGCACCCTGAAGTGTCACGGCATTCAAACTGCGTCGAAAACAGCCCTCACTGTCCAGTTGACCGGTGGCCACATCAATCGTTACCAGATGGGACTCCTCCCAAGGAACCAGGGACGCTCCAAAAGTGGCCAAACCGTTTTCAACCATGACCCCGGTTCGGACTGGCCAAAGTGAAATCAGCTTACGATCGTTGAAAATCCGGCGATCAGAAGTCGCACCACGAAACCGCCAGAGACGCTCCCCCGACTGTCTCTTGACACAATAAACGTATCCATCGTCTGAACCAAAAATGACTCGATCCGATGTGATTGTGGGTGGCAAACGAACCGGTGCCCCAACGATATTGACCCAAACTTCTTTGCCGGTTGCTGCGTCCAATGCATGAGCCGCATCATCGCTGCTCGAACCAAAAAAGACAAATTCGCCATCCGCTGTCACAAAGTAACAAGGATCAAAATTTCGCATCGACTGCAAATCACGATTACCGCTATAAGCATCCCACTTCGCAGGCCCACTCCACGCCGTTCGAGGACTCTGTTCGGATTGCCAAGACCAAAGGGGATCCAACGGAAATAACAAGGTTTCCTCGGTGACCCCACTACGACGATTATCGTGACGGTAGGTCGTCCATACCTCTGCATCCGCTTGTGCAAGAAAGCAGGACGAAGCAGTTAGCAATAAAAAGCTCAATAGCGCACGACAGAAGTGCGTTGACACGAACGTCCTCCGCGCAACTCGCTCCAATGTTCGAACGGTGCAATTAACGTCGTCAGTGTAACTGAGGTTGTGCTTATCGATATCCATGATTCGATCCTCTTTACCTTTGATCCGTTTGTGTCGTTACAGGTATCGGCGCGAACCCAATTGAGCACTCCATCCATCCTCCGCATGAACATCCTCCTCCTGCCTCGGGAGAATAAAGCATTCCGTGCGCTGGAATCGTGCTCAACCAGCAACTCGGACGCAAGCGAGCGAACTCAGAGGTTTTCTCATCCTCGAGTGACCAGAGTGTTACAGGCCCCGTTCCACCTCGATAGATAATCGATCCGCCAGCTCCAATCGGCGTTGCACAACCACGCCTTTTGCCTAATGTATCAGTCTTGATTATCTCACCGGTGGAGGCATCAAGAATATTGGGCTGAAGGAAAATCTTACCTTCCATCAAGACAGCGTGTTGCATGTGCCCACCATGATGGTTTTCTGACCACTTCGCACTCTGTGCCCAACGCTTCTCACCGGTCAATGCGTCAAAAGAAGAGAGATGAAAATTTCCACCCGATGAAGTCTCGAGGACAAATTGAGAATCGTCCGCGACACCAAATGCGATCACCTCCACAGCATTCGAACTGGGTGCAGGCACCTTCCATTGCCGTTCACCTGTCTCTAAATCCAAACAGACGACGGAAGCATTGGCCCAGATTTTTGAATCAGGCAATCGACCAGTGGATTGCTCTCGCAAGGATTCATCCTCTACCTCGATAAAGTAAAGTCGCCCCTGATGAATGGTAATCGTGGAATGCAAAACAGAGTCGAGTTCGTACTGCCATTTTAGATCGCCATACTTCTTGTCAAAAACCATGAGGTTGCGTCCACAGACTTTTGATGCTGACACATCATTGATACTGTCGTACCAACTGGGTTTATCCCAGAACTCTTGATACTGACCTCCACCGGGCACAACACTTCCCACCAAGTATTCCTCGGTTGCCGCAATGTAGCCCCAATCGAAACCCGTCTGATACGCCTCAGGAGGTTCAATGGTGTGCAACATTTCTCCTGTTGCTGCATCAATCACCCACAGCAAATCTCCTACAGCAGCATAAACCCTCTTTTCGTCGGCACACCAATTACCACTATCACGAGGGATATTCACACGTCTGAGCTTGGGCAATTCCAATGACCACAGAATCGATCCATTGAAAGCGTCAACTGCTACCATCCGGTTCATGCCCTGATGGAACAAGCGACCTCCCACCACCAAGGGTGCTGGCATACGTGGGTTACGATCGATTCCAAAATCGGCTCCCGGTCGCCCCAACCATTGCACCTGCAACTGAGAAGCGTCATCAACGCCCTGAAGTGTTTCTCCAACGTAAGAAGTGTTAGCGGTACTACCATATTGGTGCCCCCATTTTGACAGGGAACCGAGCGAGTCTTGTGTACCAAGCCACCATTCATCTGACAAAGCTGACCAACTAATTGCTTCGCCACGATACTGAAGATTCAGTGGACGATCCTTCGACTGACACAATATTCTGCCGGAGGGCGAGAGCCAACTCATCGCTCTTTCCAAACCTTCAGGCTCAGCCACAACGGCGTTTGCGAAATCGGCTGGAAGGTCAGAGGCAAGCTGAGCTGACAAGTTCACTCCGTACGCCCCCCTTTCGTACCATCGCTCACGAAAATCTTGCAGATCGTCTTCGTCGTTGAATACCACTAAAACGCTTAATTCACCCTGATCCAGAAATGCAGCAACATGGCTCTCAGCAAGTGTTTCATCCACGATGACGATTCCGCTTAACTTGGTTTCAAGCGATTTAACCGTCTCCCTGAGAGCCTGTGTCGGTGGAGAGAGTTGCACCGATGGATTCAATTTCAGTTCGGGCAAACTGTAATTCATGCCAGATTCAACAACAAAAAAATCACTGATCTTTCGTCCCTCGGCATGCTTTACTGCGATGCGATAATAAAGATCCGCATTCGGCTCTAAGTCTTCAAGAATGACAGAATGGCTCTGACCAAGACTGGCAGACTCTAAAAAGTTCCCCAACTGCCTGGTCGTACCAAACGCAACGGTCGAAGGCCCTGCGAGATTGGACTCCCACCTTAATTCAGCGCGACTATCAGAAAGGTATCGGATACCAGAACTCACCTGAAAACGGGCCGTCTCTTGGTCGTCCGAGGCACTGTTCTGTGCAGAGACGAATGCTCCACCAAATAAAGCCAAAACCACAATACACACTAATGCAAACCGATAGTGCGTCGAGCCGAGAACTGCTCTCTTCATTGCGACTGACAATAACAATCGTTCTCCCTGTCTAATGCGGAGATCCTCCGACCGCACGTTGCTAATTTGTGACACTGAACACTCCTGCCAACCGTCCCAAAAATGAATCAAACTCAGAAACGAAACAATCATCACACGCCCAACACGGTACCTGATCGAAAACACTACACCTCGTCAACCTTAAGGGCCCAGTCGTTTCAATATAGGTTTTGAGGTTTACGTCCGTGAAGACAACTAGCAACCGAGTGGATCCCATGTATCTACTTTATCTTCCCAATGCCCAAGAAAAACCTTTGGCAACAATCTGCTGCCACTGCTCTGCTTGGATGGTCTCATTGTGGTGGCCAAGGGAGATACCAAAAACCTTAACGCCTTGATGTTCGTTAATCCAAATAACCGGCTCTCGCTTCATTGTCTCAGGACTATAAGAATCAGCAAGAACAACCGTCTTAGGCCATACTTGCTCGATGATATACAACTCACCATTGGGGGTATCCCAGCCATCGCCAATGACATCAGCAATACCGAACCGCTCTCCGGCGTCGGTTGCCTCAACTGTCAAAGACCTTTTCGCTCTCTCATGACGCCGACTGGTCACTCCCACGAGAGATCTCCAACTATCTGCTGAAGATGAATTGCGGTAAGAATGCATCGAACAGTGAATCATGATAGCCGGAACTCCATGATCAACATGCCCTTTGACAATCCCACGAACAAAATCGGCATCCTCAACACCGCCAAAACACTCATTATGGATGATCAAGTCAAACCCTGTAATCCAATCTGCTCGTTCATAAATATCGACCTTAAGATCCCTCTGTGAGCCATACTCGAGAATTGTCCAATCGATGCTCCCAAGTTGCTTCGTCAAACCTGTACGAATCAGTTTTTTCTGATTCTGGTAATCATGACAACACCCGCCGGTTATCAGTAACACCCGCACCTTGGCATCATGCGTAGTCTTTTGCCCACCCGCTTCGTCAGCTTTGGCTACAGAGCCTCCGCATAGAAAACAAACAAAAACCGCACCCCACAAATACCGAGAAGTCCGCGAGATGATCTTGAGGCTGAAGACTGATTGCGTCATTGGCTTAGGAATAAGTTTAGGTAGAGACAATGGAGTCAACACTCGCTCGGACGTGAGAAAAGTCGAACGCGACTCTCAATAAACGCTGCTGGAAATACCCGCACCTCCTAATGTAACGGTTAGGATCTGGTATTGTTGGCCAGTAAAACGGTGGCAAGCTTGAATTATTGAAAGTTACGGCATGAAATCTGCTTGAAAGGTGAAGAGATTATCTCGGGTCTGCCATGCGGGCAAAACGCAATCAAACGGGATCATTCCGAACAATGGAAAGCTAGCCCGATCACTGCGACAATCTCGTAGAGCGCCGACTCTGATTAGCGAAATCCATCTTTGGCCCGATCACTCATATCGAGAAACGGAATATGTTTGGAAAACTTCTCGCTGTTTTCATCCTTGTCCCACTTATCGAGTTCACACTTCTCGTTCAAGTTGCGGCTGAAACCGGCTTTCTAATGACCTTCTTTCTTGTGGTTGCGACTGGTGCCCTCGGATCACATCTTGCTCGCCGGGAAGGCCTGGAAACATGGAGGCGATTTCATGAAACAGTTCAACAGGGCAGGGTACCGAGCAAAGAAATCCAAGATGGACTGATAATCGTGTTTGCAGGCGCTTTGTTACTGACCCCTGGATTGCTTACAGACGCTTTCGGGTTCTTCTTATTGTTCCCTCTTGGGAGAGGCCTGATAAGACAGTGGCTGGTGAATCGATACGCAGGACAAATTCAAATTCATACACCGCAAATGAACGGCTTTTATTCCTACAGCCAGCAAGACGGTCAGCAGGGGCGACATCATCCATCCGATGATGCAAACACGATTGATGTAGAAGTCGTTCGAAAAGAAGAAAAGTAGTCTCTGCACTCTTGATTCGCGAGTCGACGAGATCACATGTTTTCATCGACTCGTTTGACAGCATCACTCATAAGGCACCTCCTCATTAGCATACTCAAGGATTTGGTGGACCAGAATGATGGAAACTTCATTCTTCCTAGCCTCTTACAGTATTGACCTCTGGAATCACCATGCGTTGCCCCGTCATCGATAGATAGGAAACGGTCAGCAACAAGGATGCTAAGGCACCGACCCCGATCATCGCCGGCAAGACCCCCACACACAAAGCAAGTAGACCAACGATCAAAGCAACAAAAGAGACCGCGGACATCAAAAGACCAAGCATGAAAAGCGAAAGTCGATTGCCCTTGGTGATGTGCCATGAAGTGGCAACGGATTCCCAAGGTCCAAGTTGCTGATCAACGACAAGCATCTGCGACATTGAAAAACCAATTGACAGAATAATAAAGGGGATCGAGGCAATGACCGCGGTACCCAAAGCAACTGATAACGCCAACTCTACATCCGTCGTAAGCATCAGCGCCGTCCCGGCAGGAATCCCTACCACTACGGCTAACAAAAGACCAAGGACACAAATAACGGCTAACATTGCCCCCACTCCCGGTAGCAAGAACGGCCCCGCTGCAAAAACGCGACTCAGCTCAATCGGTTTACCTCGAGCAATATCGAGCATCACCATGGTTTGACCCATTTGGACCCAAAGGCCAACAACCCAACCAATTGCTCCAATCAATAACTGAACGCCGACAACGATCATGGGATCGAAACCCGCTGCACTCTCAAGCACAACCACAAAAATATTCTGAATAAAGCTAAGTCCGTAATTTACACCTGTCACGATGATGACTGCCACGGACGACATTGCCCAATGCTTCTTAAAGATAGACCAAGTCGCATTTGCGACCGCATCAATACTGATGATAGTCGGTGTAATGCCCTCTGGAGTTTCGTCATCTACAAACTGTGATGAGGCGGGAGAATAGGGATTAGTCTCATCCACATATTCTCGAGCGAATACCTTCTCGGATCCAATTTGCCTCTCTGTATCAGCGAGCGGATCCCGAAACGGTTTTTCAAGCGGAAACTGCTGACCCCGCCCAACGTCAGAAGAATCCGTTGCAAGTGAGTCCGTCGGACGACCGGAAGCACTCAACGGATTCTTCGCTGGAATCTCATGCCCCGACCCCTCGGCGGTCTGCTCATTAGCAATGAAAACGCTGGAGCAACTAGGACATCGAGAATTTTTCCCGATGTTCTCATCCGCGATTCTGAGAGTCGCTCGACACTCCGGGCATTGAATTTCAACAGGCATGACGGTGACCTTGAGTCGCTGAAAACGATAAGCAGACAAACGACTGACTCAGGCATAGCAAAGATCCGCCGTGGGCGCCTGATTCTCTCTCCAAAGATTCAACAGAGTTGGCACATTAGGCGGCCGTCAGTCAATGTCAAATGACTCCCGGGATTATAACTCTATTTGCAAGCAGTAGTTGGCGCAATCTTGACCATTACTTGACTACACGTGCGACTATTTGCACGACTTGATGCTGGAGTTTCCTCGGATCCCCGCTATGGCTCAGTTAATCACCGTCGTGACTGGGCACAAAATCATGGAGCGGCAATACTCCCAGTCAATAGAGAAAGCTGCCTTCGGTGATGACGCTACTTTGCTTCGAGTCGACCAGAAGCCCAAAGCATGCCGTTTGTTAGCGTTCGCAAGAAAACCTCATCCTGGAAAGTTTCATTGGAGTGCCCGTAGGTCGTCCCGAACACACGACATTTGCCGAAGCGATTGGTCCAAATCACTGGATGCTTCTTGCCGGTCTTTTCACTTGTGGAAGTCGCCAACACCTCCGTGTTCGGCCATACTTTTTCGATGATGTACAGTTCATCCAAAGCGCTTCGATAGCCGCTGGGGAAACCTTTCATGATGGCATGATCTGATTTCACAACCTCGATGGGGTAATGACTCTTGTGTTCATGACGCCGACTGGTAACCCCTAAAAACTGCCGCCAGTCGTCTATTTTAGCAGAGCGATACGTGTGCATGGCGCAATGAATGACGACCGCGTTAACACCCTTCTTGTGAGCCTCGGTGATTTTCTTGATGTAATCGGTGTCCGTTGTATTTGCAAAACACTCGTTGTGGATGACCAAATCATAGCCCTCAGCCCAATTGGTATCGTTGTACAAATCAATCTGCGCAGACGTTCCTTTGCCACCCTCATTGACAATATCCCAATTCGCAGCCACCCCGCGTTTCTTTAACGCCAGCTGCATCGCCTTGGTTTGAAAATCATAATCATGACAGCAGCCACTCGTGATCAGGAGGATCTTGATTGACTCCTCATTGGTTTCCGCTGCTCCAGAAGCTTGACTCTGCGCGGGAGCTTGAGTAGCTGCGACAAGGAGAAAGACAATGGAAAAGAAGAAGCGGAAAGCTGAGGTCATGATCAGGTACCGAGGGGCAAAAGTCTGGCGGAATGATTAGTTAACGTACAGTTCGCCGAGGAGTTCGCACCTCCAAATTAGCGAAGTTCGAATTGCAAAAAAACCAATTACCCACGCAATCGGATTAACCAAGAGGCGAGAACCGGTAGCTCAGAACAGCAGGAGTGCGGGGATCACACACGTAGAAGTCCTTCATCCTCTAAAAGCGATCATCAACCTCGATCGGCTCCATCACCTTTGTATTGCGTTCCACTGCGATAACCGTCGTTCGTTGCCGTATTCCGTCTCGGCTTTCTGCAGTCAAAGGCAACACCTGACGTTTATCTGGCATCTCCATGCGAACGGTGAATGAACCGTCTTCCTGAAGCTTCACAGGACGTCCTGCTACCGAAACCACCGCCGAGGGGTCTGTCTTTCCAAAAACAATCAATTCGGCGTCAACATCGAACGGCAAATGGGTCTGACGCAGAAGAGAAGGATCCGCGACGGATTGGTTACTTTCACCACCCTTGGGCATTTGACGACTCAATCGATTCTCAAAGACCTCTCTGAGATCCCGACTTGTGTTTTCATTACCACCGCTGAGCGAATAAATCCTTTCGTAGTCCTCTGCAATATCTTGCCAATGCTCATCAAGTCTTTCGCACTCACCAGGCCTCGGTGTTTCCACCACGTTGCTTCGGCACAGCGTATAAAAATCACCGTTATCGGCAAGATATCCAATGAGCACCCGAAACCGAGCTGGTGGCTCATCGACATCCAAATACCACGTATCTACACCACCGTGGATTGTAATGTCACGTTCAACACTTTCGGCGGAGTTATTATCCACATCTGCGATGCTCAAAAGACGCAAGACGGGAACCGCCGTGTGCCATCGCTCGGCGAGTGATGACTGAGCTCGCTCAACCGAAGCTCGCGTGATTTCCCAGCAAGCCTGCAACCAAAAAGAGTCTCGCACCAAGAGCACAAGGCGATCCTGCAGCGGCTCGTTGGCTCGCTCCTCTTTGTTGCCACGGTTCACCGCGGCACCGGCGACAAGGGTCGCAGTGGAAAGATCTTTATTTTGCTGGAGCGTCTCGCGACGCTTACGCAGTTGAGCTCGAATTCGGGCGGTTTTTGCCGAGACTTTTGGCTCAGGCAGTTTTGGCAGAGGTTTTGTCGAGTTAGGAGAATTGGATCCAACAACGCTTCGAGTCGACCGTGTTTTCCTCACGGTTGATGTCTTGGATCGTGATGAGGAAGCTGACGCCTTGGCACCGCCCGAAGTAGCCTTCGTGGTCGCTTTCGCGGTCACACCTTTTCTCTTGGTGGCTGGGGATCGCTTTGATGAAGCCGATTTGGTCGTCTCCGCAGGTCCCCGTTTACTTGCAACCGAGTTGTTTTTGGCTGATACAGATTTCTTGGCCGAGACCTTTGAGGATCTTTTTTTGGCCTTGGACGGATTACCTGTTTTCGAAGTTGAATTTGCCTGACGACGCAGACGCCTTTGGACCTTTTTGATCTCCTCGACAAGCTCGTCTTTTTTCAGACCATGCCAGCCGGGGACCCCATAATTTTTCGCCAGATCGGCGAGCTCTTTTCTGGTTTGAGCCTTTAAATCTGCGGTCGTGATCATGATTCACCTCCGAATCTCTTGCAACGCAAAGCGGCTCACACCGAAGCATCAATGCGTTAATTAAAGTTATGTCGCTCGGTGGCGTACTATGACCTCCCTGTTGGAGTACGACATCTTTTCTAACGGGTCTTCCTGCGCGTCCGGTGCGTAGGCTTGGACCATTGTGAGACGAATTATTTCATCGTTGGAGTTAAGGTAGGAGTGACCGGGCGGGGGTGCATTCCTGTGGATCGAAGAACGCTTTGCTATGACCAATACGCCACGAACTTGCAATTTCGAAGCGATGGCAAACTTGAAACCATCGAACCACCAATAACGGCACAATCGTCACCGCAATCCATTATGCCAAGCCTTTGTAAAACTTCTAGTGAAGGCGTTGAGCTTTTGGCAAAACGAACGGGCTTTGCGGTTAAAGCCCCATAAAAACCGCCAAAACAATCAAGGTTTCTTTTTCCTACACCCTAACTCAAGAACAACCCAAACACCCTATCTACCCAGGTCCATCATTGCCCAAAACCAAGCAGCCAAACCCAACCCCCTAGAAGAGGTGATCGATTGACGCGGGGCAGCCGATCCCCACTTTACCGACTGAAACAACAGCAAATCCTCACAGGCGGTTGGCCAGGCCAGCACTCGGCCTGAGGAGGGAACACCGAAAAAGTGACCCCGTAAGACAGAGTCAGTCGCTTCCTCGATCACCCGTGTGAGCCACTGGATGAAACAAGAAAACTCCATCAATTTGTCGACAGCATGACGGAGGCCCAATGAGTGTGGGCGACACCAGTGGATTCATAGCAATGGATCGTCAGGTATCTTGGGGTGATACGTGGAGGATCGCTGCTGACCCCGCGTGGGACTTTTTTCAAGAATTGCGACTGCGGTCTAAGGTCGCAGAGTCAGCTGTATTGCATGGTAGATTTGCCTCGCCCGTCGGGCACAGATCGCCACCCACTGACACCTACCCGGCTAGGGTAAAAACCGACTAGACCCAAAACGAACTGGCTCAATGACGAACCCACCGATGCCAACCAATGACCCAACCGATGCAGACGAGCTATCTGATTCAAAGCTGGCAGACTTATCCGCGCTTGGACGCCGGGATTCGAACCCAGACCCCAACCATCAGGCTACACCGAACATCTATCGACTCGTGGGATCCGGGATGGAACTCGCAGGATTTACGGTCATTTGCTCAGTTTTGGGTTTAGGGCTGGATCGCTTACTGCACCAAGAGGAACCCTATGGAGCAGCTGCGGGAACTCTTGGCGGGTTCATACTTGGCATGCTCCATTTCATCCGCCAGATTCACTTCCTACACCGAGGCAAACCATCCCAGCAAGAAGATCCATGAATCAGGTACAAGACACTCTGACTGGTAACCCTCTACGCTTCCAGACAGCTTCCTTGATAAGAATCGCGGCGGGAGTGACAACAATATGGCTCTTGGTTTTCCCGGTAACCTGCGTGCTCGGAACCGGATTCCTGCCAACTCACATCCTAGAAACAATCACGCTTTATGACTACTTTATTGTATCGCTCGGTAGCCTACTGATCTCTTACCTATCCCTGATCCCATTTGCTCACGCGAGTCGAACGGAAAAAGGGACAACAGAGCGATCTCGGGTGGCTTCAAGCGAGAAGAGCGTTGCGTCCACAGGTAACCTATTTTTGATCGGAATGACGATTCGATTTGTAGGTACCATTGCACTCTTCGTGTTGTGCCGTTATCAAATGGCGTCAGCCGATGAAAGCATCGCTGCAGCGTCGATCGTTTGGTACGTCGTGCTAACAGCTTCGTTAACGCGAGCTGCGGCCCGAGAGACAAGCCGATTGCGAATCAAAGCAGCACGCTGAGTGAAGTTTAGCGACATTTGAAATCGGCAAAAGGCTTGACCGATGGGATGGCCGGCAACGCTTAGAGCGTTAAGCAGTTGCTGTCTTGTTCGTCAACAAGCATGCGTTAACTCGTTGCATTTTTAGATTAAGACTTATCGAAGCCAGCGTAATAGTTGAAACCGGATGAAACTTCTTCTTGCTGCCGCCGATCCGCTTAGCCACGCAGTCCCGCACAAGCTGCATTCGGAACCCTTATTCGAGGCTACAGTTGCAGAAGGTGACATCCCGGCGCTGAACATCTTTGACGGCGTGTACAGTTTCTACATCACCAACCATTTATCGATGTCCATCTTCGCGGCCGTTGTACTCGTAGCAACGTTTTGGCACGTCGCCAATCGCGTCAAGCCGAAGGGTAGTGGACTAGACGCCTACCGCACTCGGGGTCGCGTGGCACAGCTTTTCGAAACGATGTGCACCTTTGTTCGCGACGAAGTTGCGAGACCTAACCTGCACGGCCTTACTGACAAGTACATCTATTACATTTGGACGATCTTTTTCTTTGTCCTGTTTGCTAACCTACTTGGCTTAATTCCGATTGGCTACTTCCTGCAGCTCATCACGGGCGACACGCATTTATCGCACTGGGGTGGAAGCGCAACGGGGAACCTGTCGCTGAACATTCCGCTTGCGGCAATGAGCTTTGTCGCGATTCTGTACATTGGAATCAAAGAGACCGGCCTTAAGGCTTTCTTATCTCACTTCAATCCGCTTGGATGGGACGACCCTAAGATGCTGGTCATCGGCATTCCACTCTACGTTTTAGAATGGATGGGATTGCTGATTAAGTGTGTTGTCTTGGCGATGCGATTATTCGGAACGATGATGAGCGGTCACTTGGTGATTGCCGCATTTGTAGGACTCGTGTTTGTCGCACGTGAATCCTCGCACGGGCTTGCGTATGGAGTTGGGGTTTCCGTGATTATTGGCGGCATTGTGCTCACGCTGCTTGAAGTGTTTATCTGTTGTCTGCAAGCGTTTATTTTTACCTTTTTGACCGTACTGTTCATCTCAATGGTTGCTACTCATCATGGTGATGACCACGACCACGACGAGCATGATCCATACAGCGATGAAGACAACATGGACTTGGACAAGCTGATCGACCCCAGTCGAATCACCCCCATGTCCACACCGTCCTAGCTGAAAACCCGAACACATGGGTCGATGATTACGTTAACATTGTCGACCTACTAGAACATTTGTTTTGAATTTACCCTTTCCCCATCTTCGGACCGAGCAAAGTTTTGCTCTGGCCGACACATGAGATTTACCTCAGGAGTGAAGCGAAAATGTTAGATTTTGCGATGATTTTGGCCCAAGCAGCTGGAGACGCTGGCATCGGGGTCTTAGGTAAAGGCATCGGTATGGGCTTGGTGATCATCGGTGCTGGCCTTGGTATCGGTCGTATCGGCGGCAACGCGGTAGATGCAATTTCGCGTCAACCTGAAGCCAGCGGCACGATCGCTACGAACATGCTGATCGCGGCAGCTCTCGTCGAGGGTGTTTCGGTCATCGCACTGATTCTGATGCTGATCCTGAAGTAGTAAATTTCGCACAATCTGTTGGTCTGCATGGCCGACAGCATGCGTGAGTTTACTTTCACGTCTCGATGACGAGATCCCAAAGACCACTTTCAAAGAAGACCCCCAAGGGCGATTCCATGTTGTTTTCCGCTGGACGTATCCGCCTGATCGCAGTCACGGCGTTGCTCACCCTCTCCACCATTGGTTCCTCCGCTTTTGCGGCCGAATCCGCAGGTGAAGCAGAAAGTACGCCACCGCTGCTGCAGTTTGATTTCGGATCGGCGATCTGCAATTTGCTTATTTTCCTCGGTGTCTTTTCGGTTCTGGCAAAGTTTGTCTGGCCTGCCATCCTGAGTGGATTGCAAGCGCGTGAGGAGAAGATTCAAGACGATCTTGAGAACGCTGAACGTGCAAATACGGACGCGAAGGCACTGCTTTCAGAGTACCAGGCAAAACTGGACGAAGCAGCGAGTCAGGTTCAAGAGATGCTTGCCTCGGCTCGAAAAGATGCGGAAGCGTCCGGACAGAGAATTGTGGAAGCGGCGAAAGAGGAAGCAGATCGTCAACGTGAAAGAGCAGTAAGCGAGATTGACACCGCAAAGAAAGTTGCGATTTCTGAGCTTGCAGGCCAGACCTCCGACATGGCAATTCATGTTGCTAAACAGGTGGTAGGTCGCGAGCTCAAGCCGGAAGATCACGCCGACCTGATTCGACAGTCGCTCGAACGTCTTCCAAGTAACAATTAGTTCATCAGCAAAGCTCAAAACAGATCATTCGATGACTGAAGCCGAGAAACACGATACGGTGCTTGACACCGGCGCCGAGCAACTGGGCAAAATTTATGCCCAAGCGCTCATCAGTGCCGCGAAGAACGCTGGTGTTGCAGACAAAGTGATTGAACAGCTCAATCAACTTGTCGATGACTACTTGGTCAGCAGCCCTGATTTGCAAGCTGCATTTGCTTCGCCGAGAATCGACGAGAATGAAAAGGTCCGCGTCATTGAGCGTTTGTTCGGTGATCAATTTGATGCCGTACTACTCAAGTTCCTCAAAGTAATGGCCTCTCGAGACCGCTTGGGATACCTTTCGGCAGTGAGGGTGGCTGCCGAAGCGATTCATGATGAAATGATGGGGCGAATCGTTGCGTCGGTGCGGACTGCCGTGCCTTTGTCAGATGATCTTCGAACTCAAATTTCGTCAAACCTGAGCGGGTTGATGAACAAACAAGTCAAGCTGCAGGAAACGGTCGACGGTGAATTAATTGGCGGAATGATCATACGCATCGGTGACCGAGTGTTTGACAGCAGTGTTGCCAATCAACTGGATAAGCTGGCAAGAAAAACCAAGTCGGGTTTTTCAAGCCAATTGGGATCACGATTGACTCAGTTCAGTAGTGAATCCTGAACAGCCGAAGGAGTTTCAGGCTGAACCAAGCGAAACTCAACAATACAAACATTTATCTCCGCCGGTTATCCGGCGTTCACGTTTCATCTATCGAACAAACCCATGAAATTCAGTAGTGACGAAATCGCTTCGGTCTTACAGCAAGAGATCGAGCAGTTCGACAGCAAGATCGACGTCCGCGAAGTCGGAACCGTGCTAGAGGTTGGTGACGGGATTGCCCGCGTCTACGGCTTGTCCGGCGTAATGGCCGGCGAAATGGTCGAATTCCCCAACGGCGCGATCGGACTGGCCTTCAACCTGGAAGAAAATTCTGTTGGTGTGATCATTCTTGGTGATTACCTGACCATCGAAGAAGGCGACGAGGTCAAAGCACTTGGAACTCTGCTTTCCGTTCCGGCAGGCGACGCAGTCATCGGCCGCGTTTTGGATCCATTGGGTAACCCGCTTGATGGGAAGGGTCCTGTTCAAACCGATGTGACTCGCCCGGTTGAACTCATTGCCACAGGTGTTGCGGAAAGACAACCGGTCACCGAGCCCATGCAGACGGGAATCAAAGCGATCGACGCGATGACTCCGATTGGGCGAGGTCAGCGAGAACTCGTCATTGGGGACCGAAAAACCGGCAAAACGGCGATCGCGATTGATGCCATCCTGAACCAGAAAGGCAAAGGGGTTAAGTGCTTCTACGTTGCGGTTGGTCAAAAAGACTCTGCCGTAGCGAGTGTGGTTGACGTTCTGGAACGAAATGGAGCAATGGATTACACCACGGTAATTGTTGCCGGTGCGTCGGCCCCTGCTCCACTCCAATATGTCGCACCTTATGCTGGAACCTCCATGGCTGAACATTTTATGTTCAATGGCGGGCATGCTTTGGTGGTATATGATGACTTATCGAAACAAGCCACCGCGTATCGTCAAATGAGTCTTCTGATGCGTCGTCCTCCGGGACGTGAGGCGTATCCAGGTGACGTCTTCTACTGTCACAGCCGACTTCTTGAACGATCTGCAAAATTATCCGATGCCCTCGGCGGAGGATCAATCACCAGTCTGCCGATCATCGAGACACTGGAAGGCGAGGTTTCCGCCTACATTCCCACCAATGTGATCTCCATCACTGATGGGCAGATTTATGTTCAGCCTGACCTGTTTTTCGCAGGGATCCGCCCAGCGATGAATGCGGGAATTTCAGTCTCTCGCGTTGGTGGTGCCGCTCAAGTGAAAGCGATGAAAAAAGTCGCTGGTGGTCTCCGGTTGGACTTGGCAGCATTCCGTGCTTTGGAAGCTTTCGCTCAACTCGGAACCGATCTTGACGCTGCAACACAAGCACAGCTCGATCGTGGATATCGAATGGTGGAACTCCTCAAGCAACCGCAATACCAACCCCTGAGTGTTACCGAACAAGTGCTGAGCCTTTTCGCTGGTACACGTGGGCACCTTGATGATGTTCCTGTCAAAGCTGTTTCACAGTGGGAAATTGATTTCCTTCAGTTCGCGAAGGACAAGCACAGCGATTTGATCGCTCTTCTTGATGAGACCCAAGATCTCACAGATGAAGTGGTTGAAAAGTTGGAAGCTTGTATCAGTGATTTCAAAAGCGGATACAAACCGGTTGAAGCTGAGTAGTTAACACACTGCCAGCCTTTATCTTCATTCACCCTTAGCTGAAGCGTTTACTGACTGATGGCCAACGCCCGCGCTCTTGACAAACGACGCAAGTCGATCCGTAACATCCGCAAAATCACGCGGACAATGGAGCTGATCGCGACTGCGAGGTACAAAAAGGCGATGGATCGTGCGCACGCTGTAACCGCTTACACGGATCGCCTCTCGCAAATTGTGAGCAGCCTTTCCGAAGCGGGCACTGAGGTTGACCATCCTTTACTCCAACCACGTGACAACCCAAAAGCAGTTCGCGTACTTGTGTTGTCGAGTAACCGTGGGCTTTGCGGTGGTTACAACGCTGGTATTCTTCGAGCTGCACTGCCACGGATTAAAGAGCTTCAAAGCAGCATCGGCAATGTGACGGTGGATGTCAGTGGTAAGCGAGGCATCAACGGACTCAAATTCCGTGGTGTCGAAACCGCAGAGACGTACACTCAATTTGAGGATCAACCGGCCTACGATGAGGTGGAGAAAATCGCATCCGGGTTCTTAGAACAGTACATCACCGGGCAATTTGACCGACTCGATGTAATCTACACAAAATTCATCAGCACGAGTCGTCAGGAAGCAACGATTGAAACCCTGCTTCCGCTCGGGTCATTGGATGATGGTGATGGTCAAGAGACCAGCGTCAAGGATGATTCAAAGGGAACCAGTCAATACGAGTTTCTTCCGACAGCGGCAAGTATCCTCGAAGAGGTGGTTCCCACCAGCTTCAAAGCAAAGTTATTTAAGTGCTTTCTTGATGCCGCTGTTAGCGAGCAAGTAGCACGAATGATCGCGATGAAAGGTGCAACGGAGAGTGCTGGCGATATGATCAGCCAACTCTCGATGACCTACAACCGCGCTCGACAAAGCCAAATCACTGGCGAGATCATGGAAATCATTGGTGGTGTGGAAGCATTAAAAAGCTAAGCACATCAACACAATCATTTTCGCTCCGTTAAAACCAAACAGTTAAGTCAACCGCTAACTCTCTCAATCACGATCATGTCAACCGCAACCGAAAAGAAAACTGGCCGCGTCACCCAAGTGATTGGATCGACCTTCGACATTGAGTTCCCAGAAGGTCACATGCCGGCAATTTACAATGCTGTCGAGATCAAATCCAACCACAAAGGAGTGGAGATTGAGCTCGTTGGCGAAGTTCAACAACACCTTGGAGGCGGTCGCGTTCGAGCAATTGCACTCGGTAGTACCGATGGCATGATGCGTGGGATGGAAGTGGTCGACACCGGCAATCCAGTGAGTGTTCCCGTCGGAACTGCAACACTAGGTAGAGTGTTCAATGTTCTTGGAAATGCAATTGACGAGCGAGGCCCCGTTGAAGCGGACGCCCACATGCCGATTCACCGTCAGGCACCTGCAGTCAACGAGCTATCAACCAATACTGAAGTTTTTGAAACAGGCATCAAGGTTGTCGATCTTTTAACACCGTTTGTTCGTGGTGGTAAAGCTGGACTATTCGGTGGTGCAGGTCTCGGCAAGACTGTGATTTTGACCGAGTTGATTGCCCGAATCGCGAGTAGCCACGGTGGTTATTCTGTATTCGCTGGAGTAGGGGAGCGAACACGTGAAGGAACCGACCTTTGGCTTGAAATGCAAGACACCGAAATCGGAGATACTGGGCGGAAGGTGATTGAACAAACCTGTATGGTTTTCGGTCAGATGAACGAACCACCAGGGTCACGTCTCCGAGTTGCCCTTTCAGCACTTACCATGGCTGAGTATTTCCGTGACTCCACCGGTGCTGACACTCTGCTGTTCGTTGACAACATCTTCCGCTTTTCCCAAGCGGGCTCTGAAGTATCCGCGTTGCTCGGTCGTATGCCATCTGCTGTGGGATATCAACCTACACTCGCAACTGAGATGGGTGCGTTGCAAGAACGCATCACCTCCACCAAGAAAGGTGCGATCACATCCGTTCAAGCGGTTTATGTTCCCGCGGATGACCCAACCGACCCGGCTCCCGCAACTGCTTTCGGTCAATTGGATGCATTTATCTATCTAGAACGATCGATTTCAGAGAAAGGGATTTACCCAGCGATTGACCCTCTCGCATCGAACTCCCGTATTCTTGATCCTCAGTATGTTGGAGACCGACACTACACGATCGCTCGACGTGTCCAGACGATCTTGCAACGTTACCGAGAGCTGCAAGATATCATTGCGATTCTTGGTGTTGACGAACTGAGCGAGGACGACAAACTCGTTGTGCATCGAGCGCGTCGTATCGAGCGATTCATGAGCCAGCCATTCCTTGTAGCACAAGTCTTCACAGGAAAGCCCGGTGAGATCACTCCACTTGCTGATACCATTCGCAGCTTCGAAGAAATTTGTGACGGCAAATGGGATCACCTGCCAGAGCAAGCCTTCATGTACGTCGGCTCGATCGAGCAGGCTGAAGCTCAAGCCAAGAAAATGGAAGAGAAGTAATCATCATGGCACTGAGATGCGTAGTTGTTACACCTGAGAAAACTCAGCTAGACCGAGAAGCGGAGTATGTTTCTCTGCCGATGTTTGATGGTGAACTCGGAGTGCTGAAAGGCCGAGCTCCGATGATCGGTCGATTGGGCTACGGAACAATGAAACTCCAAACGGCAGCAGGGCCGGAACGGTACTACATTGACGGTGGTTTCGCGCACGTCGAAGGCGACGTTGTGAACGTCTTAACGGGCAAAGCTGTCCCGGTTGACCTTCTTGATTCAGAAGAAGCTAAGGATGCTCTTCAAGCAGCATTACAACTGCCATCCAGCTCGCCAGAGGAAACACAACTTAAAGCAACTGCAGTGATGCGAGCCAGAGGCCAAGTCTCCGCTTCTCGTTAGAGACAAAACAAGCCGTACGAACTAGCAAAGTCGACAGTGAAATCACTGTCGATTTTTTTGTGGTTCAGTCAACTTCGATCAAACTCTCCACCAATATGATCGCCACCTAAGACACGAGACCATTAGCGCAAGGAAAACAAGCTTCGAGAGTCCCGTGTTGCACGATCAGCGTTAGACGCTGAGGAAACCGCCCTACTTCAAACCAAGGCCAGAAGGGCGGGTGGTCAGAGCGCCTTTCACGCCTAATTGCCGTGGGTCCCTGGCAATCTTATCGGTGAAGATCCTGACGTCATCCAAGATGGGCCGTACTCTGGCTGTGGCCTGCTCCATGTTTTCAACCGTACGACGAATTTCCCAATACAGTTGATCATCCTCTAGAAGCCGACGCACCGTCCCGTTCTGATTATTCAGAGAGGACATGAATTGAGTGACCTGATTCATTGAGGCATCGAGTTGCCGCATGGTCTGCAGTACCTGCTGCGCCAAGACCTCACTGTTATCCGCAAATGGATCGGTGAAACGCTCAATGTTCTGCACCGCCTGCTGCGCCGTATCAACCGTCTCCACTGCGGCCTCGCCTACTAGCTCAAATTGAACGCCGACCTTTTCAAACCGATCAAACGTCTGCTGAGCAGAACCGAGTGTCTGATGAACATCCTCAAGCACTACTGGAAGTTTTTCAAAAGTTGTTTGCAGGTTAGCTTGTAGTTGGGGGTTGCTTACGATGGAGCCAATCTCTTGCATGGTCGTCTGAAACTCACTCATTGCGAGAAGAGCTTTCTCTGACATCTGATCAAACTTCGAATCAGATCCGCCTACCGTCTGCTGTATGCCCGCGGCTAATTGATTGACACTGTCTGCAGCCTCTGCGATGGTCGAGCCTGCATTGCGGATGGCTTGAAAGGTCGACTCCAGATCGCTTTGCATTTCAAATAAACTTCTGGCCTTGGTACCGTAGTCAATGAAATCGCCATCAGCGTACGGTGTCGCTATGCCCTCTTGATCCGAGCCAAAAATACGTTCGATTGTGCTTTGCGAAGCTCGGACAAACTCTAGCTGTGCATCACCTGTCACAAAGTTACCGGTGCCAATTTGCGGAACGTAGCGATGGGACATCGGTCGCGATGAATCCATCGAAAGCGTTACCACGACTCCACCTTGGTCTCGTAATTCGATGTTCGAAACCCGTCCGATGCGTACACCATCGCGTACGACGGGTGTACTTGCGCCGATTCCCTCGGCGGATGGGAACACAACATTCAGTGTGTATTCGCTCTGCAAAATACTGGGAAACGCGCCAAACAGAAATGTCAGCACGATTCCAATCAGAACGGCAGATATAACGAGTACACCAACACCAAAACGCAGTTTTTTTTCATCCATGTTTATTCAGCTCAAATGGTTGATCGCATCCTAGTGTGCCATTGCTTGAAGCATTTCATTAATCCGCTCGCCCGCCTCTCCGTGAACGAACTGTCTAACTCGACGATCTTCTGCATGCTCTAATTCACTTGGGGGACCATCGTAGATCACCTGTGATTCATCCTGATTCAATCGGTTTCTCGGATAGAACATCAAAACTCGGTCAGCGACCTTTCTCGCAGTACGCATATCATGTGTGACAATGATGCTAGTGACTGGGTATCGACGTCTTGTATCAAGCATTAACTCATTGATCACATCACTCATGATCGGATCCAAACCGGTTGTGGGCTCGTCATAGACCACAACTTCAGGACGCAGGATCAACGCACGTGCTAGACCCACTCGTTTACGCATACCTCCGGATAGCTGAGCGGGTTGCCGATGTGCGACCTCGTGAGGGAGACCCACCTCAGCGAGATGCCTCATCACTCGCTCATCTATCTCTTTTTTTGACGCAATCCCTTGCTGTACGAGCGGAAAAGCCACGTTGTCAAACACAGACATGCTGTCAAACAACGCCGCATTCTGGAAAACAAAGCCGAAACGCCTTCTGGTTTCTGTCAGTTGCTCGAATTGAATCTCTTCCAATGAAGATCCATCAAATCGCACCTCTCCGGAGGTTGGCCTGATCAGCCCGACGAGTGACTTCATAAAAACCGTTTTTCCACAACCACTTTCACCAATCACAGCCAGAGTCTGCCCGCGCGAAATTGAAACATTCACTGCCCTCAGCACATCTTGCTGTTGGAAGGTAACGGTTAAGTCGCGAGCTTCAATTAAGGGTCGATTCGGAAGCGTTGCCTGAAGCGATTCCGAATTTGAATCAACTTCGTGCGTCATAGGAATGATGAATCGTTAGGAAAAAAGCTGTAGTAAAGAGAATTGAGAACGATGGTCAAAAACAAATCCACAGCCAAAATAAAAACAAAGGAATAGACAAAGGCGGTAGTTGCAGCCTTGCCGACTCCCTCTGCACCAGGCTCACAGTTAAACCCCTGATAGCAGCTCACTACGGCAATAATGGCTCCGAAAAAGAAGCTTTTGAATACGCCAGAGAATAAGTCAAACAGCGCCACGCCGTCGCGAGAATGCAAGACATACGCAGCATGATCAATCCCGAGAATGATCACGCTGTAGCAATAACCTCCAAGGATTCCCATAAAATCAGCCATGACGGTCAACGCAGGAATCAAAAGTATACAGGCGAGAAAACGCGGGACTACCAAATAATGAATCGGGTCTGCTCCCATCGCAGTAAGAGCATCAATCTGCTCTGTGACACGCATGGTTCCGAGCACAGCTGCCATGGCACCACCAACTCGACCGGCTAACATCGTCGCAGCCAAGACGGGTCCAAGTTCCTTGACGAGCGTACTGTTGATCACGACCCCTAGATGGCTGTCTAATCCGATCGCATGAAACTGAACGTAACTCTGAACGGCCAGAACCATGCCGATGAAGGTTCCCGTCAATGCAATAACGGGCAAACTCAATGCGCCGACCTGATAGAAAGTCACAAGGATTGTTCCGCGACATGGTAGACGAGTTAGCAACCATCGAAACATCTGCCACGTGAAAAGCGTTAAATCGCCAATCCAAGTCACTCCGTTCACAATGCGCGCACCGCACTCATTCACCCACTGGACCCAGGTCGGTTCATGCTCCCAACCCGGCTCGTGGTTACTCGTTGATCCTGAGATCTGTGCTGTGGTATTGGACAAATTGACATCCTTGTCAGCGCGCAGCGGTCTCCATCCTCTTCAATCTTTATCGGTATTGCGGAAAAGCCAGATTAGGCAAAGTTTACGGATCAAGCTGTGAAACATCGTTTCACACTGGTTACTGCGTGGTACCGAATAAGAAAACCTCAGATTCAATCCTGACCAGAAACAGGCTGCGTGGCTTGCGTTTGAGACGGCCTGATAGATCCAGTACTCAATACAGAGCTAAAGGGGGAACGGACCTTTGCTTGACTAAGCGTTTCATCAACCCTTGAAAGGTCCTCGCGATAAAACCTGTTGTTGAGCGAGTAATGTGAGCGCCGCGATCAACTGAACTGCAAGCGAGGATCGTCCAAGCCGAGACGCTTCATTTTTTTATAGAGAGTGGTCCGATTTATATCCAAAGCACCAGCAGTCGCAGCGCGGTTCCAGGAATGCTCGCGTAACGCTTGTAAGATGATCTGCCGCTCTGGACCCTCGAGTGCTTCTCGTAAGGTTTTTCCTGTTGAATTTGATGGACGGATACTTTGCGGTTCATTAGTACCGCCAAGTGGTGACCACCAATTTTGTTCCTGCTGTCCCTTGACCTCGGGTGGAAGGTCCTCGGTAGACAATGTCGATCCGCTACCAAGAAGAACAGCGCGTTCAACAACGTTTTCAAGCTGTCGAACATTGCCGGGCCATTGATAGGCCTGGAGAAGATGCATCGCCTCTTGATCGAACTGTGCTGGATCTCTCCCGCACGCCTCTGCAACTTCAGTCAAGAAATGATTGACAAGCAAAGGAATATCACCGGAACGCTCTCGAAGTGCCGGTAACACTAGATTAACAACATTGATTCGATAGTAGAGATCTTGCCGAAAAGTTCCCTCAGCTACAGCGGACGAAAGGTCCTCATTGGATGCAAGAATGACTCGAGTATCGACAGAATGTGTCTCACTTCCGCCAAGTTGTTCGAATTGGAACTCTTGCAAGACTCGTAACAATTTGACTTGCATGGCAGGACTTGCCGTCCCAATTTCATCAAGAAATAGGGTGCCCCCATCTGCTTGTTTGAATTTTCCAATTCGATCATGGCTTGCTCCGGTAAAAGCACCAGCAATGTGCCCGAACAACTCACTCTCGAGTAATGTGTCAGGTAATGCACCACAGGCAACCTCAACGAATGGGCCATGACGTCGCGAGCTACTAGCGTGAATCGCGCGGGCGACCATGCTTTTACCGGTCCCGTTCTCACCCGTGATCAAGACGGATGCACGCGCATCGGCCACGCTGTCCACCATGTCGAATAGTTTCAACATTCGATAGTCATGGCTAAGGATATTCTCTAAACCTGAGCGCCGGTTGATTCTCTCTTTCAAACGCTCGTTCTCCCGATGGATCTCGCGCAGCTCGACAGCACGCTGAATTGAGAGCAACAACTCCTCGTCAATGATCGGTTTCGTCAATAGGTCAAAAGCACCAGCTTGTACCGCTTCAACAGCAGTACTTGGTGTCGCGTATCCGGTCATAACGAGTACAGCGGTTTCAGGATATCGCTGGCTCAGGTGGCGAATCAAATCAAAACCATCTTCATTGCCGAGACGCAGGTCAGTGATAACCAGATCAAAGGTGTGCTGTAGCAACTGCTCTTTTGCACCCATCAAACAGGCAGCTGTTGATACTTGGTGTGAACACTCTCGGAGCCAATTTGCAAGGGATTCCGCAAGATGAAAATCATCATCGACTAAAAGGATAGAGATTGCGGAAGACATGGAGACCCCGAAGACAGGAAGGGAATAAGCAGTTAACGAACAGCTCATACCAATCGCGAAGAATGCCCGACAGGACGTCCCTCGCAGACTGTGAGACTTTGACACTAGAAATAACTAGGTCACGAATGCCTCAGGGTCAAAGAAGGAATTGTTGTTAAAAATTATCATCCACTACAACCGCTCCAGTCCCATCAACCGAACCATCGCGGCACATGATAGATGGAGCTTTATCGTACACGGCGTTGGTGTCTTACCGACTTTTTATAAAGAGAATCGCCGGATCATCCTGCAGGTCGTCATACATTAATGACCCGCGTCATTTGCGAAGTGATGAGGATCGCTTCGATTAAAACAGCTCTTCTCCAAGTGGTCTGGCGCGAAAAAGACTAGCCAATGACCTCAGAACCAACCCAGGGCTGCAACACCTTTGGCACGGCAACACTTCCATCCGATCGTTGATGGTTTTCAATAATCGCAATCATTGCCCGCCCGGTTGCCACGGCGGTTCCATTCAAAGTGTGAACGAACTCTGTACCTTTCTGCCCCTGCCGTTTGCAACGCACATTCAGGCGTCTTGCTTGATAATCAGTGCAGTTACTGGTACTCGTAACCTCGCCCCATTCACCACGCTCACCACGACCCGGCATCCACGCTTCAAGGTCAAATTTTCGATATGCAGGCCCGCCCAGATCTCCACTTGCAGTGTCGATGACCCGGTAGGGTACTTCTAAGGAGTCAAAAAACTCACATTCAAGATCTTTGAGCTTCAAGTGCACCTCATCACTTTGTTCAGGAAGCGTGAAAGCAAACATTTCGACTTTGGTGAATTGATGAACTCGATAGAGTCCTTTGGAGGCACGCCCACCGGCACCAGCTTCGGTTCGAAAGCAATGACTGAGCCCACAGTACAGCAGCGGTAAATCCTCCGCCGCAAGCACCTGGCCCGCATTCATTCCTCCGAGGGTGATCTCTGCGGTACCAACAAGATTCAGTTCCGTATTCTCAATACTGTAAATCTGCGTTTCGGGTCCTCGGGGTGTAAAACCGATGCCTTCGAGGATTGAGGTGAGTGCCAAGTCTGGCGTGGTGACAGGAGTAAAACCACGGTCGCAGAGGAAGCGAATTGCATACTGCTGCAGCGCTAAATCAAGATGAACTGCTTCATTTTTCAGGTAATAAAATCCAGCACCCGTAACTCGCCCACCCGCATCAAAGTCAAACAGGTCGTGCTTTGCGCCAAGCTCAACATGATCCAGTTGCTCAAAATCAGCGTCCACTACGCCATGCTTCCCAAAGGCAATTTCGACCGCATCATCCTCACCGCCTGCTGGAACGTCAGGATGAGTCATGTTCGGAATCGAAGAAATCACATTCAGAATTTCTCGATCAAGCCGGTCATGCTCCTGCTGTGCAGCATCCTTTTGCTGACGGAGCTCACGACCTTTCTCAATTAAGGCATTTCGTGACTCTTGATCTGAAGCTTTTGGAATCTGTTTACTGGTTTCATTCGCCTGTCGATTCAAATCTTCAGCGAGTTGCAGTGCAGAAAGACGCTGACCATCTAACGCAATGATTCGATCAATATCACAATCGGCCCCTCTTTTTTCACAATTGGAGCGAACAGCATCAGCATTTTGAAGAATGAATTTACGGTCAAGCATCTCGAATTCTATTGTTTAGGAATTTAACTTGCCTATTTTTTCCCAGAGCACCGCCGAGGCAACGATACCATCATGGTAGTCCCGGACCCGAAATTTTTCATTCGGGCTATGAGCGTTATCATCGGACAATCCCCATCCTAACAATAGACAATCACATCCCAGGACTTCCTGAAATCTTGTCACAATCGGAATCGATCCACCCTCGCGAATCAAGACGGGTTCAATCCCAAACGCGTCCTTGATGGCCTCCTTGGCAGCTTGAGCGAAAGGGCTATAGGTAGACGCTAGCATTCCCGGTGCCCCATGATCCGGTGAGAGGGACCAGGTAACACCTCTTGGCATGATTTCCGTAAGGTGGGCTTCGATTGATTCCGTCAGTCCTTTGGGATCCTGGTCGGGCACCAAACGGAAACTAAATTTCGCTGAGGCAGTTGCGGGAATAATGGTCTTTACCCCCTCGCCTTGATGCCCAGAGGTGATCCCATTGATATCGAAAGTTGGACGCGCCCAACGACGTTCATCGGTGGAATACCCCTCTTCCCCAAAAAGCTCCTCCACACCAACGGTTTCTGCAAATTGTTCGTCCGTCTGCGGGAGCGTCTTCCACTGATCACGCTCGCCAGCAGCAAGAGGCCTCACTTCATCGTAATAGCCTGGGATCTGTATCCTGCCAGCGTCATCCACCATTGATGAAAGCACGTGGCATAAAGCAATGGCAGGGTTCATCACGGCGCCACCGAATGAGCCACTGTGAAGATCTTGACTCGGACCGTTGATGGACAACTCATAAGTTGCAATGCCACGTAGCCCATATGTAATCGCAGGCTGACCGTCAGCGTACTGGCTACTATCACTAATCACGACACAGTCACATGCAAATCGATCTTTTAGTTCGGGCAAGCGTTCTTCGAGACTCTCACTACCAACTTCCTCCTCACCCTCAATCAAAAACTTGATCTGGAGTGGCAGTTGCTGACCGGTTGCCAGCCACTCACAAACGCTCTGAACGTGCGTCAGGACCTGACCTTTGTCGTCAGTTGCACCCCGGGCGTAGAGATTCCCATCGCGTACCGTTGGCTCAAAAGGTCCTGAGATCCAGTCTTCAAGCGGCTCAACAGGCTGAACATCATAATGCCCGTAAACCAGCACTACCGGCGCTCCAGGGACAGGTTTCGTCTGAGCGTAGACAAACGGGTGACGATCGGTCGGAATTAGCTCGACTTCTAAACCCGAGTCCGCGAGTTTATTTGCAACCCAGTCTGCTGCCTCACGCACTTCACCACAACGCTGACTGTCACTACTGATGCTTGGTATTCTCAGCCAAGCGACAAGATCCTCTAGGTGACGATCCGAAGCCGATTTCAGTGTGTCCAGTATCGTAGTAAACGATGACATAAATAATTTCCTACCTAACAACTAGTCCTGAGTTGACGCAATGAAATTTGCTCCATTTGCCGTCAAATCGAACGGAGCTTGCGGGTAAAAACGGAGCTGTGAACTGTTGATGATCGATCGGCATGAAACGTTTCCGCATGCTTGCAGACTGCCGATCTGCCAATCCAAGCGGTACAATATAGCGACCCAACTCAGTGATGGATGCCCTATCACCGTCATCGAATCGAGTCCGCCCAGATCCTATTGTCTGTTCCTTTTGTCTTTCAGCATGTTTAAGAGGCATGACACCCCGAGCCGCATTCGTCTCCGCATGTTCTTTTACAGAGGATGACGAGGGGATCGCGAATAAGAGAGGCCCAACCCTCCGATACAAAGAAAATGATGTTTTTGAGTGCGAAAACCCAAGAGATTCTTCCGTCAAGGTGAAGATTAACGGGGTATTCCTTTGTTTTCGAGGGTAGCAGACACCGAATATTTTGAGCAGACTATTAGAGAATCAGGTTTGGACATTACCGGTCCAACCTGCTCAATTTTCGGTTAGAAAACGAAAACAGGGCATCACCCCTTGGTTTGTGAAGCACAATTCGCAAACCGAGATGCAAGGAGCCTCAAGTGCCATGCCTAGTCAGTCAACAAAATTGACAGAGTCGACAACGGAATTCAAACGCCGATTGCGGAAGAAGCGTCGCAAACAGCCAAGGTATCATGTGATACTTTTGGATGATGCGGAACACAGCTACGATTACGTCGTACTGATGATGAAGCACCTCTTCCGGCTTCCGATCGAAACGGGATTCCAGATTGCACGGGAAGTTGATAAGGCAGGACGTGCAGTTTGTCTAACGACAACACTTGAGCATGCGGAATTGAAGCGAGATCAAATCCATGCTTTTGGTAAGGACGAACTTGTGGCGAGATGTCAAGGAAGTATGTCAGCACTGATCGAACCGGCGATTGAGTAAACATCTGTCACGATTAAGAAAACAACGACATTACATTCATGAGTGCAAAGATCCGGGTAGCAACCCTCGGCTGCAAGGTCAACCAATACGAAACAGAATTAGTTCGTCAGGGACTTCGCCGAGCGGGATTTAATGACTGCCAAGAGGACGAGTCAGCTGACCTCTGCATCGTCAACACCTGCACCGTCACTAACGAGGGTGACTCCAAGAGCAGGCAGGTTGTTAGAAGGATGCATCGTGACAATCCTGATGCAAAAATTGTCGTCATGGGATGCTATGCGACGCGTGCACCCGCTGAGGTAGCTGCCCTACCGGGCGTTGTGGAAGTTGTTGAGGACAAACGCGAACTTCCAGACCTCATGTCTCGATTTGGCGTGATTGATGTACCGACGGGTCTTGACGGATTCTCTGGACGTCATCGAGCGTATGTCAAGGTTCAAGATGGCTGTCTACTTCGATGTAGCTATTGTGTCATCCCTCATGTTCGACCCCAACTGGCCAGTCGTCCTCAAGAACACATCCTTGATGAGGTAATGCGTCTCGTTGACGCCGGTCATCGCGAAGTGGTTTTAACAGGAATCCATCTTGGACATTACGGCGTTGATTGGAACCGAAATCAACCAAGAGAAAACTGGATCCGTCTTGCTCACCTACTAAAAGACCTATGCGACATACCAGGTGAATTCAGAATTCGACTCAGTAGTATTGAGGCAACTGAAGTCACGCGCGAACTCATCTCGGTTTTACGGAATTTCAGCGAACGGATTGTGCCCCATCTTCACCTTTGTCTGCAGAGTGGTAGTGATAGTGTCCTGCGACGCATGCGTCGCCGTTGGGGGACAAAAATGTTTTTAGATCGATGTAGGCTTCTCAAGGAAGCTCTTGAACGACCAGCAATTACAACCGATGTCATTGTTGGGTTCCCGGGTGAAACAGAGGAGGAATTTAATGAAACGCTTCAAACTTGCCGAGAAGCCGGCTTTTCAAAAATCCACGCGTTTCCTTTCAGTCCTCGACGCGGTACCCCCGCCGCCGAAATGCCTGATCAACTCGATAAATCCGTGAAATCACATCGGGTATCGGTTCTGACAGAACTTGAAACCGAACTTCGAAATGATTACTACCAGGGTTTGGTGGGTAAAGAACTCGAAATGCTCGTGGAATCTTCCCGAGCGATCCTTCAGCAAAATCTGAACCCTTCACATGGCAACCGATTATCGAGGATTGCCGGTGGAGAGCCCGCGTTGCAAGCCTCCCACCAACCGGTGCATGATTCGTCGCAAGAGCAGCAAACAGTTCGGCAAAAACCGGACCATTTTCGGTCCAATGACCAACAACTCCTACGCGGGACGAGTTGCCGATACGCACCGGTCGAAACCGTTGTCGGTAATGACTGCAGCCCAGAAATTGGAGAATTGGTTCGCATCAAAGTGCTTTCCTCAGACGGTGAAAAACTGCAGGGTAGCCTTCTGAAGTAAGAAAAAGTGATCACTGCACGACGCAAAGGCACGGCAATACGCGAAATAGGCGGACGTCCACTACTTGCGAACCTAGACATGCTCGCTATGGTGCTAGTATCAACAAAATCAATCACTCAATCTCGGAGACTACCGGAAAGATGGCTTACTCACTGCCCTCGTTGCCCTACGCTCACGATGCTCTAGAGCCTCACGTAGATGCTCGAACAATGGAAATCCACCACGGAAAGCATCATCAGGCCTATATCACTAAAGTAAATGATGCAATTGCAGGATCAGACCTAGAGATCAAATCGGTTGAAGATCTTGTCAGCGACCTCGCTTCGGTCCCAGATGCAATACGCGGTGCAGTTCGAAACAACGGTGGCGGTCATGCTAACCATTCACTTTTCTGGACCGTTATGGGTCCAGGCAAAGGCGGAACCCCATCTGGAGACCTTGCTGCGGCAATCGATCAAGCCTTTGGCTCACTCGATGCAATGAAGGAACAGTTTTCTGCGGCCGCGGCCACTCGATTTGGCAGTGGCTGGGCATGGCTTTACGTTGACTCGGGTGCACTGAAAGTCGGAAGCACGGCAAACCAAGATAGCCCGCTCATGGGATCGGAAATTGCCGGAATAGGCGGAACGCCGATTCTCGGGCTTGATGTTTGGGAACATGCTTATTATCTCAACTACCAAAATCGTAGACCAGACTATGTTTCAGCTTTCTGGAATGTGGTCGACTGGGACGCGGTAGCAGCAAGATTTGCAGCAGCCTAGCACCATCAATATTTCAAGAGCGATGGTGAATTCATCCTGAAGAACGTTTACTCAAACTGTTTGTTCGGATTCTCCAACCGCGAAAAACAACGAAAACGAGAAGCAGCATTCTGCTTCTCGTTTTTTATTTGCAATCCATCCCACTTACCAAGAAACATGACGTTAAACTGTTTCCAACTTGATCACTGGTAAAAAGTGATCTCAGCGAATCATCCGATTAAATGCTTTCACACATAAAATCCAAATCTTTGAATAAGGATGAACATGATGAATTCGGCGCTTCCTACTTTGCGGCGACGTGACTTTCTTGGTTTTGCTGCAGCGGTTACCTCAACTGCCGCGCTTCCCAAGACATCAAAAGCATTCAGTCCAACGGATCGGCTCAAACTGGCGTTTATTGGCGTCGGAGGCCGAGGCGGCGCGAACCTCAGAACACTCGCTGGCACAGAGCAAATCGACGTCGCAGCGATCTGCGATGTCGATTCGCGTTTCCTAGGTAATGCGGCAGAACTGTTTCCGACAGCGAAAAAATTCAAAGATTTTAGACGGTTATACGATGCTATTGGAAAAGACCTAGATGGTGTGGTTGTGAGTACGGCCGAGCATACCCATGCTTATGCAACAATGCCCGCTCTGCAACTTGGAAAACATGTCTATTGTGAGAAACCACTTGCATACAATGTCGAGGAGACTCGCAAAATAACGCAAGCCGCAGCATCCCAGAATGTTGTCACACAAATGGGAACGCAGATCCATGCGGGCGCGAACTACCATCGTGTTGTTGAATTGATTCAATCAGGAGTGATTGGTTCTGTCAGCGAGGTACATGTCTGGGTTTCAAGAGCTTGGGGATTACAAACAGAGCCGGAAGCAAAGCAAAATAAAGATCGCCTATACGTGAAGGAGCGTCCGAAGGAGGCGATGACACCGCCAGACTACCTCGACTGGGATTTATGGCTTGGGCCTGCACCTGAACGCCCGTTTCATCAGGTCTATTTTCCAGGTCCGAACTGGTATCGATGGTGGGACTTTGGAAACGGCACAATGTCTGACTTGGGTAGTCACTGGAATGATTTACCCTACTGGGCACTCAAGCTAGATGCGCCACGCACGGTTGAGGCATTTGGACCTGCAGCTCACCCAGAAATTGCGCCGGCATCAATGCGTGCTGTCTACGAGTATGGCCCGCGTGGCAACCTCCCCGCAGTTCAATTAACTTGGTATCAAGGCTCTCACAAACCTGAACTATGGAAAGACGGAGTCATTCCCCAATGGGGTAACGGAGTGTTATTCGTTGGGTCGAAAGGAATGTTACTTTCGGATTATGGAAAGTATCAGCTATTACCCGCGGAGAATCACGCGGGTTTTGCGGAGCCACCACTCAAAAACCCACCACCTTCAAGCCATCATCGAGAGTGGCTAGACGCATGTCGGGATGGCGGAAAAACAGGAAGTCCATTTTCGTATGCGGGACCTTTGACCGAAGCGAATCACCTTGGGAATGTGGCATTCCGAGTTGGCAAGAAGATCGAATGGGATTCCAAAAACATGCGATGTACAAATTGCCCAGAGGCTGAACCGTACCTAAAACGCACACCTCGCGCAGGATGGTCGCTCGATTGATCTGGGTGCTACCAAACAATACTAGCATTAAGCGTGTGTTGCATTCTCGAGTTAACCCGTGGTGACTTGAGTCATATTTAGATGAATCGGCCGAAAAAAATCGTTTAGAGGAACCAAAAGTACAAATATCCTGATCGCTAAGACGGTAGCAATCATGTAACCATTGGCTGTTATGCCCCGAGGTGACAACGAATCATCGATGTGAGCCAGAAGAGCGAAAAGCGATCTCATCCCAAGCGGTACACCATGCCGATGTAAAGCGGGACAGGCGAATCGAAGACAAATGCCTGTGCTAGACCCGCTTCATGCTATCGGACGCAATCACCCATGGATCAGGAAGTCAACGTTCTCGCGTTGGTGAAAGGTGAAGAACGATTCATCTTTCTTTTTGACGACATGAATCGAGATGAAACTTTGCGTCAGCTAGCAAGGTTCGCTGCAGATCCTGAAATCCAATTCAGTTGGTACGACGCTGCAATGCTCAGCCGTAAAATCCGTGAAGCGGTCCCCACGGACGAGGATATCTTGGCCGGTCAAGAATTCGACAGTCTTTCCATGGATGACTTTCATTAACCATGCGTCGAGCCGTCGCACAATTTCTCCGATTCCTCGCCAACGAGAGAAATGCTTCTGACTTGACGATCAAAGCATACCGGGAAGACCTGTTTGGTTTGATTGAGTGGCTCGAAGCATCACATGGGAATCTACCTCCTCCGGGGTCTCTTTCGCCTCAAGAGTTGAGAGCATATCAAGCAGCACTTCAGGAAGCTGGCTATGCGAGATCCACCATCTCTCGCAAGCTTGCCTCATTGCGGAGCTTCTACCGGTTCGCCATGCGACAGGGAATTACCAATGACAATCCTGCAAAACCGCTCCGCAATCCTCGTCGGCAGCGAAAGCTTCCTCATGTACTAACCAACACGGAGATTGGACGCCTACTGCTCGCCCCGTCACACCTCACACAAGCGGGTCTTCGTGATCGCGCTATCCTAGAGACAATGTATTCAGCAGGACTACGTGTGAGCGAGCTCGTTGCTTTACGAGATGGAGATCTTGATTTTGATCAAGGTTTGATTCGGATCCAAGGAAAAGGACGTAAAGAGAGGATGAGTCCTCTCGGTTCATATGCGATCAAAGCAATCAAGCGATATGCGAGACATCGCGTTCGCGATGCAAAAAGCGAACGAATGGGACGGCAAGCACCTGTCTTTGTTAATCGATTTGGCAGCAACCTGACAACACGCAGCGTCGGCAGGATGCTGGAAAAATACATTTTGGAGACGGGGCTCGACACTCGCACCAGTCCGCACACCCTTCGGCATTCTTTCGCCACTCATCTACTTGATCGAGGTGCGGATATCCGTAGCGTTCAGGAACTGCTTGGTCACCAAAGTCTTGCAACCACTCAAATCTACACCCATGTTAGCGCGGCCAACCTTCGCCAGGTCTATGAACAGGCACACCCAAGAGCGGGGAAGACGTAAACCATTGACCGTGTCTTAAAAAGCAGCTCCTAATCTACATCAAACAATGTGTCATGCGAGTCGATGGAGAAGGTGTTGAGCCTCAGCGATCAGCGATACCACCTACTAAGTCTTCCTGGACTCACTCCCACCGAATAAGCAAACTGCAGCGCCCAGTTCTGTAGGGTCTGCCTGAGCACTCCTCGCTTTTCCCAGCGTCGGGAACTAACCATGATTGGACCTTCTAGCAGAACCGGCTTGTGATGCCGGCGCATTTTTCGGGCAAAGGCTATATCCTCCATCAGTGAGATTTCTTCAAACCCACCCAAACGTAGAAAATGCGCTTTGGTGACAAAGATTGCTTGATCGCCAAAGGGTACTCTCCGAAAAATCACTCGAATTGCATTACCCCACTCAATCATTCGAAAAACTAACCGCGTTGATTGAATTCGTTGATGAAAGGCTCCCCAAGAAATACAATCTTGCTCGCAAATTTGCTTTAGGCACTGGTCTCCCAACCGGTTATCTGCATGCAAGAAAACAATAGCTTCTTTAACTGGGTCCACGAGAGCCGCACCAGCGTTCAATTGCACACCACGTCCGGGCAGAGAATACACAACTTTTGTTGCTCCCCACTTTTCAGCCTCCGTGATGGTAGCGTCTTGGCTGCCACCATCAGCCACAATCACTTCTCCCGCTCCTGCAAGAAAGGCTGACTGAATAGCGGCTCCGATCTCTGCTTCCTCATTAATTGCGGGTATAACGACCGAAATATCTGCCGGGGTCATTGGATAGCCGTATCCCGTAATCGAACGTATGCAATTGGCCCGAGAATGAGCAATGGCATCCAAGCGGCCATCATGGGAGAAAGCAAATACCCCCCACTCCCCATCGCACCTGATACTGTTTTCAGAGCAAAAAAACCAAGAACCGTCATCGACACGGCTGCGATCATCACGAAAAGGTTGCGCTCATGTCGATTCAAAACCATTGGGAGACCCAGAAGAATCAAAGCGTAGTCTAATGGCAGTCGCACGAGGCGCTCATGCAATAGAACGCGCAACGCCATGCTACTGTGAACGGCAGGATTTCTCACACGACTAACCAATTCTTGAATCGATGCCATCCGAATCGCCGACTGTTTGGTTTGCAAAAAGTCTGTATGCAGCGTCGTTGCAAAAAAACACTGACCCGCCCTTAACCAGTCCTGATCTCGACTCGTCAACAGTATGTATCTGCCCTTAAATCCAACGGATGGCAACTCATCAATTTTCTCGGGACGCTGCACACCATCAATTAAGTATCCGCTTCCATGATCCGCGGTTGCATCCAACCATACAGCTGAATCTCCGAGCATCATGTCCCCATACATTGGATAGTCACCGTCAAGCCGAAATGTTGGATTGAGTATCGTTCTCGTTTTTGTCTGCAAAGCTCGCCCATCGACAAGTATTCGATTCACTGTGTCGTACTGAGCCCGAATTGGTTGAGAAGCTTCACCCGACCAATCTTTAGCCTTCAATAGCAGGACATCCCGATAGTTCGGTAGCACCAACTCACGATTCAACAATTGCAAAACAAGTAATACCAATGACGCAATCAAAATCGGGCGAAATATTCGTCCATGCGAAATACCAGTTGAAAGCATCGCGGTTAATTCACGGGTACCACGTAACCATCCAATGGTAAAAAGAAATGCCATGAGCGCGATAATTGCGCCTGTCCAATCAAATAACAGCAATAAATAAGGACTGTAATACCGCAGCATGACAGTGATTAAGCTGCCTTCTTTTTGCGCTTGCCTGAGTAAGTCCTCCATGCTGGTAAACGCGTGAAAGACAATGAAGATACCGGCAAGTGAGCAGAAACAGATGATCACCGTGCGAAGAAACAGCTTGAGAACGTATCGGTCGATTTTTGTCACCGCGATCTTCTCTCCGTATTATTGAACCCTGCTCGGCCACTACCAGTCGCTCGCATTTGATGATCGATCTTATGATTGATTTTCACTAAGGCCAGGGTGTCTGGGTGCTCCCAAGGTTTTGCTCCTAAGTTGTTACTCTCAGGGTGGTGCTCTCGGGGTGGCGTTCCGGGGTCGGCGTTCCGGGGTCGGCGGCCCTGACGAACCCGCTCAAGCGGTCAATTCTCCATCTACTTGGAACGTTGACGGCTTGTAAACAGAAACTCATTCACGGGTGGCAAGATGGTGAATATCGGCAATTCCCTTGCCCAAAATCAAGACCGCTGTTTCGCGCGACCTTGGAGGGCGGAGATTCACGGTGTGAGCGGGGAGCAATAAAAAGTATGAATTCAACGTAAATCACAATGAACTCGTCGATTTCATGCTCAAAAGACTCCCCAAGTTGATTTCCACCAGAAGGATCCCCGCAAAAACTCGGGTTGATGGAATACCCCCCCGTGGTTCGAATATCGATCAAATGGTTTCGCACACCACACGAAATCCTCTTCGTCGTCGGTTCAACGAATGAAGGTCGAGTGGTCAAAGCACCTTTGTCTGCAATGGCGAAACCGTCTGCTCCAAAAAAATCCAAAAGATCCAAAATGATGATCGAGATGACAGAAGCGTCACCGAGGAATGGTTGCCCAAGGCGTACCGCTACCCACTCAGTCTGGCGTAGACGTTTCGAACCAATCTCTACCTACGGAATAATCTTCTTATGCTCCTGTTTCGCATTGGGCTGCTCGCCTTCGTCATCGTCTACAGATCCCAAGACGCCAGAACCTAATCAAAACGTGCCACCTCAAACGCAAACATCCACCAGTGAGCCTGATAGGGGATTGCAAAACAACCCAACGCTACGTCAACTCGCCGAGCAACCCGTCACGGAACCTAACGGGAACGAGACTCGGGAATCGATTTCCACACCTGAGCCTGAAATGAAACCCTCCAGGGTCGAGGGTTCGGTAGAGAAAGTCATCACGAATCGGAACCAAGGAAGCCTCGATAAAACCGCAGTCCCTGCAAACCTTTCCCCCGAAAAACTCATCGAGTTTCTGAGTGTTGTTGACCGAGATATGCAAGATGTATGGGGACGCATGCAGCAAGTCGAGGGTGGAAGAAAAGAATTAATTCGAATTGCCAAAATGAAGTTGCAAGCAGCTAAGCAACTGAAATCACACACCGATGCATCAGAATCGCAAAAGTCCTTGGGAGCGAGAGGTGAATTGCAGGCCCTTTCTCATCTCGCTTCGTTCAATGATGTTGAATCTGCTAGAACACTTAGGAAAATTGCAGAATCCAACCTCTTATCCAATGACACTAGCCTCGCATCCGACAGCAGGTTGGTGTTGATTGGTTTTGCACTCGAAAACTTGAAGCAAGGTAATGAGAATGCAAAATCAGATCTAATGAAGTATGTCGCTACCATCTCAAAAGCAATCGCCTCAAACGATGTCCCGACCTTGATGGTACTCGGTCAAGCCAGAGACACACTTGCGGCATATGGTGAGCAAGACTTGGCGGCAAACGTAAGAGATAAAATCCTAGAACTCTATCAAGATTCGCCAAATCCAGATCTGCGCGCTGCTGCAAACGAACTCGCGAATCATGTTTATTATGATGAAATCGAGACATTACTTGCATCAGCTAGAAACGGGGCAGAGCTGACTCTAGGCCAATGGGAATCGTCGATTAAAAAGCTAGTCGATCAAGCAAACGATATGAATTCAGCTCAGTACTTGTCGAGTGCTGCATTGCAACTGGAAGGGCTGCAACGTCTTGACTTTGTCAGTTCAACCTTTCGGATATTGAGAGAAAAGTTCAGCAATAGCAATGCAGAGGTTGCGCGCGAGGTAGAAATCGCATCAACGGCTTATCAAGCAAGACAGAACATTATTGGAACGGATTTTAAATTTGACCTTCCTCTGATTAATAACGAATCCCTTCGAACAGAGGAGTATGAGAAAAAGATAACGCTAATGCCATTTTGGACAGTGGCTTTACCGGAGTCGCTACAGTTAATCCAGTTTTTAGAGAGCATTCGAGATAAACATCCAACTCAGGTCGCAATTCTGGGAATAAATCTAGACGTCGATGACCAACTCCTCGAAGAATTCATGCGCCAAAACAAACTCCCATTTCAAAACCTCAAAGCGAAATCCATGCCTGAAAACCAACCCTTCAATGAGATAGCGACAAAATTTGGTGTGACGTCAATGCCTTTCTTGGCAATCATTGATTCCAACCAACGTGTTGCCGCAATCAACTTTACAGGGCAGGGCATCGAGGAAACAGTCACTCGATTAATCAAAGAAAACGCTTCAGTGTTAAAAAACACAACGGAAGCCAATTGATAAGATCGTATCCAGAAGTCGCCCCACTTTCACAGATGCGATACCTTCGTGTTGATCAAAGCTGATCACTCAGTATCGCTGAGAAAAGTTTGCCACCATCGAAGCCGTTCAGAACAGATCTCCGTTGAGCGATCTTGGCTACACACCACCCCGCGAACCGCGTAGCAATCGGGCGTCACGCCTCGCCGATTCAACATTTCGACATCGCTCACACCGACGGATCCAGCCATAGCGAACCAGACACCTTCCTTCGACGCAAACTTACGCAACTGAATCAGTTCCTCTAGACCAACATAATCAACTGAGGAACATCCATTCTTGGTGAAAGTATCGATAAGAAACCGATTGAATCCTTGAGCTACGGCCAATTCAATTACCTCACCAGGATGCATCGAATGAGAAATCTCCCAGTCCGCATAAGCAACGGCTACCAACTCAATATCGGGATCAAGCTGGTCGCGCAAACGGTTCCAGAAATCGGACAACTGTACCTTGTTCGTAATTCCAGAAGGCCCGGCCTTTGCAAAATCGAAGATGGACGGCAAACCACCAGCAACCGCAAAGGCCTCTTTCTTTTCTCCCAAAGCAGCTGACAGTAACGGTGCTGAACCATTGGTCAATCCAGCTTTTTGTTTCTCATGACCATCAAAAAAACCAGAAACTGAACTCCAAGTTTCGTAATCGGTTGGGGCGAGCGCTCCTGAGCGAGGTTCCTTCAAATCAACGATATCGACACCGGCTTCATAGACCATCTCAAATTCAGCAAGATCGC
>CAXQOB010000036.1:0-16834 GCA_964225475.1 Candidatus Nitrosopumilus sp. | reverse complement strand
CTGATCAGTGAACATGAATCTCAAGCCGAGCCAAAAGCCAATATGGTCTCTCCACTGGGAGACAGCCTGTGATCGGCAACGAAAAAAAACAAAACACTGAGCGAACACCGAAGCATCGCATTATTGAGTCCAAGACCAGGTGGCGTTCTGTCGCATTGATTTACCGACGCGAAATGCTCGATCAGCTGAGAGATCGTAGAACACTTTTTACGATCGCGGTGCTACCGATCCTACTCTATCCGCTCTTAGGGATGCTACTTATGCAGATCTCTCAATTCAAGAGAGAGCATCCTATCTCTGTCTGTGTTCTAGGGCGGGAACATCTCAATGTAGATACACCACTCTTCCGAGAGAATGGATTTGCTGAGGCTGTGGATGAGGGTGGCGGTAAGATTGATCTCGTCCACTATGACTGGGGAACCATCCGACATGGACGCGATGTAAAGGAAGAGACCGCCCAGTGGATTCAAGAGGGGCGATTCGATGTAATCCTAGTCATACCACCTGAATTCTTGGATTCATCCGCGAGGTCAAATCAGGAAGCGGCGACTCTTAAATTACTCTACGACGTTACGTCCGACGAGTCGCGAATCGCGCGTGACAGGGTTCTAACGCGGCTAAATCGGTGGCAGAATCAATGGGTGCGGGGCGAACTTGCTGCAACCGGCGTTTCAGAGAGTATTCTGACACCGTTCCGACTGGACGAGATTGATGTTGCGCCGGCACAGAGTAAATCCGCTGCTTTTTGGAGCAAGATGCTTCCCTTTATCATGTTGGTCTGGGCGCTGACCGGCGCGTTCTACCCTGCCATTGACCTTGTTGCAGGAGAGAAGGAACGGGGCACGCTGGAAACGTTACTTTGCAGCCCGGCCTCTCGAGGTGAGATCGTTTGGGGGAAGCTTGGCGCGGTTGCAACTGCCAGTATGGCTACGTCAATGCTCAATTGTTGCAGCATGCTCCTCACAAGCTCGCTGATCTTCAACCAGATCTCACTCGGCGCTGGGCCGGTGGTTGGATCCCCTCCCCTCGTTCCAATGCTCTGGCTGTTTGTCGCGTTAATTCCGCTCTCCGTCCTTTTCAGTGCAGTCGCTTTAGCGGCCGCTGCCTTGGCAAAAAGCAGCAAGGAAGGACAATATTATCTGATGCCGCTGATGATGATCACGTTACCGCTGGTAATGATCCCCATGGTCCCGGGCACGGAACTATCCATCGGCAATAGCCTGATTCCTGTTACTGGCATGTTTCTGCTTGTCCGATCTCTGATCGAGGGTGATTACCTCGTCGCGTTGCTACACCTTCCTTCCGTCCTCGGGGTCACGATACTCTGCCTCTGGTTTGCAATGAATTGGGCACGGCAGCAGTTCGAGGATGAAGCGGTGTTATTCGGATCACAAGAGCCATTCTCCTTGAATCGTTGGTTATCACGCGGTTGGCAGCATCGGGAGCCGATTCCCTCACGCCCTGCATCCTTTCTTTGCGCAGCGGTCATCATGATCGCACTGTTTTTCGCCAAATTCTCCGGCGGCGCTGTTCCCGTTGGGGATTTTGAATTTGCGAAACTGGTGGTGTGGCCACAATTGCTTCTGATCCTTGGTCCGGCTGTCATCTTCTCGCTGATCGCGAGTCGTCGCCCCTTACGAGCATTGCGACTCAACAAGGTTCCGCTCTGGATGCCTCTTGCTGGCATTGCGTTAGGCATTTGTTTCCACCCTACGTATGTTGCACTCGGTGGTTTGGTAAATACTCTCTATCCCCTTAGTGAACAGGCGATTGCGGCGTTAAAGCCACTCACCGAGCAAATGGCTGCAATGCCGTGGTTTGTACTATTCAGCGTTATAGCGCTAACGCCAGCCGTATGCGAAGAAATCGCTTTTCGGGGATTCATCTTCAGCGGCCTTTCACGAGGCGATCGACATTGGGGTGCTGTAGCCATCACGGCGGTTCTCTTCGGTGCCTCTCACGGTGTGCTTCAGCAGTCAATTTGTGCGACACTGATGGGCGTGCTGCTCGGTTACATCGCCTATCGCACCGGCAGTGTCTATCCCGGTATTTTCTTCCACCTTGCAAATAATGCGATGTCGGTTTCGCTAGATCGACTCGCCTCCTCCGACGTACCCGGAGTTATCTTCTTCTTCGACGCGACTGAAGACGCGGTGCACTACCAGCAGCATTGGACCGTGCTCAGCTTCGTTCTTGCAACTGCCATTCTCTATCTAATGACGAAGGGATCGATAAAGTCCGGCGAGGTGAGCGAGGATTCAAGCAAAGACCTTACAAAACCGATTGAATCATTGTCCGGTGTATGACCTTGCCAAGAGTTGTAAGGATCCGCACATCGGTCAGTCTTACCTACTTTTACAATATCCTACGTCGCTCGATAGCTAATAGAGAAAGACAACTGTCATAAGTAAGGCTGCTAATGAGCCCTGCTAGCCTATCGTGGTTCGCAGATGCGATCGTATTTCTTGGCTGTCTGCCATTTCAAGAACCGCCGACGCAAGGTCACGCAACTGTTTGTAACTGAAGACACGCAGGTTGGACTTCATTCGGGACATTGTTGGAGCGGCTAGTGAAAAGGACTTCATCCCCATGCCGACTAAAAGAGCGAACGTTTCGAATTCACCAGCGATGTCGCCGCAAATACACAACTCACGATCAGCATCCTTCGCGATTTGAATCATTCTTGCAATGGCATCCAAAACACCCGGATGAAGGGGGTCGTAGTATCGCCGAACCCGTGAATTGCCGCGATCTGCAGCCAGTAAATACTGGATGAGATCGTTGGTCCCTAAAGCGAAGAAATCAACTCTTTCCGCGAGGTGCGGTGCAATCGTAATTGTAGCGGGGGTTTCGACCATCACCCCTAGTGGAATGTCATGAAAGGGCAAAGACTCTGACGTGAGCTTATCCTTCGCCCTGTTAACAATCGAAACACAATCGTCCAATTCGCTCACCGAAGTGACCATTGGAAACATCACCTTGGCGCATCCATGTGCTGAGGCCATTAGGATCGCCTCGATCTGGGTTTGAAATCGATCCGGGTTTTCAAGAGAGACACGAACTGATCGGCAACCCAGGAAGGGATTCTCCTCCCTCGGATTCGAAAAATAAGGTAGAGACTTATCACCACCAATATCCAGCGTACGAAATGTCACCGGATGATCCGGAAAGGTCTCGACCACCTTGCGATAAAGTTGGTACTGTTCATCTCTGGTGGGGAATTCCGATCGACACATAAATGGAAATTCAGTGCGATACAGCCCGATACCCTCTGCATTGTATGATTTAGCGATCGCGAGGTCGCTCAACAAACCTAGATTGGCGCGAAGCGTTACGCGGTAGCCATCGCGCGTGGTGGCGGGTTGATCCAAAAACGTTTTCAGTGCATTTGCATTGAGTGTTTGCTCGTGGAGTAAACGTTCGTATTCCGTGAGGATGTTCTGATCGGGATTCACATACAAACGCTCGCTATTCGCATCCAGGATGCACTGGTCACCAGTATCAATACGCCTTGTTGCATCCCGACTCCCGAACAGCGTTGGGATCCCCATGGACTTCGCAATGATTGCTGCGTGACTTGCGGTGTGCTCAGATTCAAGAACGAGTCCAGCAACTTTATCAAATGGCAGAATTGCTAATTGGGATGGCAGTAAGTCTTTTGCGATGATGATCGATGGTTTGGTGAGCGTAATTGATGTGGCCTGCCCACCATTTAGAACCAATTGAATCCTGCGACCAACATCCTCGATATCCAGCTTTCGCGATCTGAGGTAGGGATCGGACAGTTTGTCGAATGCCATTTGATATTCCGTCACGACCAACCTTATGGCTCGACTTGCGGAATGTCCGGATTCGATGGAACGTCGCAGCTTTGACAGAAATTGCTGATCTTGAAGGATCATCAAGTGCGTTTGAAAGATCTGACCATCTTGGTCCGTGAGTTGCTCTGTTACCAATCGCTGCAGGCACAGCGTATCTAGCTTTGCCTTTTCAATCGCAATTTCAAGTCTTCCTTCCTCCTCTGAGGGGTCGAAATCGTCTTTGCTGGCGGTTGGTGCCGTCGGCAACTCTTCAAGGTCATCGTACAAATAGGCTTCCGCCACGGTGACTCCCGTCGATTGACTCGTTCCCGATAAAAATGGCTCGGAGGTAATAGGATCAGTCTGCGCATCACCCAGATCCGGGTTGTCATTAATGGACTCTAATAAACGCGCATTGACGATCACCGTCGAGACCTGAAATGCAATCGCTCGTAGGGTGCTGACTTCTTTTCTTGTGAACAGTCGCGCTGATTCAGTCTGAATTGCCATCACCCCCAACAGGTTGGACCGATCGTAGAGTGGAATCCCAAGAAAGGAGTGAAAACGCTCCTCATTTGACCCTGCGATGAACCTAAAACGGGGATGCGTTTCCGGATCACGCAAGTTGACAACCGTCCCACTCTCCGCAGTAAAACCTATTAGACCCTCACCAACCTGTAATCGCGTTGTCATTACGGTTTCTGGCGCTAGACCTTCGGTTGCTCGTAACAGTAATTCGTCCTGATCCAACAAATAAATCGAACAGACTTCCGAATTCATTCTCGACGAAACGAGCCGGACAACGTTGGAAAGCGTTTCATCAAGACCGTCCGCGTGCAGAATGACTTGAATCATGTCCTCCAAGGTGTTTAATCCCAAGGAGGAGTCTGGCGGAGAACGATCATGAGGGCTTTTCATCAAACTAAAACTATTCGCAAACAACTACGATTCTGAGGCACGGCCGGGTGAAGCTCAAAACAGATCCGGTACAAGTAACTCCGACCAAATGCGTCGACACGCTACAAACGCGGGCTAATTTCGCGCCAAAAAAATGCCATCACGGAATGCATTAAGAAACGCGAAGATACGAATTTCTATGGGTGGCATAGGGTTCGAACTTCATCTGTCTGCTGAGAAACCGAGCATCGCATACCTGGACCTGCCTATTACCCGCGCAGCTGCCCTTCGGCTCCAGTGTAGCTAAAGGGCGAGCCCTTTGATAGCAATCGAGAGGCCTTCGCTGCATCGCGAAACATTTTGCCGCAGATCATCTCCTGCTGGAAAAAGAAATGCTTCATGAACAAACAGTAGCGAAACATTCTGATGAGTGGCACGAGAAATGCTTTCTTTAACGCCGACCATTGATCGTCTTGAATTCGCAATCGAACGGATTCAACTCAGTAAAAGCTCGTTTCGCTTACGCAGGATTGCCACACAGGACCCCTGATGATTGGGTCAGACGATGATAGAGCGGGATTAATTTGAGAGGGGAGGCGATCGGCGGGGCGACCCGTCGGTCGCTTTTTTGAGTGCCGTTTGAGTGATCGCAACCTTTCTTCTTTTTGTCGAAGTGTTGATTACCGTTAGGACAATCTCTTTGGCCAGCTCAGTCGTGATTTATAGCCCCGAGGGCGAACCCATCTTGTCGCACTTGCTGCTACCAAGTCATCTCACGGTGCTGAAAAACGCACGTCACGGTTTGGGGACCGGCGATAAAAACCAGTCATCAATCCGCGTTTGTTGTAACCGAGGTTTGGGAGGTTTTTTTCCGGTCATGCGTTCCAATGCCCAATAGCAGCCAGTTAGTCCTTCCTCTGCGAATAATTCCAACGACTCCAAAGCCGCATCTGCTCGCATCCTCCCTAACGATACAGCTGACATGTTCCTGACATCTTCAAGTTCGGGGAATTGGCCATTATCTTTCAACCGACCAATTAGGTCGGAGACGAGACTTTCAATAGGTTCATCCTCATGTAACATCCCCAACGCCCAAACAGCAGCGACGCGTGCTGGGACACCCAAAGTGAAGTCCTTCGGGACGTACGCCATCATGAGTTCCTCTGCAGGCTCATAGAGTTGGTCACCAAATGAATTGAAAAGCAAGGCTTGGTGTTCCGCGAGTCCCCTCATCAATGCATTCAATTGACCCGACTTAAAGCCGTCATAGACACTCTGAGCATGCTCAAGCATCGCAGGTAGGTGTTCAGGTAATCGAAGGACATGCAGTCCCCACGCTGCAGAAACTTTCACATCACCTCGCTCATGACCTAATAATTCAACCATGCGCGCTCCACTCGGAGCATGATTGAGCCTGGCAAGCACATAGCAGGCCTGTTCGCATCCACGCCATTCCTCTTCATTCTGGACCGCAGTCGTCAACTCAATCACCGGCGTTCTCAAGTCGGCGGAATCGGCGAGTCTGATGAGGTGTTCACTGACTTTCCGACGAAGATGCGGATTGACATCGTTCAGGAAGTAAGTCAGGCCTGGGATACGAGCGGCTGATTCAGCATCGGCCAGGGATTCGATCACCCATTTTCTGACGTTTGCATCATCGCTTTCACTTAATGTATCAGCTAGATTCTCGACCAACGTGGGATTAATCCGATAAAGATTTCTTACCGCCTCGGCGTCGATCGCGTTGGATCCAAGCTCGAGCGCGTCGGTTAAGAATTGAATCGTCGCTTCTCCTTGGTGTTTGCTTAAAACGGTAATCGCGAGTAGCTGATAGAACTGAGAGATCGATGAACCGGCGAGTTCCCTCGCGAATGGCTCGGACCCATCAGTTTTGATTTCGGCCAGGGCTCGGGCAGCAACCAGTCTTAAGGAGGCCGTTCTTTTTTCATCCCGTACAAATCTTTGTAAGACGGGTGTGGCCTTCACCGCCCCGAGCTGTGCCAATCCCTCCATCGCTCGAGTTAAGCTTGAATCACCGCGAGATCCACTGAGGAGCCGATCTATCCAACGATCCTCCATGGCTTGGACTTCCCAATTCGCAAATACGGGCTCGATGATTTCTTCAACACGGGGACCGAACCGATCAGCAAGTGCTATCAGGACCTCTGCATCTTCTTTTGTCCCGATGGAAACGAGGGCATTGGAAAGTGCGACGGCTAGTTCGGGGTCAAGCGATTCGTCGCTTGCCAAACCAATGAGTGTCTCTCGCATTGATCCGATTCCCGGTACACCGCGCCGCTTTGCAATCGCAATTGAATCAATCACCAGACGACTTAGCTGTGCATCGTTTCGCTCGAGCGCACGTTGCCACAATTCCGTTAAACCCTCAGGGTACGCCACTTGCCTTTCAATTTTCCGCCGCAAATCCGGTCGCTCAAGGAGATTGGGCTCGTATTCCTCAAAATTACCGAATGGTTGTTGCGCACTAACTACGTTTGCTAGGGCAAACAACAACGAACCGGTAATCAATGCCGAGATCAATAGGCGGTGAAGCGAGGATAATCTATTCATCATACTGCGCGATTTAATCGCCAAACCTGTACGCTGAGAACCAAAAACATAAAAGCGGAGACAATCCCTGAGATCCACCATGCCGCTGGGAGCAGTTGGTAGTCCTCAAAACCAGATGCGCCAATTACGTTCAGTGCCGCTCCAACCGGTGTGGCCAACAAGGCAGTTTCGACCGTGCTGTGCCCAAACGGTGCCTCTCTGGCTACCCACAACAACATTGGCGTCAGGAAAAACGCGACGACGGCGACATAGGTAACTGACGTCGATACCGCTGTGTAGCGAAATAGACTACCTACCGCTGCACTGATGGCTAAGGCTTGTAGTGTGGTCCAAAACAGCGAGACCAGAACCAACTGGATTTGAAGTGAGAGGTCGGGCTTGATCAAAACGGTCATGACATACCCGGGCAAGGTCGCCATCAGGACCAATAGTAACGTCCACACCACGCTCAGTAGTTTCCCGGTGATGACACGTAACGTCGACAGGGGTGTCATTCGAAGAATTTCCCAGCCGCCGCTATCGCGTTCTCCACTAATTAAACCTGATGCCAGACTAGGCGTTAGGACAACGACCAAAATCACCTGCATTAATACGAGGAGAGGACCGATGGTAGCAACGCCCCATGATTCTGCACTGGTGGTTGCAAGAAACGTGAGAAGCATGGAAACGATGGAGCAGCCTGCGATGAGCCGCAGTAACCACTGGCTACGACCAAATTTCCTACAACGAAATTCTTTTACCATTACGGGATTGAGGTACCAAGGAATGCCATTGGTTCTTCTCTGTGGATCGACGATAAAAATCAGTCGTCTCACCAGACGCGTACTAAGTGCACGATCGTTCGTGATTGTCCCCTTACTCTTGGAACGATCGAAGATGCGATAGTTCAAGCGAGTCAGCGTAAGGCTTGCGAATAAAACGCTACTGATCACAGTCAGCATGAGGAACCGTACGAGCGTCGATGCCTGCCGAAGGCCGGAATTGCCCACATCCCCATCGCCGAGGATTTCCATCATGGCAGGAAGAGGAGAGAGGCAACGAAGCCATTCCGCCGAAGTCAAAAGCGTTGCCGGGAAAAAGCTCGTACCGCGTAGAAACGCAGCGGGAATCAAGGTGACGAGCAACAAACAAAAAACGGCGGTGTAGGTGATTCGGACGCCGGCATCGCTGGTCTGTACGTGACTACTGATCAGCATACCCAGCGTACTGTACTGAATAATCATGAAGAACAGGATCAGATAAAGCATGCCGAGTTGTTGCGAAAGCGAGATTCCCCCCATGGCAAAACAAGCCGCCGACGCAGGCAGACTACAAAGCAGCACTAACAAACTGAACATGAGGACGCCAGCAATCTTCCCAAAGTAAATTGCCGGGCCTCGCAGTGGGGAATTCAGTAGTAACGCAAGTGTTTTGTTGTTCTTTTCGTTGACGATCGAGGTCGCAGGAAACGCCGGCACCAGAAATACGATTCCAGCGAGTAGGCCGTACCCGAATACCCGGAACACCGCCAATGATTCAGATCCGCTTACCGACGAACTATCAACGGGCCACTGAAGTACAACCGTGGCGGAAAACAAGAAGGTAAGGAAAAGTAACATCGTAAAGGTCTTGGGCGACCGTAGAATTCCGATGAACTCTCGACGAATTAGCGGATTCATTCGCCAGCCTCCTCATCCACCGTTTCCGATTGGTCGCTTTCAACGTCAGCGTCTTGATTACTTTCGCCTGCGACATGGAGGAACGCATCCTCCAAATCCGTAGTAACCTCTCTGAATTGCAGAATCGTCTCTCCACCGGCGATCAATCGCCCAAGGAGCGGCGATAACTGCTCATCAGTTAAGGCCGTGGAAAACCTCACTATTCGCTCGGTCTCGGATTGTGTGATTTCATTTCCCTTTGGTGCAAGATCTCCCTCGTTCTCTCCCAGCCATGCCTGCAACGTCTCCGCGACCGGAACAAGTGCAGTCTCCTCCAGTAACATTACCTCAAAAGTCCGTCGCTGTTGGATTTGACGCATAATCGTGTCGACGGTACCCGCAGCTCTCAACTTACCCCTTGTGATCATCGCAACGACATCACAAATCCTCGCAAGTTCTGGGAGGATGTGACTAGTAACAATCAGTGTTTTGCCCAGCTCTGACAAGCGAAGCAACATGGTTCTCATATCAATTCGTGCTTGTGGATCTAGGCCGTTCGCCGGCTCATCCAGAATCAGAACCTCGGGATCATGCATCATCGTTCTGGCAAGAGCGACGCGCTGTTGCATCCCCCGGCTCAATGCGTCGACGAATAGGTCCTTCATATGAGTCGCCCCAGCGATGTCCAACACCTCGTCGATGCGTTTGGCCCGGAATCGTCGAGCTATACCGTATGCGGCCCCAAAGAAGTCCAGATATTCGCTGACTCGCATGTTGTCGTATTTGCCGAACTCATCCGGCATATACCCTACCAGTCTCTTGATCTTTTTGGTCTCGGTTAAACAATCAGCACCCGCAATCGTCGCAGTCCCGCTTGTCGCTTTCAACAATCCAACAAGTATCCGTATCGTCGTCGTTTTCCCGGCACCGTTTGGACCGATAAATCCAAGGATCTGTCCGCGTTCAACCTGTAGCGTAAGTGAATCGAGCGCTACAAATTCACCGTACCGTTTGGTTAGCTGATTGATTTCGATCGCGGGTGATTGGCTAGTCATGCCTTCTGTCCCTTTGCCTTCACGTGCATAAGCACCGCGAATTCTTGTGAGTGTCTAAATGAATGAGGGTCGTTGTTCAATTAAATGGTATTTAATGCAGGGAGCACCCTACATCGCGGTGCCCTTTACATTGAAATGCAGGTACTTAATGGACCACGGTATCGCGCTTTTTGAATCATTAGTTAAACCATCAGGTTGCGACTCGGGTTCCGAAGCAGCGAATGCATCGACGTCCTTTTCCTCGTTTTCCTTCTCTTCCTCGGTTTCCGAAACCTCTAAGGTAATTCGGAAAGCACCCTTCGCATCCAAGTTCATGACCTCGGCATCACTTATGGTGAATTGCACCAAGCCTGGAACATTAGCAATTTCTTTGACGGGGACCTTCTCAGAAGTTGTATTATTGTAACCATAGACGGATAAAACTCGCCCGGGAGTGTTTGCGTGTAGGCTGACGTTGCATTCGGTCAATTTGCAAGGAACCACAGCAGCGGGAAGTTCAATCGAGAGGTCAACACTTGCGGGTCGATCCATTGACTCGATCCACTGACCATTTTCTGGGTTATAAAGAGTCGACACACCGCGATCCCCTCGAAAAGGATTGATTTTGACAAACCCGGGAGGAATCACTAACGACTGACCCGCAGCGGGGGGTAGCAGGTTGATTGGGCATGACACCAGCGTCCAGCCACGCTTCTCAAAACCTTGGGGGAATTCAATATCGTCAACAATCGGATCGGTCCAGATAAGCATCGTCGGTTCTCGAGTACGAAGCGTGCTGTCGGTACCAACCAGATCGCGAATGAAGGCCTGGCGTTTTCGTTGCACTTCGGTAAGCAATGCCCCGTCGTAAAACTGGCCGGGTAAGAGGACCTGTCCCTGGCCGCCCACTAACTCATTCTTCGAGGAATTAATCGTAATGCCCATGGAGGGCAGTGAAGAGGAAACAACAACCGCATCACTGACGGCATCAACGTCTAATCCATTAAGCCTTCCCACAAACCCATTTTCGTCGAACTGCCCCTGAATCTGCCAAGGGTTCTCACTGCTTTTACGGGTCGAGCCGGACAAGTGCTGAATTTTGCCCGGAGGCTGCTTCAGAAACTTCCATTCAGCTACGCCATCATCGGTATATTGATGCCGACGGGTCTCCGATGATGCCCAATTCGAATCCGGGCGGATCATCGTGTCTGGGCCAGTTCGAAGCGGTAGCTCTTGGGAGCCCTGACTATAAACGGCGATCGTGGTATCAATGGCTACTTGAGAGGTGTCCGGTATTGCTCGTGCTACCTGGCCAACTGCAATCGTCGAGGGAACCGCCGACGTATTCGTCGAACCAACCACCAGTAAAATTCCCACAGCAAGGATCACCGACGCTGGCAGAACGAGTCCAAGTTTGTGCAATTCTTTTTGTCGCGCGAAATAAAGCCCCGCGGCGAGAGTCAACAGAAAATGCACTCCCAAAACGACAGCGATTAGCCGCCGCTCTGGAATCTCGTACCCTATTTCTCGATTCAACTCCTTCCTCACAAGTTCCGCGCGATCCGCAGGCTGATCTCGCTTAATAAAAAAGCGAGACGAAAGAGCAGTATAGGTCTCGGTCGGTTGACCGTTGAGCATCCACCCTTCATGACCGAGTGTGGTCACAATGATCTCGCCCTTTCCAGAAGGAATCCAAAAAGCCGACGGCCAGCCATCGATCTGTGAATGCACATCAGCCGCATCTGTCATCACCCGAAGAAAATCCACAGGCGTCTCGGACGCCCACGCTTCATCAAGGCTTACTGTACGAAAAAAAGGATCCAACGTTTCAATTGTAAAATTGTTCAATTGAACACGGTCCAGAACCTCGAAATTGGCGGAGTCGCCCAGTAATGCCTGAACTGACCTCGGTGAAACCTTGTCAGCCATCACCCAAACCCTTCCACCATCGTTCAGCCACTGCCTGAGACGAGCGACACCAACCGTGTCATTAAGCAGGCTGTCACTCGCTATGATCAACTGATCAAGGCTATCAAGCGGATTCGGCGTAGGCGGCAGAAAGTGAGCTGCGAAACGCGGCATTCCCAAATCCTGTTGGATGTTCGTCGCTGAGTCAAAACCCGCATAAATCATTTCCGTGAGAGATTTCTCCTCCTTTTCATTGGCTTCGCCATCAAAAATGGAATCGATCATCATTGCGGATTGTTCATCGGTTTCCGGGGATAGCAAAAGCGAGCGTTTAGAGGTGGGGCTACCTACGCGGTTTGCCTGATACGTCTCACCATCTTCCGTATCCGTGACCTGAATGAATTGCCCAGTGATTTGAGTTGCATCGAGAGGAACGTCTGGGATGAGGATCGGAAACCACGCCTGACGTCGAGCGCCAGCAGGAATCCAAACCTTTCGAGAGACTTGATTGTTCTCGTCTCCACCCAGCGTAAAAACAATCATTTCCTCCGCATCGCTATCGCTGCGATTTACGCCATTCACAGCAAGTGCGGCCCATTTCCCCGTCACGTGTCTTTGTATGCCGGCGGGGGTAATTCCAAGCGGAACCGAAGCCGTCGGTGCGTCACTACTGCGTCTAACGATGTCCACTGCCTCAGCTGTTTCGGTCGATGTTTCGAGCACCGTGGTTTCGGTTTGTGCGGATCCATCAACATTAGGCTGCGTGACCTGACTCTTTTGGTCACTGGGCGTTTGCCCCGATTTACCGAATAGGCGACTGGAGTCGATCGTCGATAACATAGCAATTGCGATTGCAAGGTATCGCAAGAGATTGTTGGAACGGTGCATGAAGTTGATCGCAGAGCAGAAGGGTTGAGGACGTATATACGAAACGCACTTCGATGGAAATCCGCAAAAGATGGTTGCGGTAGACCCCGGCTAATCTTCGTTCATCGCCGTCCCTCCAATTGAAGTCCGAGCATTTTAAGTAAGCCAAGCCCTACTGACAACTCATTCAGAAACCCTTAGGCCGGAACTTTCAGGTGAAATACTACCATTTCGATGTTTGAGCTAGCAGTTCCGTGGAGCTGTCCCCGGCTGGACCGTTTCTAGCAATTCGCTGACATCGTGGGAATCAACTAGTTGGTCACCGCCCCAAGGAACACCCCTCTTAGCAAACGACGGCCATAATCATTTCTCCAGCCCAACATTCTGATAAGTGCCACCGTTCCTCCCTGCAATGTTGACTAAGGAAATATTCTTCCGGCGTTCACCATACTGAATCGTGTGAATGGTCGCCCTGCGGAGATGCTCACCAAAGCCGTTTACGTCTTGATTAAGCTGGCAGATCGATTCACAAACCGAGTTTGGGAATTCGCCATCCGTCAAAAGAAAGACAGTGTCTGGTTCCAAAGACATTGCAAGTTTAAACGCAGCCTCGGGTGACCCCCCTGGTCCTAACACCATTTGCTCTAATCGCAACCTAAGCCGATCAATAGTCTCAGGCATGGGAGAGTGCCCCCTTTCAACAGGCGAACCTTTTAATTGCAACGGCAGGTGTGTTTGCTTGTCGAAAAGAATCACATTGAATGTCTGCTCAACGGAGAGTTGACGGATCGACCGCAACAGACTTGCGATTGCCATCTCAAAGCGATAACCCATGCTCTTGGAGCAATCGATCACATAGACAATACGTTTACCGGAGGTCGGTATCCCATGGAACGAACTCATCGCGGTCGCTTGGTGATGGACCCGACCCATCGCTTCCGGAAGACGTTCCGACATTGAAACTTCCACCACGGGATTGAAAAGCATTGGCGAAAACGAATCAAATCCAACGTTTCCATTAGCAGTAACCAGGCTGGTATCCACCTTGATCGTTTCCGATTTAGCCTTAACAGGCATCATGGGTACCGCACGAAAGTCCTCAACGTTAAATACCGTGAGCGGTAGCAACACCTCGCCGGAAGTGACGGAATGCACGACCAAAGTGCGACTAGGGGGGAGTTGTCCAGTGAGAATCAGACCAAGCAAACATGATCCAATTAGATGAACGAGAAAACTTGCCACCAGCCCGCGTACGAGGCTTCGCTTGATATGCATCGGTTCGGGCAAACCACTTGGATTCCCTTCCTTTGCGGTTGGTTTCGATGAAATCCCCTTCTCAATACTGTAAGTCTTGGTACGCGGTAGACCGTTTTCTCCCATCTCCCCAGTCAATTCCTTGCAATCGTGTATTCGAGAACGAGACTAAGCCCTACCCACGAGATAGAACCTAAAAGCGAAGAATTGCCCGGCTCCAAGCAAAGTCAAGACAGAGCGGGCCGTAGGGGTATCGCGAACGGACCTAAATCTGGCCAAGGGGGTTGATTCGTTCAAACCAAATGTGATCAGGAACATTGGGTAAAAGCGATGCGACGCGAGACTTCATGCGCTTACATGATTACCCCTGAGGTCCGATCTGATTCCCTCGTAGCCAGATCCAACAACCCACGGCGATTAGCGCCTCGGTGAAGATATGAATACCGCGTATAAGCACAGCCGCCAAAAGGCCATGTGTCGGCGTAATCATAATTCCAAGAATGGAGGCTAACACGAGCTCGCGAACACCCGCACCCCCAGGGATCAGCGAAGCAAAACCAAGGACTACTGCCAGACTAATCGCCGCGGTGGAAATAGCAAATAGCATCAACGGCGGGGGAAGAATCTCACCCGTGGGAATTGCCACGATCACGCAGGAAAAAGAAAAACCAATAAGACACCAGGTGACAATTGAAAGAAACCACCCAATAAAAAACAGCCGCCAAACATTCTGTTGAACATTTCGATAACCCGCTGCCTCAACCGACTCTTCGCTGTTATCAACTCCTGTCGCACTCGCCGACTCGGCAAGCCCCTTCTTTTTTTGGAACAAGTACTTGGTGATCCTTGACATTATCGGCGGCAGCGTCGGTAGGCTAGCAACAATCGACGCCAGAATTGCTAACCCAATGATCCAGCGCGGTACCGGCAATAAAACCACTATCAGTGATGAAATTGTCCCGCCCACCGCCATCATCATTAAGGTTTCGATAAAGATGCTCACCGTGGCTTTGAGTGTAGGCACACCGGCCGACCGCAAAACCCCAGCACGAAGAACCACCACTAGTGCCTTCCCAGGTACATATTTTCCAACATGCCCCAAAAGGTGGGCCGCGATTGTGATAGATGAGGGAGGTTTTTCACCGAATGAGCCTATCGCCTGACACAAGAGAAGTGCCGATGGAATCAATCCAATCGCGTAGGAAAACGCCGCGAGGAACAAATACCGATAATCCACGTTACGCAGCAGTGGTTGATTGGCAATTAATTGTTCACGTTTCTCAATGATCAGATCCCGTTGACCGGCATCATCAGTCCGCGAAAGAACCTCGTCTAGCTCGGCAATTTCCATCGCCGCACGGTTGGATTCCGCTCTCCATTGCCCGACTGCCTCATAAGAAGCGTAAACGAGACCAAGGACAACCAAAAGAGTGACAAATACCCTAAAGAGTCGCTTTAATGTCTTAACCGAAGCAAAATGTTGCATGGGCGGCATGCTCCAGAGACCGACTGCGTCAGAGGTGATCAACCCACAGGGATAACAAAGTTCTCTCGCCTGCGTTCCTCATTGTCAGGCATTTTGTCTTACGGACACAACAGGTGTTTCTTAATCGTATGCCTCGCCACCGCTAATTAAGCTAAACTTAACGATAGGTGAGAGAGAAAATAACGAACTCACGAATCAGGATCCATGGGCATCTCGATCAGAAACGCTAGGGTGTGTAGCGGCAGCGACGTCAGCGCGACCCACCGGGTCCATTAACCCTTCGCCTTTACGGTAATCTTACGTGGCAAGTGATCAACCGAACTCCAACGACGAACCAGCGAACGCCTCGAGCACCAACGGTGAGCGCGTTTCGGCTCAACCAAATGCCGCAGAGAGCGTCGGCCAAGATTCATCGACGGCGGATCCGTCCACAGCCGACCACGCATCGATTGAGGTGAAATCGGGAGGCAGCGCTACGGAAACGCAAACACCACGGATCGGGAGAATCGTTTCCTTCGGCATGATTCTCCTCGGGATTGTTGGCGTTGGACTCTTATTCTATCGCGTAATGGCCGGCTTCTTCGTCCCATTATTCCTCGCTGTTCTTTTGGTCGTACTGTTTCGCCCTATCCACGAATGGGTATTGATCAAGACCAAAAAGCGTTCCCGTCTTGCCTGTCTTATGACAACCACCTTGATCATGGCAACGGTCTTGCTACCCGTCATTACAGTGATCTCCATCGCTGCAGGACAATTCACCTCAATGGTTAGCCACGTCGACTTCGAGGACCTAACCGCTGCAATGCAGAGGGCGCGAACCCAATTGGGCGTGGCCTTACAACACCCTGAGCAGTTCAGGCGTTTGGATGAGCTGGCGGACATCCTGGGGGACTTGGACGACCGTGAAGTGTTGCGACCTGAGAGCCTTGCGGAACAGAACGTCAGCGAGGCGTTAATGTTAATTCGTTTTCTGCAGGATGAGGAAGAAGGTTCAGTCACTGCAGATCCGGAAGCCGCGAACGCAGAGCTAAGGCTTACCGAATTATTATCGGCGATCCGGAAACACCAAAATCCTATCATCTACAGCGAGATAAAAGCGCCGACCGATCATCATGAAAAGAGGGACGCTGCGGTAACGCAGAGACATCCAAAGCATGCCGATGACAATAGCCCCGTCCCCGAGGATTTGACAGTTAACGATTCATCCATTGAAACCAACCAAGGGCGAGCCAAGACAGACCTGATACAACGTATTCGCCAAAAGGAGGCCTTCCACCGACAGAGCGTGATCGCGTCCGCGTCCATCCGAGCATGGATGCGTGAATTCCTCGGCGGGACCTTCTTGAGCCAAGTGAGACTGTTCGCAAACCCAAGCGCCGA
>CAXQOB010000035.1:0-26446 GCA_964225475.1 Candidatus Nitrosopumilus sp. | reverse complement strand
TACGTGTCGGCTTCTTACTGAGCATCTGACGAATAAGCATCTTGTTGGCAAACGTAGTCCTACAAGTCAATCGGGTATCGACGCTTGAGAAAAGGTTCCAACATTCACGGCAATTGAAAAAGTCTTTTCGCATTCTCGGTCGTCGCATCCGCGAGTTCTTCTGGTGCAATATTACGAGTTTCAGCAAGACAATTCAAAATGTGAATCACTCGTTCAGGTTCGTTGGGCCGACGACCACGCAAAGGCTCTGGGCTAAGATACGGCGAGTCTGTCTCAATCAAGATACGATCAAGCGGTATCCTTTTCGCGACTTCACGTAGCTCAGGATTATTCTTGAAAGTAACCATGCCGGCGAAACTGATATAAAGCCCCAACTCCAAGCATTGCTCAGCGAGTTCAATGTCACCTGTGAAAGAATGCATCACCCCTGACGGTATTGAATCTCGCGATTCTAATTGCTCAACAATCTCAGCACCACTTTCTCGCATGTGGATGACCATTGGTAATCCGGTCTTGTTACATAAATCTATATGCCGATCGAAATAAACACGCTGTACCTCCAAAGGAGTGTCATCCCAATAACAATCCAACCCGGTTTCACCGATTGCTCGAACACCGGGATACGCAGCCAGGTTTGCAACTTCATCGAAATGTCCTTCGTCAGCCTCCCCCGCAGAATTTGGCTGAATACCAATTGCGGCGTAAAGAAATCCCGGAAACTTTGCTGCAAGATCACACGCAATTCGACTGGTCTCGAGGTCAACTCCAATGACCATGATGCCCTCAAGACCGGATGAGCGCGCTCGATCAACAACATCATCTACCTGCCCCAGAAGCTGATCGGAATTCAGATGGGCATGGGAATCAAAGAGACGCAAGGCTAAACCCAGAAGAACCGTGTGAAGTGATAGAAGACAGGCGCGGCAAAGCAAATACTGTCAATTTGATCGAGTAAACCGGCATGACCCTGCACGAGAGTTCCAGTATCTGTAACTCCCCGGTCTCGTTTGATTGCACTCATCGTCATCGTGCCACCGCAAGCCATCACTGTGACAACGGCTCCAAGCATGCCCGCTTCCCACCAGTGAAAAGGTGTTGCCCAGGAAAGTGTGGCCGCGACGAAGCCTGTCGTCACCATACTTCCCAAAAGTCCTTCCCAGGTTCTGGAGGCATTGATTTTCTCAGCAATCACGTGTCGACCCGCTAATTTTCCCCAAGACCTTTCAAACACCGATGCCAGCTGGGCAATTAAAACGAAGAACAAAAGCACGCTCACCGTGCTGCCATCCCACGGTGTACCGTCAGTCTGTACTAAATCCAAATCGAGAATGGCAGGGGCATAACTCAAGGAATAGACACAGATCAAAAGACCAAATTGTATTTTTGCGCTCCGCTCTAAAAAGCGTTTGTAGTCGCCAGCAAATGCAGCACGAGCTGGTACAAAAAGGCTCGCATAAACCGGAATCACAATGCTGTAGTAGTCGTAATAATCAATGCCTCGATCTCCACCAAGCCAGGCCGGTGGCTCACTGCCCAGTGCGATAAGGAAATACTGTAGTGGAGTAAAGATAAAAAAGACCCAAAAGAGAGTCCGATGATCACCTCGTCGGGTCGGCGTCATCGTGATGAACTCTCGCAACGCCCAAAACGAAACCAATCCGAAAAGCAGCACCACGCCAATACGATGGAAAAGAAATCCAAAAGCAAAGATTGCCACCATCAACCACCAAACTCGAAGTTTATGATTGAAGCGATTTATTAAGGCAGACTCTATCCCAACTCTTTCTCGTCTTTTCAGAATCACTCCAACAACCGACGCAATGCTCAACGCGGCTAAGATCACCGCGAGCAGAACGTAAAATCTGGTGTTGTGCCACTGTCCCTCAGCGAGGAGTAACGAGGCAGATAAAAAAGAAGTGGAAAACATTGCTATTTAACTAATCTTTCAATAACGGCGGATCCCATGGCTTCAGTACCAATAGCTTCTGCACCGCGGGCAATATCACCCGTCCTGAATCCATCAGCCAAAACTTGACCCACAGCATTCTCGATCGCCTCGGCTTCATCACTCAGATTTAGAGAGTGTCGGAGCAACATCGCAGCAGCAAGAATTGTGGCCAAAGGATTTGCAATATCCTTCCCAGCAATATCGGGTGCAGACCCATGAATTGGTTCATACAAACCGGGTCCGCTCGAACCGAGAGAAGCACTTGGCAGCATTCCCAAAGATCCAGGCAGCATGGAGGCTTCATCAGTAAGAATATCACCAAACATGTTACCAGTAACGACCACATCGAAATCTCGAGGTCGATTAATCAAATGCATGGCCATCGCATCGACCAAAACCACATCATATTCAACCTCCGGAAACTCTTCTTCCATCACCCTGGCTGACACCTGCCTCCAGAGCCGGCTTGGCTCCAGAACGTTCGCTTTATCAACACTCGTCAAGCGGTTACTACGGCCTTGAGCAGCCTTTGCGGCCAATCGAACAATTCTCTCAACCTCCGGCACACTGTAAACCATTGACTGAAAAGCTGACTCACTGTTTCCATCGCCACTGCGACCAGAATCGCCAAAATAGATCCCACCAGTCAGCTCCCGAAGAAACAAGATATCTGTTCCTTCAATGATCTCACGCTTCAATGGTGAGGCATCAACCAACTGATCAAATAATCTTATTGGACGAAGATTCGCGAAAAGCCCAAGTTCCTTCCGAATTTGTAGCAGGCCTGCCTCGGGCCGCGTTTTTGCTGAGGGGTCATCCCACTTAGGACCACCCACTGCACCTAGCAAGATGGCATCAGAATCACGACATGCATCTACCGTTGCCCCGGGAAGAGGCTCACCTGTCGAATCGATCGCAATGCCACCTATCAAATGGGAGCTAAATTCGAACTCGTGACCAAACTTCCCAGAAATGGTCTCAAGCACGCGTTCAGCCTGTTGCGTGATCTCAGGGCCAATACCATCACCGGGCAGTAGAACTATTTTCGCTTTCAAAGGATTGCTGACTTGAACGAGTAGTGGGAAGAATCAACTTTCAACAATGTAGCTGACGAATGTCGCTTTCCCAATGCTCGGCATCCGATTTCACAAATGAATCAATATTCCAATGAAAACAGGCGGAAACGCTGATTTATCCGGAAAACAATACAGTTTGCCATGAGTGTTATGCCTACAAATGCTGAAAAGCTCCACAAGGCAAACTGCGAGAGATTCCGGCAAATCCGCAACTTAGAATGCGATTCTTCAGCAAATGGAGCGCATCGACAGCCGTCAATTTCCAGGTCAACACCGGAGCTTGCGGTGGTGAGAGAGAAGATCATTCTACTCATGCCACCAAGTGAATTAACCTTCGATCATCCAAGGAGCCATGATCCTCTCTCGCCTCCGGAGCGTCTGCTTTGAACCGCTCGCCTCGACGAACTCGGCTGAAAGCAATGAACCGAAGGCCTAACAGCTTTTTTGTTCATATTCTTTCATGATGAAAAGACAACATCCTGTGCGAAATCGGCTAAACTGGCACGCGACGATGACACGCCAAGAGTCGATTATTTTGACTCGTCACAATCTAGATTAACGAGATGGATGCGAGCCCGAACCGGCGTACCAAACCGAGGGAATCGTGTCAGGTTAATCGAGTAAAAGCGTATCAATGCCTAAACACCAGAGCGTCTATAAGAAGTCAACGAGACTCCTCTTAAGCTTGCGGTTCGTTAGGTTTCATAATTCACATTTCATTGGTGACTCGCAAACATTGCACTAGAGCAATGTTTTCACTAAACAGACACAACGCTTCTTTAGCAAATCATTGAGAGTGCTCTTCTATGTATCGGCTACTGCTATCCGTCGCATTCATCAGCTTATCGACAGCATGTCAATCTCGTGCGGCTGAACCCCCAAATATCTTATTGATCGCCGGATCGCCCTCACACGGCTACGGTTCCCACGAACATTTTGCTGGTCTCAAAATACTTGAAGAGTCACTCAATAATAGTTCAGACGACGTAGACGTGCGCGTGGTCCGCGGATGGCCCAACGATGACTCGTTAATTGAAGCAGCAGATTCGATTGTTATTTACTGCGATGGAGGGAAGAGGCATCTAGCGGCCCCGCATCTAGCTCGATTAACTGAGAAACTATCTCAGGGTTGCGGACTGGTCTGTATTCATTACGCGGTAGAAATGTCTCCGGGTGAAACGGGTGATGCTTGGGTGGAATGGCTCGGCGGGCATTTTGAAGTGAACTGGAGTGTTAATCCTCACTGGGTTGCAGACTTCAAAACATTACCGGAGCACCCAATCACCCGCGGTGTTAATCCGTTCAAAGCAAATGATGAATGGTATTTTCATATGCGATTTAACCCCTCGAGAAAGGTCACGCCGATACTTTCCGCGGTGGCACCACCAGAGACCATGAGAAGAAACGATGGACCTCACAGTGGTAATCCTGCTGTAAGAAAAAGCGTTGCAAATGGTGAACCACAAACAGTTGCTTGGGCATTTGAACGTCCTGACGGAGGTCGCTCATTCGGATTTACAGGCGGTCACTTCCATTGGAACTGGGGCAACAACGACATTCGAAAACTTGTCACCAATGCCATCCTTTGGACGAGTCAATCAAAGATCTCTTCGCAAGACTCCGAAACATCTGGGGAGGTTGGAATTGAGGCTCTCCTGAAGAATCAAGATTACGATCCACCCAAGAACTTCAATCAGCAAAGGATCGAGTCAGATTTCAATCTAAAGACACCGCGGGTGCAGATCATTCCTAAACCAGCGGATCAAACTCGGGTACGAGGCAAAGAGACTGCCCCGAAAGGGAAGCCCCGAAAGCTTTTCGAATCACCGGTGGTAACCGTATCTAGCGGTGGCAAAGCCTCAATCGATACTTCAGTCAAAGGAGTCAAAGACCTTTACCTTCTCATCGGTGATGGAGGTAATGGCTTTAGCTGTGATTGGGCCAATTGGGTCAATCCAACGTTGCATGGTCAGAACCAAAAACTTTCACTTGTAGACGCAAAATGGGTTTCTGCAAAATCAGGATTTGGCAAAGTACACAAAAATGCTAACTGCATGGGGCAGAAATGTTCGATTGACGGTGTTGAGATTCGCCAGCCATGCATTGGCGCCCATTCCGTCAGCCTGATTCACTTCAAAATCCCATCGGGCTTTGACCGATTCACCGCGGAGGGAGTTCTTGATTCGGGTGGGACCTCCCAAAACAATGGACAGAACACAAGTGTGCAATTTGCTGTCTACGCAGATGCTCCGCCTTCGATCAAAACCGAAACTGAAAGTGACAACGAGAATCAGCGTCTCGCATCATCCGCAATCTCTGGGCTCTCCATTGGAGAAGGTCTAGAAGCCACACTATCTGCAAGCGAGCCAATTCTACGCAGCCTCACGAATCTTGACATCGATGATCGCGGTCGTGTGTGGGTCTGTGATGTGATGAACTATCGCCACAATAATAATTCCCGACCACAGGGCGACCGTATCCTGATCCTCGAAGACACGGATCAGGATGGGGTCATGGATGTCGCAAAAACCTATTATCAAGGTCGCGACATTGATTCTGCCATGGGCATCTGTGTACTAGGAAACCAAGTTATTGTATCGGCTACACCCAATATTTGGCGTTTCACTGATCTCGATGGAGATGACATACCAGATAAAAAAGAGGCAATCTTCACGGAGACTGGACAACCTCAACATGATCACTCTGCTCACTCCTTCCTTTTTGGTCCCGATGGTCGTCTGTATTGGAACTTTGGGAATACAGGAAGGCAAGTAAAAGACTCCAAGGGTGAAACCGTCATTGACATTCATGGACGACCGGTGGTGGATAATGGAAAACCTTTTTACGGAGGCATGCCATTTCGATGCGAACTTGATGGATCAAATTTTGAAGTGCTGGCGCATAACTTTCGTAACAACTATGAGACAACTGTAGATTCGTTTGGATCACTATGGCAGAGTGATAATGATGACGATGGCAACCGTGGTACTCGAATAAACTTTGTCATGGAGCAAGGTAACTATGGCTACCGTGATGAACTAACCGGTGCCGGATGGAGAGACTCTCGCATTACGCTCGAAGATGAAATCCCGCATCGTCATTGGCATCTTAATGATCCGGGAGTTGTGCCTAATGTTTTACAAACTGGAGCGGGATCACCTTCCGGAATTTGTATTTATGAAGGAACACTGTTGCCAAAAAGATTTTGGAATCAAGTAATTCACTGTGACCCGGGCCCCAACGTTGTTCGCGCTTATCCCGTAGAAAGAAATGGTGCAGGTTATAGTGCGGGGATTGACCCATTGATGACTGGGTCCACCGATAAGTGGTTCCGTCCAGCGGATGTCTGCGTCGCGCCGGATGGATCGCTATTCGTATCAGACTGGTATGATCCAGGAGTGGGCGGTCACCGACAGGGAGATACTGACCGAGGACGCCTCTTCAGAATTGCACCCCCAAAAACTGGATACGAAGTACCACAATTCGATTACAAAACTGCAAAAGGTGCAGTAGTCGCATTGCAGAACCCGAATCAGTCCGTACGTTACCGCGCATGGATGGCTCTCAAAGAGATGGGAGATATCGCGGAAGCGGAACTATTGAAATTATTTGAGTCGGCAAATGCTCGACATCGTGCAAGAGCCTTGTGGCTTCTGGGGAGAATCCAAGGTCGGGGCAGTCATTACGTTGAACTGGGCCTCACTGATCAGGACGAAAACATTCGATGTGTTGCAATTCGACTTGCAAAGCAACTGCAACTTCCTCCCTCCATTGCTTGCCTTCGAGCAGCCAAAGACCCCTCGGCCGCGGTTCGTCGTGAACTCGCACTCGCTCTTCGTTTTGACACATCAGATGAAATGCCCTCGGTATGGGCAATCTTGGCGAATCAACATGATGGAAAAGATCGCTGGTACCTAGAAGCACTCGGTATCGGAAGCGATCTCAGGGCTGATGAGTGCTTTTCAGCTTGGAAAAAAACAGAAGAATCCCAAGTCGATACGCCAGTAGGCCGTGACATTATTTGGCGAGTACGCGCGGAACAAGCCGCCAGCGCCCTCGTAAAAATCATCAGCAATCCTGAACTCAGCCTTGAGGAGACAAATCGTTACTTTCGTAGCCTTGAATACCACAAACCTGAGGTAAGAACGGAAGCGATGAAAAAGTTACTCACTCTTTAATCAACTTGAAGAGAGATCGTTACTCATCAGAATCATTTAAATCAAACACCTATTTCAGCCTGATCACAGATGCCACACAAATCAGCGATCTTCCCCTTTGCCATTTACCTCATTTTTGCTCATACAACCCTGTCTGCAGAGGATGCGTTGCGAGCTCGTAATGACGCAATCATCGTGAGAGCCGTACAGCGAATGGAAGGATACGATTATGCAAACGATACCCATGTAATCGCTGCAATTCATCGTCATATGAATAGAGTTGTTGGCACACAGGAATACCTAGACCTCGCAAAGCAGTTTCGACCCGAAGGAATCGAAAAACAACTCCAAGCGATAATCATTTCGGGCACCTCCGACAATGCAAAAACAGAGGCAATGAGATTGCTTCTCGATATTTCAGGTACTGATATTAGCATTAAGGAACTCCTGCAATCGGAGAATCGTGATACCGCCGCAAACACGGCAAGGACTCTTGGGCTTCTTGGAAATGAGTCAGCTCGTAAGATCCTCTGCAACGCACTCAAGGAAGAACAGCTCGCCTTCGATGTGAAGAAACTTGTGGTAACCGGCCTAGCGAGAAATGGAACGGGGCAGAATGCAATCCTCCAACTTGTTTCCGAAAAAGCATTTCCTGCAGATATGCGACTGTTAGCTGGTGGATTGCTGGCGAGATCGAACAACGAGAATATTCGTACACGTGCAGGAAAACTCTTGCCTCAACCTCAACAGAAAAACGCAAAGCCACTCGCATCAATCGATCAACTTGCAGGGATGAAAGGTGATATCACGAGCGGGAGAAAACTCTTTGAAAGCACGGCAACATGTTCGAATTGCCACATTGTTAATCGTGTTGGCAAAGACGTTGGACCGGACTTGTCTGAAATCGGCAGTAAACTTTCTCGTGAAGCCATGTACACAGCAATTCTCGACCCCAGCGCTGGCATTAGCCACAACTACGAAAACTATTCCGTTCTCACACTTGATGGGCAAGTCATCAATGGATTGAAAATATCGGACAGTGAAAAAGAAATCGTAATTCGAACTGCAGAGGCAATTGATCGGAGATTAGCTAAGGAAAATGTAGAACAGATTAAAAAGTCCGAGAAATCGATCATGCCAGAGAACCTTCATCACACATTCGACCAAAAAGGACTTGTGGATATCGTTGAATACATGACATCGCTTACCAAAAAGTAAAACCATCCTCAGACCACAAAAGGAATAACGATCCAGCAAAGCTCGCTGCGATGTCGAAAAACCTCAATCCTCCAGCACTCGAGAAACTTGATCAACCTTGCCCATCACCGAGCTAATTTCCAGAGGTCCCCAATTACGAGAATCGATAGAGACGGCCACATTGTCGCCTAAAACGAAATACTGACTGCTGGACAAGGTGATGGGATAACGATCAGGATCATGGGGCCGTATTCGATATTCCAAGGATCTCTCTAGCATGAGGTCTTTCACCCGGGCTCCTGAACCGGAAAATGAAATCGCAATCGGCTCAGTTTGACTAACCGGTGATTGACTCAGCTCATTCGATGAAAGGTCCACTGCGTCATAAACACTGAGGCTAAACGACTGATTCTCTCCGACTTCTCTCAAAGCCAGCTTGACTCCTTCACTCGTCCAAAACTGCACTTTGATTCTCATCGGCACCAGTGCTATGCCGCTTACACGTAAACGATCTACTGGGAACAGCTTACGCTGAAGACCGACATTGAACGTTAGGTCATCCCAAATTGGCGAGGCGATGTGCTTACCGTTCTTTCTGCTAGGCACGTAAACCAACCACCCCAGTTCATTCCCCACTGAGTTCCAAACACCATTTGAATCACGTGCCCACGGTTCGTGCGATGCCACAGAATCGTTCACACTTTCCCAAACACTATCTACGGACAACGAATCCTTATCAACAATAAACCAAGGAACAGGAAACGGAACTTGCTCCGCACCTATCACGTCCTCCAATCGGATTGAATTCACAGTGAGATGTGAACCTGACAACCCAATCGTATCACCGGGTAAACCGACGAGTCTTTTAACGTGCATCGATCCTTGATAATCCACTGCAATCAGTTCACCACGGCGCGCGATAGCTGAAGACTTTTGACCTTTATAGACACTGATTTGCACCTGATCCCCTGGACACTGCTTCAGGCTGTTTACATCCACCTTTTTGTCAGCACAGACTCCACAATCAACCATCGATGCTGATGGATTTAAGAGAAAAAAGAAATGGGTCTCGCGACACCGATCGCAGACCCACTGACGACTTTGCCCTAGCAAGGTCGGCGCCATTGAGGGACCGCTAACCCGAAACCATCCTTGGTGCATACTCGCTACCGAAGAAGAATTGTTGGATACGGCGGATTGAAGGTTTCGCTGGCTGTAGTTTGCTGCTTTCTTAAGTACAAATAGAAGCACAGCACTGCCAATGCTGATCAGAAAAATGAACCGAATCGTTTGAGCGTAATTCTTGAGCATCAATCGAATTAACAAGTGGTAACAGTCGCTTATTGGATCAGACAAAGCGATCAATGCGTGACGATCTCCACGTTCTACATACCCGATCAAATCTCATCAGGCCTATAAGAATACCCTCGGTCATTCATCGGCGAACGCAAAGCAAGGTTATGTGCCAATCGCATCATGACGACGCAGCTCATCCTTAAAAATGCGAATTGTACTTCTAAAACGCAAGATGGAGATCTTTTTTCCAGAAAAGCATCAATTCGATTTGGTTTTCAATTATCCGCGTTCGATGATCATTTCAGAGAAGCGATGAGGCAATCCTCAACAATCCATCTCGTCAAAACGGGTAAGGCAGAGGCTCTAACAAGGATTATCCTCAAAGGGTATACTTACGGGGGGATTTCCGATCGCACTTCACAGGTAGGGGTCTGAGCGATTGTCCCAAGTGGACTCAAAGTTGCACCACGAGAACCTGACAACTTAAGTCTAACAATCCTTGTGACGTACCATTATTAGGATAACTCGCTGATGCTGAAAGGAAGTCGCGGCCGTATGGGCCAAATCTCAGGTGTGAGAATTGCAGCGACTGGATCATACGTTCCGGAAGAGATTGTTACCAATGAAGACCTCGCGGCGTTGGGCTGCGACAGCGAGTGGATTGTTCGACGTACCGGTATTCTCGAACGTCGTCGCGCTGCAGAACATGAAGCGACAAGTGATCTTTGTTACCAAGCAGCTTTGAGATGCATGGAAGAAGCAAAGGTTGAAGCAGATGAAATTGATTTGATCATCGTTGCGACAATCACTCCCGATCATCCAACCCCCTCAACAGCGTGCCATCTTCAAAGGCGATTAGGTGCAACAGCACCCGCCATGGATATCAACGCAGCATGCGCTGGCTTTATGTACGGATTAGTGACCGGTGCGCAATATGTCGCGGCAGGCAATAGTCAATGTGCATTGATCATTGGTGCGGACGTGATGAGCCGAACCATCAATCCCGAAGATAAAAAAACCTACCCGCTATTTGGTGACGCTGCTGGTGCGGTTCTACTGAGGCCGGACACAAGTGCCAAAGGCATTTCAGCCTACCAGCTAGGTAGCGAAGGCTGTGGAGGTGAGATGCTGTGCATACCCTCAGGTGGTACTCGCTCACCACTCACTCCGGAGCGGTATGACTCAGGGCAACAGTATCTGCTGATGGATGGGCGAAACGTCTTTAAATGGGCCGTTCGCGTTGTGGACGACAGCGCCAAGGAGGTTCTCGAACACGCGCAAATCGCAGCAGCCGACCTTGATATGGTTATTTTGCATCAGGCCAATCAACGGATCATCGACTCAGCCGTTTCGGACCTCGACGTGGAAAGAGACAAAGTTTTCGTCAATCTTGATCGTTACGGGAACACGTCAGGAGCTAGCATCCCACTCGCTTTGGATGAAGCGGTTAACGCTAATCAGATTCAACGCGGAAACAGTGTCTTACTCTGCGGTTTCGGAGCAGGTCTTGCGTGGGGAACAGCAGTGCTCGAATGGTAATGTGTCAGAGTGCACATGCGCCAATTACAGCAAATGCTTAGCCTTAATCTCCAAGTATTGATTTACCAAGGGTGCGGTCAATTCATCCGGAAAAGCATCCACCACCAGAACTCCTCGATGACTCAGGTCTTGTAAGACCTGATCTCTCCAAAGCAAGACATTAGCAGCCGCGGCCGCACGATATAGACTCATCTCGCCGTCTGTCCGATGCTCCACGGCATCGTAAATACCGCGATCTCGCATCAAAACGCCTACAGGCAAGTGCGGTCCATGCAAGTTTGTCAGATAATCAACGATGGAATCTGCGTTCACATCATCAATCACATTGGTCGCCAGAATCACCATCGACCTTCGCTTGCAATGATTAGCCAGATATAGAAATGCTTGATCGTATCTTGACTCTACAAGTCGCGGAAACTGGTCGAAGCCAGCGTGAATCAATCGGTTTAACTGACTTTTCCCACTTCTCGGTGGTATGTAACTGTGAATTCGGTCTGAAAAGCAAAGAAGACCAACAGAATCTCCCTGAGCAAGGGCGACATGAGCCATCATCAGCATTGAATTTAATGCATGATCTAGCAATGAAAATCCTCCATGCTCATTCACCATCATGCGTCCGCAATCAAGCAGAAACACGACGCGCTGACTTTGCTCGCTCTGGTATTGCTTGACTGTTAAGCGGCCGCGTCGGGCTGTACTTCGCCAGTCAATATTTCGATAATTATCATCGCGTGTGTACTCGCGCAGGCGTTCAAATTCATTATCCTGCCCAATTTTCCGCTTTTTCCGAACCCCGATCAGACTTAATCGATCTGTCTTCGCAAGTAACGCGTAATCGGAAAGTTGCTTTAGATTTGGATAGACATTTAAAGCATCAACTATCTCTGAAGTGAGATATCGATTCCAAAATCGCATTGGACTTACCAGCTTAAAGTCGACCCGTTCCAAGGAAAACGCACCGCGTCGTTTAGGCGTTAATTTTCGCTGGACATTTAACTGATCGAGCGATTTCAATCGTATTGAATGCTCTTGCGGTTCTACATCAAAGAAATCGGGCAGGTCATCTCGAACCACTCCGATCAACGTGCCGGACGTTCGGTTTTCAATCTGAAGCTCGGAATAGAAAGGAACTCCGAGTGAACAGGTCCGAGGAAGCTGTCGCGATATTGAGATTCCACCACGCGTCAGGTAATAAACTAACACCCAGTCAGTTGCAGCAACAACCAGCAGTGCCAGATCGATCAATGCTGCAACAAAAAAAAGACTCGGCTCAAAAATAGTGGCCACACCTGCAACCAAGGAAAGCCCAACCAGACAGACCCACCACAATGATGGGTAGATCCGAAATCTCCATGCGACAAACACCAGAGGTGCAGCCAGCAGACTGAATAACAGCCAAGGCAATCGCAGTTGCCACTGCACTGCGTCGCCAAAAACCTGCTGGATTATCTCTTGCATATTCGCACCAAAGTAGCTCTCCGCAATGAATCAAATCGCGGCTTCAAAAAGACGATGGTTTTTCGAGCATTCCACCGTCAGAACGCGAGCGTGACCGTCTTGTTCTCGGTATAGGCCCGCAAGCCTTCTTCCCCAAGCTCTCTGCCGTGCCCGCTCATTTTGAAACCGCCAAATGGGGCTGCTGCGTCAAATACATCGTAGCAATTAATCCAGATCGTCCCAGCTCGGACACGAGCCGCATACTCGTGAGCCAGTGACACATCCCGGGTCCAAACGGCAGCGGCTAATCCGTAAAAGGTAGCATTAGATCTCTGAATGATCTCTTCCTTGTCCTCAAAAGTGAGCACGCTCAACACTGGCCCAAAGATCTCATCCTGAGCAATCGCCATCTCATCTTCTACGCCATCAAAGATCGTTGGTTCAATGAAGTAACCCTTTGTACCCACTCGACCTCCGCCGGTCACGCAATTAGCTCCCTCTTCTTTTCCTTTCTCAATATATGACATGATTTTGTCGAATTGAGATCGGTCGACCTGAGGCCCCTGTTCGGTATCAGGCGAAAATGGATTACCAACTTTACGCTGTTGCGTCAGCCGTTGTAATTTTTCAAGAAACTCAGCATGCTTGGAACGATGGACAAAAACTCGACTACCAGCACAACAGCATTGACCCTGATTTAGAAACAGCCCGACGTATGCACCCTGTGCTGCCGCATCAAGATCTGCATCTTCGAAAATAACATTTGGACTCTTACCACCCAATTCAAAAGTGAGTCGCTTCAATGTATCAGCTGATTCTCTCGTGATTGTCTGCGCCGTGCGATGCTCACCCGTAAAGGCAACTTTATCAATCAATGGGTGCTTCACCACAGCAGCACCGGCGGTCGGGCCATAGCCTGGAACCACATTAATCACGCCATCAGGTATACCAACTTCCTTTGCGAGTTGCGCGAGCCGCAAGCATGTCAGCGGTGTTTGCTCAGCGGGCTTCATCACAATCGTGCAACCCGCCGCTAGTGCAGGTCCCCATTTCCAAGCGACCATGAGGATTGGGAAATTCCAAGGTATGATTTGCCCGGCAACACCAACCGGCTCTCGTCTTGTGTAGCAAAAGTGATTACCTCGGATCGGAATCGTACTACCCTGGATCTTGTCTGCGAATCCCGCGTAATACCGTAAGCAATCGATCGCAAGCGGAAGGTCGACGTTGAGGCTATCTTGGTAGGGCTTGCCATTGTCCAAGGTTTCTAAAGCTGCAAGCGACTCAATCTCTTGCTCCATCCTGTCAGCAAGTAAATAGAGTAAACGTCCGCGATCCCGAGCATCCATTTTGGACCAAGGACCCTCATCAAATGCCTTCCGAGCCGCCTGAGCAGCAGCATGAACATCCTCCACATCACCTTCGGCAATTTGCGAGATTTCCTCCTCCGTTGCAGGATTAATCGTTGCGAAAGTTTTACCACTTTTAGCAGGAACCCATTCGCCATCAATAAAACACTCGGTGTGTTGAATCTCTACATCCCGTTCCGATGAAACTTCGATCGACATTTTTTAACTCACAGACAATCTGAATAGCCTTGAAATGAAAAACACTCAGCCGTTTTTGTGCAACGAACATGGAAACCACGTTTACGCCTAAGCGACGCGTGCTTCAGTTTACCCGATTCACGCACACCATAGTAATTCCCGAATACCGTGTAGGCACGATGATTCCACAGAACCGTAAACCCACCTATTTGCGGCAATTGCGTGCTTGAATATGATTCGTGGGCAAACCCTCTCCACTTCGTCGTGCCATCCAATGATTCCTTGGGGACAGCAATTGACATTTGATGACTCTGAGCCCCAGATTCAACCAACTCTTCTTCTCTTCAACAGGAAAGCCTGAATCGTGGAACTTTCGTTTCTCGCATACCTTCGCGGACGATGTCGCGCGCTACCCAGCATTCACCTCGGTATCGGTGATGATGCAGCAGCGATTAAACCAACCAATCTGCTGCAATTATCATGCACAGACCAGATCATTGATGGTGTTGATTTTGAATCCGAGCGGCATTCTCTCGCAGACGTCGGCTACAAATCAGTGGCAATCAATGTAAGCGACATTGCAGCCATGGGAGGATCGCCCAACGCGGCATTAGTCACTCTGACACTCCCGCATGAAAACTCAACCAGCATCGCAGGGAGTGTTTATGAAGGGATCCTTGAAGCCGCTGCCAAATACAACATTTCCATTGCTGGCGGTGACATCTCAACATACGACGGTCCACTTGCAATTAATGTCTGCCTGCTTGGTGAAGTGGCTGAAAATAATTTATGGAAACGAAGCGGTGCGAAGGAGGGGGATGCGATTTTGCTTACCGGTGCGGTAGGAGGTAGCATTCAGGGACGCCACCTGCGTCCAGAACCAAAACCCGAACTCGTAGAACAACTTCAATCGTTGGTTAAGGTGACTGCAGCCATTGACATCAGCGATGGATTATCGCTCGACCTCGATCGACTTTGCGCATCCAGTGGTGTCGGGGCTGAACTGGACATTGACAAGATACCGATCCATGCCGATGCCAAACTCATGGCTGAAACCTCCGGACGCACTCCATTTGAACATGCGTGGTCTGACGGAGAAGATTTTGAATTGATACTTACCATGAGTCAGTCGGATGCAGATCGCTTGAGTGAACAACACGGGGAACTCAACTTAAGTCAGATTGGCACGATCGTTGGACGAACGGGGCTTTGGAAAAAGGAGGAAGGTAGATTCCAGAGACTGCCTCCTCAAGGTTACTTGCATGGAGCATAACGAACAGTCGACACTCTCAAACTCGCTAGCAGCAGTCAGGTTCACCGATTGCATGTCGGTTACCAATCACTAACGCTATTCAAGCATTCGATACATCGAGCTTTATCTGATACATCGTACCTGCGTCAGTATTCAGACCCGGTGACTTGGGATCTTCGCATCGACTCGATGCTGGATAATTAATTTCAAATTTAGCAACGCGATTCTCGACGCCTGCAGGTACTGAATCAGTGGCAATCAATATCGGCAGAATCAAGAGGTACATCAGCATTCTCGTGCGGCAATACGAACAATCGAGATTTTGTCTTTTCTTCTCTGTTTATTCTGACCGGCGATCTCCGATAATGTACAAGAGCAATGCAGGTAGTTTTTTACAGCTGCAGACCGGTGTCAGTATGTGTGACAGATAAACAGGCGTGACAGGACTCACTTAACGCGGGTACTGTGAGAAAAGCATTCCGGTTATGCTCAAGAGATTACACACGAAAACGAGGTTAGTCATATCATGGAAATACTCGGTGGTCCCTTGTTCGGTGCGGCCGGTGCAGGGGAATCTCATGGTCCTGCAATCACCACGATTGTGTTCGGCTGCCCAGCTGGTCAGTATCTGAAGCGACAAGAAATCCAGGCTTTCTTGGATCGCCGTCGCCCTGGTGGAAACCGACACGGCACTCCACGAAATGAAAAGGACAAGGTCGTTCTACTGTCAGGTCTTTATCATTCAGACCATGAAAAACTTCTGAGCGGATCCTCCATTTCTGTTGAGGTGGAAGGTCAGCAATTCGCAACTGAGGGATTTGAAGAGGGGTTCACAACGGGAGAACCCATCGCCGCGATCGTCCTATCAACGTCAAAAAAATCAGATGACTACACACAGTTCGTTGGATCGCAGGGAGAGGTGCGTCCCGGACACACCGACCTCGTCAAGTATCACAAATCTTCCGGCTACGTTGATATTCGAGGTGGAGGAAGGTCAAGCTACCGAGCGACCATCAGCGATGTGATCGCAGGTTCAATAGCAAGATCTTTTCTTCGTCAAAAATTTGACACCGTAATCCTCTCCTCCATTTGTCAGGTGGGCAAATTACAAGCCAAGAAATCGCTCGCATCTGTTATCGCTGAAATGAATGAGTCCTCTTCCTCAGGAAAACTGAATCTTGCGAGTATCGATTCATTGGAGAAACAACTACTTGCGAGTGAAATTCATTCCATTGATGCAGAATTCGCTCAACAAGCCGGGGAACTAATCAAAGAGACTCGGAAAGCAGGAGACTCCATCGGGGCTTCTGTCGAGGTTGTTGCTCTCAATGTGCCGCCGCTCCTTGGTGACCCTCTATACCAGAGTCTTAAAGTCAAATTAATGGGTGCCCTTGGAGGCTTGAACGCAGCGGAATCGTGCGAAATTGGTGATGGAGTCAGTGTTGTAGGGAAGCGAGGGAGCGATAATAACGACGAGATACGCTCGACCGGATACGTCACAAACTCGCACGGAGGACTTCTTGGAGGGATCACAACTGGCAACCCTGTTGTTTGTCGCATTGGCTTCAAACCAACATCAACGATCAACCTACCTCAGCAATCTGTTAGAAAAAATCTTGAGGAAATCGAGTTCGAATTAAAGAAGGGCCGTCACGATCCCTGCGTTGGGGTTCGAGCAGGAGTCACTCTTGAATCAAGGATGGCGATCGAATTACTCAACGCAGCGTTGATGCACCAATCTCAGAAAATCGATTCTGATCTGTCAAAGTTGTTTTGATCGTTTTATTGATTGAGCCGCAGACGATAATCCGGACCGCGACTCATTGAGGTACACCGCTGCATCAATGGTGGTTTTGCAAACCGCCTTTGATCATCCGATGGCACGTTTTCCCAATTTTTCGATTTCCAAAACCTTCTCGAGACGTTGAGCATGTCGAGCTTCCGGAACGTAAGAAGCGTTGAGGAACGCCTGCACGATCTCGAACGCTAACTCAGATCCAATAATTCTCCCCCCAATGCAGAGCACATTCATATCATCGTGCTCGACACCCTGACGTGCAGAGTACGTGTCGTGGCAGATCGCGGCTCGAATGCCGGGAATTTTATTAGCGGCCACACTGACCCCAACGCCACTCCCACAAACGACGATTCCCTTATCCACTTTTCCGTTAAGAATCTGCTTCGCTACCGAAACGGCGAAATCGGGGTAGTCACATCGGTCCTCGGTATGCGTCCCACAATCGGTTAAGTGTGCTACATGAGGTGAGAACGCCGCTACAATCGACTGTTTCAGCTGAAATCCAGCATGATCGCCGCCGATCGCGACGCGAATTTGATGGTGTTCTGACATGGGCAGCATGATTAAAGGGACAAACTGAATCCATTTGAGTCGTTGTGATACCCGCGATTCAAAAAAATTCCCACCGGGTATTTGAGGAAATTCTCGGAACCTTTCGTTTCTTATCCCCAAAAACAACGCTTTTAAAGAATCTCAATGGCTTTTTTGCGAGCAAGATGGCGCGATCTGCTGATGGTCAATTGGCCGATTCCTCGGGAAAAGCTATTGCCATTCGTACCCGCTGGCTGCCAACTGGATTCATTTGAGGGAAAAACCTACATCTCCCTCGTAGCCTTCTTGTTTGAGCAAACGCGCGTCCTCGGGGTAAGTGTGCCTGGATACCGGCATTTTGAAGAGGTCAATCTGCGATTCTATGTTACTCACAAGACGGATTCTGATGAAATTCGTCGTGGTGTGGTGTTCCTGCGAGAATACGTCCCCAAGAAGTTGATTGCACTCGTTGCGAAAAAGGTCTACCAGGAACCGTACGAGGTGCTACCCATGTCTCATGAATCCCTGATTCATGACTCGGGAAAAAGGTCCCTTCGCTACACGCTGGGAAACCACTGGCTCTCTGGAACAATTGATCAAAGCCCCAACGTGCTTGAGGTGGGATCACTGGAACATTTCATCGCAGAGCACTACTGGGGCTACACCAAGACCAAAAATGGCACTCGGCAGTACAGAGTCTCGCACCCCCCGTGGAGGTGGCATGGCGTCTCGGATTATCAAAACCGGGTTGATTTTGGCAGCCTCTATGGCTCGGAGTGGTCATTTCTAGGAGAAGAGGCACCGGAATGTATTTTCCTCGCGGAGGGATCCGAGATTTCTGTGGATCCATGGGGAAAACTAGAGGCGTCATCAGGCAGAGAATTGTGATGAAAGTTGCCGTTAGCTGTTGTGACTTGAAACACGCTTTGCTACCGTTACGCGATACCGCGCGAACCAAGGTGGATCGTGCTTAAAGACGACCTTTTCCATACTCCAACCCCTTTTTGAGCCCTCGAGCGACTGGTTTTATCGCTGGCCATCTGTATGCGACACTGTTTCGCGGCCAGAACTCGGCAAGACCAGGTCGTCAGTCTCGTTCGGTTGATGCTCATCTCTGGAATAACTTCTCATGGTGAATCGAAACCTCATTCGAAACCTCGACGACGAGGATATCGTAAACGAATTAGCCATTTTGGCCCCGGAACAAGAAGCTGATGATTGGCTCCTTGAATGGGTCGAGCGAGAGCAAACGGATTACGCTCAAGGTGAGATCGTGGATGGCCGCATTGTTGAGGTCAACGATGAGTGGGCCCTGATCGATGTGGGATTCAAGAGTGAAGGCACCGTCAACCTGAATGAATGGGGAGCTGACGAAGAGACACCAAAAGCTGGCGACACCGTCAAAGTCCTCATCGAGGAAATGGAAGATGAGCTAGGTGCTGCTGATGACCCCTATGGAATGATTTCACTCAGCAAGACCAAGGCTGAGAAAATCATCGAATGGGAAAAAATCATCGGTGAAATCAGTGAAGGGCAAGTTGTCACCGGTACCGTCATCCGAAAAATCAAAGGTGGTTTGCTTGTCGATATCGGCGTTAACGTATTCTTACCTGGCAGTCAGGTAGATATTCGACGGCCCGGTGATATCGGTGATTTCATCGGTAGGGTGATTCAAGCTGAAGTTCTTAAGATTGACGACACACGACGTAACATCGTGATCAGCCGACGGTCCTTGATTGAGCGACAGCGTGAAGAAGACCGCGCCTACCTAATGAAGGAATTGGAAGTTGGTCAAATCCGCAAAGGTATCGTCAAGAACATTGCAGATTTTGGTGCGTTTGTTGATCTCGGCGGAATTGACGGTCTCCTTCACATCACCGACATGGCTTGGGAACGTATTGGCCACCCAACCGAAATGGTTTCCATCGATCAGGAAATCGAAGTGAAAGTTCTTCACATTGATCGAGAGAAGCAGAAAATCGCTTTGGGTCTCAAGCAAAAAGATCGTAACCCATGGGAAAACATTGAGGGCAAATACCCTGTTGGCTCCGATCACAAAGGCGAAGTCGTCAACGTGATGAGCTACGGTGCCTTTGTCAAACTCGAGCCTGGTATCGAGGGCTTGGTTCACATCAGTGAAATGAGCTGGACCAAGCGGGTTAATCACCCAAGTGAATTAGTCAACATCGGCGACGAAATCGATGTGAAAATCCTCGGTGTAGATGCGGAAGGCCAACAACTATCTCTCGGCATGAAACAGACCCAGAAGAATCCTTGGGACGAAGTGCTTGAGCGATATCCAGAGGGTCAAGATGTCGTTGGTAAAGTCCGCAATCTAACGAACTACGGAGCGTTTATCGAACTTGAAGAAGGTATCGATGGCCTCCTACACGTCAGCGACATGTCGTGGACTCGAAAGATTGGGCATCCGAGCGAACTGCTGGAAAAAGGACAAGAACTCAAGTGTCGTGTTCTCAACGTCGACGAATCACGCCGCCGAATCGCTCTTGGTTTAAAGCAGTTAGACAGTGATCCTTGGGATGGTGACATTCCAGACAAGTACCAACCCGGACAACTTGTCAAAGGTAACGTCACCAAGATCACAAACTTTGGCGTGTTCATTGGGCTGGAAGATGGGCTAGAAGGGCTCCTCCATATCAGTGAATTGGCTGAGCACAAAGTCGAAGACCCCGAGGAAGTTGTCAAAGTTGGCGAAGAAATCGAGGTTAAAGTGCTTCGAGTCGATACCGATGAAAGAAAAATTGGTCTGTCGCTCAAGCGAGTTGAATGGGGTGAGGAGCAAGAGCGAGCCGCAGCAGAGGCAGAAGCCGCGGAAAACGGTTCTGTTACCGACGCCGGTGAAGAAGACCTCAAGGGTGGACTTGGTAGCGGCGAAGGCCCTCTGATTCCTACCCAAGAATAGTTTTCAGAAAGCCTAGCTTCTAAGACCAAACAAAGAACAGGCCGACAGTTTATTCAACTGTCGGCCTTTTTTATTGAGTCTTTTGGCTTTGCTTCACCAGAAAACCAGCAGCGTGCCAAGGATCGAGAAGCCGCAGAGTCTCAGCAAAGTTGACGAATTACTTCCATCTCCGCTGAGACCTTCAAATCACTATTGATTAGTAATTACCAAAAGGTGCCTCAGACCAAATTCCTTCTAACGGCCCAAACTGCGGCCTGAGTTCGATCACTAACACCAATCTTTCGCAGGATATGCTGCACATGCTCCTTGACAGTCTCGTAACTGATGCCGAGCATTTTTGCAATTTCCTTATTGGTCAACCCCAAAGCCATCTGTCGCAACACTTCGCTTTCACGCTGCGTTAGGGGGACTTCGATATCTTGACTTAATCGCGGTGTTGCAAGTGCTCCAGTTACACGACGCAATTCTTCTCTTGTCCATGCGGATTCACCGGAAGCTGCTGTTTTCAGAGCTTCATGCAAACGTTCACGAGGTGCTGATTTTAAAACATAACCCGATGCACCCAAGGCGACAGCGCGAGCAATGTAAGTTGGGTTGTCGTAGGCGGAATAGAGAACGATTGGCAGGTCCGGGTGATCGAGCTTCATCCGACCAAGAGCATTGAGGCCGTCCCCACCCTCCATTCGGATATCCATCAAGACGATATCTGGGCGCAAGCTCTCTACAGACTCAATCGCTTCATTTGCACTGGTTGCCTCCCCAATAATCTGGAGATCGGTTCCCTGAAGCATAAGCCGCAGCCCGAGCCGAATGATCTCATGATCGTCCACTACCAACAATCGATTACTCATCTCATCTCCGAAAAAGTACGCCGCGAACTTCGGCTAATTGAGGAACGGACTCCCGAAAAAAAGGGGGCAATTCACTCAAAATGTATTAGTTTTGTAAGTTCAAAATCACGTCTCGAATCCGAGAATTGTTCGAATCCTTGCTCAAGATTGAACGTGTTTTAATCTGTTGGGTATTTAAAACGAAATGGATATCCCCCAAACGGGTAACATCATCATAACCAAAGAATTATTTATGCCACCCTCGAAGTTCCGAAGAAAAACAAGATCCCTCTGCGAAGGGATGGAATTGAGGTTTTTTACTGCAAATACACTCAATTCTGACGATTCATAACGTCAAACTTTGGTGGTTAGATGATTGGGATATCACCTTCCTATCTTCTGTATCTCATCAAAAGGCCGAAATTAATGACAATTTCAGGCTATTTTGTTGGCGAGGTGTGATGAATGCTGAGCCCCACAACCTCAGCATAGGGAACCTTATTCACCCGACTCAGATCCCCCCATTTGAGAATCACAGCGAGAAAAAGCGACTCTTGGGGTGCCCGCTCGTGTGCCTTTGAAGTCGAATCGCAACGGAAGAAAGGCATTAGTGGAATTAAACGCATGACGGCAGCGAGCCTATCTTAGGGGAAACGTCTCCGTCTCCGGACTACCTTGGCGTTGCACGGCTCGTCTTGAGGTTACCATCGCTCGAAACTGCTGACGCAAGCGATTTAACCAGAACATCAAGTAGACATTCGAAAAGATCGAGAGAAGAAGCACTCCGTTAAATAGCGAATGAGTCTGCGAAGCAATTTCAAGTTGATCTGTTGATGCCGCGGTCACAAGATCGGCAGAGCTCGAATCTGTAACGCTATCCTGGAAGAAGCGATGGCCTGATGGACTCGGTCTCGGTGCGCTGACGATAGGATTCGACAAGATTGCATTTTGATCATCCTGATTTTCTTGAACCGACGAACGAGACCTCATTTCTGACGTCAACGCATAACCTGATTCAGTCTCAACAGAATCTGAAAGAGCTTCGGATTGCTTGACGTTCGCTGGGGCAAAATTCGTGTCAGCATTTGGCAAGGATCGCGCGGGTGTCTCAATCATTGCCGTATTTGAATCCTCTTCAGCTGCATCATCTCGCTTTGTTCCAGCAGCAACAACATCACCCAGATCAAATTCATTTTCAGGTTCCAATTCTGATGGATTTTCAATGGGATTCAGTGATTCTGATTCCCTATTGAAACCGGCGATTTCGAACGAATCTGACAGCTGAGCCTGACCCTGCAGCATCGGTTCCCCAGAGCGATCAAGAATATTGCCAAGTGCGTCAATGCTCCAAGCACCCTCACTAATTTGCTGAACGGTTAATCGTGAATCGGGTTTTGCTTGACCTAACCTCTCCCCCTCCGCATGTTCCAGCTGACCTGGCGCTAAATCCAAAGCATCATGGGCTAATTGACTTGATGAGATACCCGTATTTGACGGAAACGTCTGAGTCACCATTTCCCGTGGCGGATCAAGAATATCACGGGGCGGTATCGTGCTTTCAATTTGCGTCACATCAGATAAAGCCTCATTTGCCGATGACACACTTTCTGAAAAATCCATCCCCCGCGGAAATCGCCCAAAACCATCAATACCGTTTGATAAATCAGATGTGTCTTGCTTATCAGAAGGCTTATGAAAAACGTCAAAACCCGACTTAGATCGAATTTCCTCACGATCACGATTATCTCCGCCTTGAGAAGCAACCGAAGAAGTTTCAGTAGGCACGTTCAACGGATCTCCGCCGCTGTCGCCCTGAACGCTAGCACCCGTGTTTGGAAGACTTGAATCCGCACGAGGCTCCCTACCAACCTCGATTGCCTCAGGCAGAGAGCGTTTGCCAGGTGGAGACAGTAAGTCACCCAACCCAGCTGACCCAACTTTAGTCTTCCGATCTTGAACAATTGAATTCTCATTGGCGAATGGAAAACGTATCTCAGGAACAGAAAGATTTCCGGCTAGTTCCGTTGGCGATACAACAGGGTTGTTGGCAGCGGCAGTCTCTGAATTAGCCTTGGCATTCGACCCTCTCCCCGACCCCAGCTTCTCCGATTCCGTTGAAAACCTCTTTGGTGTCGGACCCAAAATTGGACTGTTCTGACCAAGGTTATTTCGCTCGGGAATTGGAACTGCCGCCTCCCTCATGTTTCGTGAATTGACTTCCGCAGGAACGTTACCCGTGGTTGTGGATCTCTCCACTGAATCCTTATCGCTGTGTCTCGGTACAGGGAGTAGGATCCCTCCCTCATTGAGTGAAGTCAAAAACTCTTCTTGCTTATTAAAATCAGACATCCAGAGTGCCGGAACAAGCCGGTCATCAATTCCTCCACTGCGTATCTGCCTATTTTGGGCAAAAGCAGGTACAGGATCACTGGGATCCTGCACGTCGTTCGATTCCACTGGTTCCGGAGTAGTGATCTCAACAGCGATCATGATGAAAAGGGTCAGCAAACCATGCATCTTTCCAACTCTGAACTTTCTTAGTCTTGATATAAAAAGATCGTCGCTGCTTTTAATGGATCGCATGAACGACCAAAAAGCAATGAAGAATCGTACCGAGGCGCTGCAAACAGAGTAAAGAGAGATTCACTCCCCACAAGACACCAAACACATGCGATATCAGCGGGTAAAACAGAAAATCGTCGGGAGAATGATTGCCCTTGGCCTACGTTTTTCAGCGATTTAGCTTTACGAGCTGAAAATAGGAGTCGATTAATTGCCGCGATGCGTTCTCAATATCATTTAAATCGTTAAATCGACATATTCCAAAACGAACGCTTCTCCTCGCTTGTGAGTCTGTTAAACCAAGTGACGAAAGAACATGGCTTGGAGATGCATCATGGCCGCTACATGCGGACCCACTACTAAAGAGCACATTATGTGTGGCAGACAGCCATGCTTGACCCTCGATTGCTGGGAGTTGGAGATTAAGGTTTCCCTGCAATCTATTGTTTCCCTCGAGCGATGGCCCATTAATTTCAAGTCCCTCAATCTCGGAGGACAAACGCGACCATAGTAAGCTTCTAAGCTCTCCGATTCGTTCTGGTGACTTTTCCAGATCAATCAGAGATTGCTCCAACGCTGTGGACATCCCAATGATTCCAGCAGGATTCATTGTGCCGCTGCGAAGACCCGATTGCTGACCACCACCCATCAATTGGGGACGTATTCGCACCCGTCGTCCACTACCACCCATGACAAGAAAACCTGTCCCTTTCGGGCCATAGAATTTGTGAGCTGTAGCGCTGAGCAAATCCACCTTTATCGATTGAAGATCCAGCGGGAGTCTTCCGAGAGCCTGTGTTGCATCCGAATGCAATAAGCAATCGTATTGAAGACAGATCTCAGATATTTGAGCCATCGGATTGATTGCTCCGTTCTCATTGTTGGCCCACATCACAGAAACTAAGGCGGTCTTATCCGAGATCGCCTCTGCGAGTCGATCGAGGTCGACCGTCCCTGCATTTACATGTCCTTGTGGTAGGACAGGGACAAGAGTGACTTCAAAGCCCTCGCTCTCTAGATCCTTAAGAACATCCAATACAGCTGGGTGCTCGGAAGTAACGGATACGAGATGTCTTTTCTTCTGTCTCGGATGAGTTACCGCGCCTCGAATCGCTAATTGATTACTCTCAGTAGCTCCGCTGGTAACAATAATATTTTCTGTCGCTGTGTTGATTAACTTGGCAATCTTTTCAATCGAACAATCAATCGCCTCAGCTGCCGCTTTTCCTGCTTCATGAGGACTGTGAGGATTGGCAAAATGCTCGGTGAACCAAGGAATCATTTGCTCTACAGCAACTGGATCACACGGGGTAGTAGCGTGGTTATCCAAATAAATCACTAATCAATAAACCTCATCAAAACAGATGTCGACTCCCTGCGAATCGATATCTTGAATTATGGCAACGTAGAGAAATTTGAATCAGTGTACAAACAGAAACAATCTACCAATCTCACTTGGGCTCGATCGAGAGGAAATAGGCCAACTCGCCACCCACTTTGATGATCGATTCAAATGGAGGTTTTTTATTCTCGTGCATCCCCGTACAACGCCTGTAGCGCTAACTGACTCCAAGTTTCCAGTCGATCGAAATCATCAAATAATTCTTCCACGCTAATGAAACCACCCTCAGCCAAGTCGGCTTCGTTACTGCTGACCAGAGGTTGTTCAAGAACGAATCGATGCACAACACCTAGATGAACCTGCCCAACCTCGTTCGATGGATCATAAATCAAACCCTCACGGGTTTCTTGATAATTTGAGCTTAAAGTCACCTCTTCGTCCAACTCGCGCCGCATGCCAGTTCGATAGGGATCCGAACCATCTGCTGAGTCCTCTTTACTAATATGCCCACCGATACCGACGCTTCGCTTTGCGTGCAAACGAGCCTCTCCGCCGCCACCTCCCCGAGTGTATGTAAACAAAAACTTGACTCCCTGATCGTCAGTCCATTCCAGCAAAACATAAGGAATCAGCTGTTTGAAAGAAGGATCTGACTCCATCGGCCCGCGAGGTTTGAAGACGAGTTCATTACTTGCGAGTATCGGTGACAAGAATCGATCTACATCAGACTCGAACCCCTCGATCGTTCCGATCTTATTGATCACCGACGAAGGTATAACAAGAATATGCTCTTCCACAGTTTCGTTCTCAGAACTCAAGCCTCTTCTCCGATTCAATAGTTCAAATGATAGTTACGCGAGAATTATTATCGAAACAAGATTTTTGATCAGGCAAAGTAGCTTATAAGGAATCAATTCATTCCTATCCAAAAACTCGTCACCACCTCCCCATCAACACCCAAAACGTGATGAAAGCAGTTTCAAAAATCAGTCTTTATCTTTAACGCTTTAC
>CAXQOB010000034.1:0-43319 GCA_964225475.1 Candidatus Nitrosopumilus sp. | reverse complement strand
GCAATCCCCTGTCCGGTAGGAGGTGTTTTAGAAGGTACTACTGCGGCCATGAGTAAACTCTGCGACGCAAACTATCGATCCAACGTTGACGTCGGCCCAATTAGCTCGGCTAGCGTGTTGAGAATTCTACCAAAAAACCGCGTCATTAACGTTTCTGTCGCAATCCCTTCGTTCGAGCTCAGATTCAGCCTCCTTGCCCTGTCCGTGGCGTGATGGGTATCAGGGAATAACAGATTTCGTATCATCACTAAGGTAACCAAAGCGAATCCTCGTTACACTGACCGACTGATGATTACCCCGTGAGTTTACGTCCCTGTCATCCCTTCGGCAAAAGTGTAAGCATGCTGTTTCAGCGATTCCTCATCAGTGTCAACGTTCTTTTTTTCTGTGCATCTGCAATGACTGAAGATGCTTACTGGGAGAAGAAAACACTCACAACTGATTTTGTGAGCGAAGGTGCCTGTCTTGCAGACATTGATGGAGATGGCAGTATTGATCTTGTTAGTGGTTCAAGTTGGTGGCAGGGGCCCGCTTTTTCCAACCGATTTCGATATCGAGCGGGTAAGCCATTTGAGCCAAAGGGTTACAGCGATCACTTCTTTAGCTTCAGCCTCGATGTGAACGGGGACGACCGGCAAGACATTATACGAATTGGATTTCCGGGACAGAACGCGGTTGCCTACCTGAATCCTCTGGATCCACGGGAGACGCTGCGATGGGAGTCTTTTGTGCTCGCTGATGAGGTTGCCAATGAATCTCCTGTGTTGGTTGATCTTATTGAAGGAGGGCTGCCGGAGCTTGTTTGCAGTCGGAGCGGCGTCTTCGGCTACTACCAAGCCAATCGAAGCGATCCGAGTCAGACATGGACTTGGTACCCCGTGTCCGATGGAAATGTTACCCATCATCCTTTTGGTCACGGGCTTGGGGTTGGCGATATTGATGGTGATGGAAAGTTGGATGTCATTGACCCAACTCGATGGTGGCGACAACCGAATGATGCTGGGGATCAGGCAACATGGAGCGTCGAGACTTGGGCTCTGGAGTCGTACGGAAGTGGTGGAGCTCAAATTCTTGTACACGACGTGAATGGTGATGGGCTCAATGATCTGGTCACTTCGCACCACGCACACGGATATGGACTATCTTGGTTTGCCCAGAAAAAAACTGAGGGTAATCAGAGAAGGTTCCTCAGAAATGCAATTTTGGGTGACAAGGCAACAGACAATCCTTTTGGTGTGGTCTTTAGCCAACTTCATGCACTTAATTTGGCTGATATCAATGGAGATGGATTCCAGGATGTGATCACCGGGAAACGGTGGTGGGCACACGGAGGGAATGACCCTGGAGGTAATGATGATCCAGTGGTCTTCTGGTTCAGTGGTGCACCAGACGAAAAAGGCGAATTCCTTTTTGAGCCCAACAAGGTTGATGATGACTCCGGTGTTGGGACAGAGGTGGTTGTTGGTGATCTCGATAACGATGGACGGCCAGATATTGTGAGTGCGAACAAGCGAGGTATTGCGATTCATTTGCAGCGTGTTGGTGGATCCAATATCAATCGATGAGTGATTATTGGTCAGGAGCTGCCAAACTGGAATTTCACTAGGCCGTCGGTTTGGAAACCTCTTAGAGGTGGTTGTCGAACTACAAAGTCGGTAGAGTAGTTGGGTTACCTCGAATCCTTTTGTTTCAGTATTTTTTCTTCTAAGAGGCGAGCGATGAGCGAAGCGTCCCCGAGTGATCAGTCCAGCCGCGGTGGCAACCCACGACAAACCATCATGTTGGTGATCTTAGGTTTGATGATCATTGCCTTGGTTTATGACTACAAGGTTGCGAGGCCTAGCGTCGAAGGTGCCTATGATCAAATCGCTAAAAAGAGTATCGAGGTTAACAGTAGTGGGACCGATGTGCTCACTAACCTTGGTGTACGAGAACTCTTGGAAATGGAACCGTCAGATACTTTTGAAGAAGTGAATGGGGATTTGGTTGAGGTTTACAGTTGGCGAAGCGGTTTGCCAGTGAGAACGCACAACCTCTACACGGTCTACAAAAAGAACACGGGCAAGTGGATGTTCCATCGACATTCCAGTTTTATCTTTGAATCCTCGAAGGATGTCTCATCACATGATGTCCAAGGTGGGACCATTGTTGAAGCTGTGGAGGGTGATGAGGATTTGCTTGAGGAGGATACTGAGTCCGGTAATCAGGGCGCACCACGCGGCGGTGGCGGTCCTCCTTCCGGTGGCGGACCTCCTGCTGGTGGCGGACCTCCTGCCGGTGGTGGTCCTCCCGCTGCTGCACCAGCAGGTGTCGATCCCTTTGCTGGTTCCAGCGCGTTTGATCCTGAAGTGCTTGCTCGTGCCCAACCCGCAGAGACTTTCGCCGAGAACGACGAGAACGAAGATGGGAAGCTGGAGGGTGACGAGATTCCGCAGATCTCGACCCAGACTCGAAACAAGATGGATAAAGATGGTGATGGAGTCTTGACACGAGAAGAGTGGATGGAAGAAATGCTGTCACCCTCAGGCAATGCTCCCCCGGCCACCGAGGATGCAGCACCCGCCGAAGCGAGTGAGGAGAGCGCCGCTGAGGAAACTGTTCCTGCAGAGACTTCCGAAACAGGTACCGCAGAGAACAATTAGTACCTTGCGTTTTTCTGCGAATAATTTCTGAATCGATCGTTGTTTTCAAGAGAACTTGAGAACGCACAGGTGACCAATCCTTGGAGGGAATGGTCGCCTTTTTTTTAAATAGCCTAGGGACAGGTGTTGCGAGGCATTAACTTAAATCCGGCGGGTGCTGCCGCCTGTTTCATTCCACCATCCTTGTAACCACTTTTGTTTACAAGGATGGTCTGCTCGACCTCAGTTGTAGAGCCAAGGTGTTAGGAGGCCGGCCAAACCCATCAAAAAGAGGAGCGATAGCGTTAGCCTCTTCAATCGCTTTCGGCCAAGTTTTGTGCCGGCTCTGAGGCCCAGTTGAGTGATTAAAAGGAGCAGGGGAATCGTTAATCCTGAGATCATTCCGGCCCGGAAAACGGAGGCGCCGAATACGAATCCCAAGATGCTCAGGGCGGGGATCAAGCTGGTCAAATACATCGCGAACAGGAATCCGCGTGACCGCCGAGTTCCCCAGTCATGAGCCTGAACCCAAAAGACCATTGCGGGGCCTCCCATTCCAACCAAGCCTTGCATGAAGCCGGACAGTGGGAACGCGATCCAAGCCCAAAATGGGGACAATTCCTTGCGAGGCAAAGGGCGGAACCAAGCAATCAACAGTGTCAGCACCACCAGTAAACCGCCAACCATTTGGCGAACAGTTTGTGTATCGAGAGTTTCCATCTGGTACACGACCAAGATGCCTACCGGGAAAAAGATCAATCGACCCAACGCAGGCCAGGTGACGTCTTGCACTCGGATGCTCTCACGGAAACTCCACACACCCCAGATGTTTTGCGGTATCGATGCGATTAATAACGCACACTGTGCGGCTGGAATCGTGTAACCAAACCAGAGTAGAGCTGGGACAATGGTCAGGCCGGCAGCAAATCCAGCAGCTGACTGAACAAAAACTCCCAAGCAAAGAATACACACCAACGGTAGGGAGTCGATCAAAGTAACCATCCACCGATGTTAGCGAACGTTTGAGATCTCTTAAATGACACGTGATTGGCTCAAGTACTTTTTTTTGAAACTTCCTTCCCGATCGAAGGCATCATGTCGATTCAACAATGGGTCATTGATGAATGCTTTGCTTTCCAACCCGAGTGCCAGTTTTTTTATCAAAAAGAAAAACATGAGCGGCGGTGGCAGAAAAATAAAGTGTCTGATGTAGTTGAACAGAGTCGATGAACTCTAATTGGTCATGATCATCGATTGAGGTCTTGGCCTGGATGATGTGTCCGTTGCAGGAGGCTGAAAGGTGCCAGTGTTCACACCCTCTCCAGATGCGTTCCACGGTGGCTTTCAGTGATAGTGCCTCCATTGTACCTGGAGACTCTTTTTCGTTAGCTTCGATGATCCAGTGTTGAGGTCGAACACCAGCGATGACTTCACACCGCGAGGGTATTCCGTGACGCATCAGGCTCTCGGAGTAGGTGATGCCGACCCTATCCAGGTTTGCCTCCGATGCGTCTGTCTTGACGGGGACTGGGATCAGATTGATGGTCGGAGAGCCCAGCAGCGTCGCAGCATCAATATGCTGAGGGTTATCATAAATGATTGATGGAGTGGCAAATTGAACGACGCGACCTGAAGAGAGAATCGCAATCCGATCAGCAACTTGCATTGCCTCGTCCGCATCATGCGTGACATGAATGGTTGTGCCTCCTTGCTCACGGTGCCACTTCAGGAGTTCTTGTAGCAGTTTCGGTCGCAGGGCCGGGTCCAACGAATGGAGTGGTTCATCCAAGAGGCGGAGATTGGTCTTTCGTGCCATAGCGCATGCAATGGCGGTCCTTCTCGCTTCTCCACCACTGATCTGGTTTGGGTACCGATCAATAAGGGACTCAAGGCCAAGGGTATTTACAATCGATCGCAAGTAGACTTCCCGTTGCTCACCGGAGATCTCCTTGGGAAAGCTGTTCAGGATTGCGGCACCTAATTTGAGGTGCGGATAAAGTGCATCACCCTGGAACACCATGGAGACGGAACGTTTCCGAGGGGGGAGATCTTTGACAGAATTCTCATTGAAGTAAATCTCTCCTCCATCAACGGCTTGCAGCCCCGCGATGGTTCGTAGGGCAGTCGTTTTGCCTGCCCCGTTTTCACCCAGAATGACGACATATTCGTCTGACTGTGTTTCGAGGTTGAAATCGCTCAAAATCGAATTTTGATTCCGATTGACATGAATACCGTTGAGTTTGACACGCATTATCTGGTTTCGTGGGCTACGAAATATCATGGAGAGGCATATTGAATTCATCGCTGCCTCTTCCCGCATCTTAATCGATTCCAGTCAGACGCTGTATTGCTTGATGGGCCTGAGAGGACTCACAATTCTGTCAATTAGAGGCTCTTGTTTTCTCGGATCTTGTTGTGCGTGATGCAATCCATGTAACGGCTTTACTGCCAAATCAGCCTCTGATGACTCTTTCTTAGGGATTGCGAACAACGTTGATAAGAGCGAAAGGTAGGAGCCCAAAAGAGGTTGATTTATTGGGGGGGAACCCCACTTTCGCTGCATCATTGCTTGTTTTACTTGCCAAGGGCTTGTCACCGGATTCATAATGTAGGAACAACTACCTCTCGAGGAGATTATCCATGAAAACTGAAATCAGTGATAAAACGCACCAAATTGTTGCGGCTCACCTTCCCTCGGTGCCTTGTAAGCTTCTTGTCGGTCTTCTAATGGTTCTTGCTCTGAACCTCTGTGTGGATTGCGAGAACGCTCGTGCGCAAAATCAGGCTAAAACGCAAACGGCCGAGGGCGGTTCTGAAGGATTAAAGGAATACGTTCCGAAATCCAAACGTGAACTTCAGAGAACACTCACAAAGCTCCAGTACGATGTCACGCAAAATGCGGCAACTGAGCCTGCTTTTAAAAACCGTTATTGGAACAACAAGCGAGCAGGTGTTTATCGATGCGTTGTTTGTTCACTACCGCTCTTCAACAGTGACACCAAATTCAAATCGGGCACCGGCTGGCCAAGTTTTTTCCAGCCAATTGGTAAGAAGAATGTTGCCACCAAGACGGACTACATCTTGTTTTACCCACGGACTGAAGTGCATTGTGCTCGTTGCAATGCTCACCTTGGTCATGTCTTCGATGATGGACCAAAACCGACCGGTAAACGATATTGCATGAATAGCGCTTCGCTTCAGTTCGTGGCGAAGCCGGTCTCTGCACCCAAGCCTGCATCGAAAGAAAGTCAGGAATCTGAAAAAGATTAAGCCCCGCTTGCGCTAGGGTTCATTGTCGGCGGTGTGGACAAGGGAACATTCGATGGTTTGAACTGGTAACCCGATCATGGCGTTGGCTCGATCAGGATCCGTGATCCGAAGGTCGGTACGAGAGCGAGCCACTATGTCGGGGTGTCTGCGACAGGTAAGCCGATGAATCCGTCAGGGGGCCTAGCTCATGAAACGCCTTAATTTATGAGGGGTCCAAATCATTAGTGGAGCCGACCACACGAGGTAGTTATCGAATACAATACTCCGGCGATGCTGCTGGTATGCACATCGCCTTCCCTTCATTCCAAGGATCGGTTCTCGATGCCGTGACGCATCGATTCCATTCTCACCAGTTGCCCATGACCATCGCGGGATGGAATCAATTCGGGTGTCTGATGTTCTCCAATCAGTTGAAGATAATGAAATCACCTCTTGCTCTGCTCCCCCTGCGATGTCTCTGCTTCCTGCTCATCAGTCAGGTTTTCATCGGGGCGTGCGTGAGGGGTTCGGAGCCAAAGAATACAGACCGACGACCGAATATTTTGATGATCGCAATTGATGACTTGAATGACTGGGTGGAGCCACTTGGCGGGCATCCGGACGTGAAGACTCCAGCGATGAGTCAACTAGCAAGTCGCGGAACGACGTTCACCAATGCTCACTGCCAAGCACCCTTGTGTAACCCAAGTCGTACATCGTTGATGACTGGGAAACGGCCAACTTCAACAGGTGTCTATGGTTTAGCCCCATGGATTCGTAACGTTCCTGAGTTATCCTCGCTGGTGACGCTACCACAGTACTTTAATCGCCATGGCTACCGCACTCTCATTGGCGGAAAGATTTATCATGGACGAAACGGTTTCGGCAAAACATCGGAAGCCGATTCCTGGGGACCGCCGTCGGGGGTTGGTGCAAAACCAGAAGCAAAGATCATTCCACCGACTCCGGGTGGGAATCATACATTGATGGACTGGGGGACTTTTCCCCATCGAGACGAGGACAAAGGGGATTGGCAGGTTGCCTCATGGGCCGTTTCCCAGCTCGAGTCGATGACTGACGAGGAACCCTTTTTTCTTTCCTGCGGCTTTTTTCTTCCCCATGTCCCCTGCTACGCCACTCAGAAGTGGTTTGATCTTTATCCCCTGGACACATTAACGATGCCGCCAATCTTGGAGGGTGATCGTGAAGATACTCCCGATGCATCTTGGTTCATTCACTGGGATTTACCGGAACCAAGAACAAGCTGGCTCCGTGAAAACAACCAGTTGATACCATTGGTTCGTTCTTATTTGGCGTGTGTTAGTTTTGTTGACAGCCAGGTGGGACGTGTTCTCGAGGCTTTAGATAAATCGCCTCATCGCGATAATACGATTGTCGTATTGTGGAGTGATCACGGTTACCATCTCGGTGAAAAAGCGATTTCCGGAAAGAATTCTTTATGGGCGCGATCAACACGGGTCCCTCTGATCCTGTGCGGTCCGGGGATTCCTGAGAATCAACGTTGTCAGCAGCCTGCTGAACTTCTGGACCTCTACCCTACCCTGGCCGACCTGACAGGCTTGCCTGAACCCCAAGGCATGGAGGGACTGAGTTTGAAGCCACAGATGGAACAACCCGATTTGGTTCGTGATCGACCGGCGATCTGTAGTCACAACGCGGGTAATCATTCGGTTTGTGATGACCGCTGGCGGTACATTCGTTACGCCGATGGGAGTGAGGAACTATACGACCGTCGCAGCGATCCTTTGGAGCAGACCAATCTTTTGCATCAGGAATCAATCGGGAAAGAAGGTTTAGCTGCAGTTAAACGTCTCTCAAGTTGGTTGCCGTTGAATGAGAAACCGCTGGCAAAGGGCAGCGCAAAACGTACTTTAGAGAAACGCGCGGACGGATTTTATTGGGAGGACAAGAAGCTGGATCCGGCTGCTCGGATTGAGTGAATTGGATGACTGGAGGTGCAAGGGACAAGCGGCTGGTTCATTTGATCGTTTTGCCGTCCCGACACGATCAATTTACTCCTTAGAATTGAGGACGATGGATGTGGGCTTTCCCGTCCAATTCATCTAAAACCCATTTGTTTGCGGGGTTTCTGGCCGCTTTCCGTTTCCCCCGCTTGTAGAAAATCAACAATCCATTAATAGTGATCGCTTCCTGAAAACGAAGCCTGAGTTTATCTTCTACGGTATGGCGTTGAGTGTTGCTCGCCATACTCAGCTGCATTGTTACCTTTAAAAAAGAAAGTAAGAGTATCCCATGAGTGTATTGGTGACCCAGAAGGCCCCTGATTTTTCGGCCCAAGCTGTCATGCCAGATGGTCAATTCAAGACAGTCTCCTTGAGTGATTATGAGGGTAAATACGTTCTGCTGTTCTTCTGGCCACTTGATTTCACCTTTGTCTGTCCAACAGAAATCATTGCCTTCAGTGACCGAGCGAAGGAGTTCGCTGAGCTCGGTGTTGAGATTCTGGGTGTGTCAATCGATAGCCACTTCACCCATTTGGCTTGGACTCAGACACCTCGTAATCAAGGTGGAATCGGTGCAACGGACTACCCGCTGGTTGCTGACTTGAATAAGCAAATTTCACGCGATTACGATGTTCTTCTGGACGGTGGAATCGCCCTCAGAGGTCTGTTCTTAATTGACAAAGAGGGTGTTGTGCGACACCAAGTCGTCAACGATTTACCTCTCGGCCGTAGTGTTGATGAAGCTTTGCGGATGGTAAAAGCTCTTCAGCATTTTGAGCAAAACGGTGAAGTTTGTCCCGCAAACTGGCAAGAGGGATCTCGCAGTATCAACCCCGACGTTGAGGGAAGTAAGGAATTCTTCACTGCAGAATACTCTGAGTGATTACAGCTTGTTTTTGTTGAATAGCTGACCATTCTCAATGGTGTTGCAATGTGATTTGATTCGCGTTGCGACACCTTTTTTTATGACTTCTCTTCTGTCGAACCAGTTTGTCGTCGTGTTTGTATTCTTGTCAGATGTTATGGTGTGTTTCTGTACGAAACAGAGGCGTGGTGTCAACTTCCTTGATTGGAGGAACGGCGAAACAGTGTGAATGCAGTTCGCGGTTTCGTGCCTTGCACTTGGCTTTGTCGGATTCATGTCTCCTTTTGGTAGGAGACAAGCTTGCTCCCTGATTGAGATGTTCGTTCTTTTTGATTCTTTATTTTTCTGAGTTAGTAGTGATGTGGAAGATTAATGGACTGGGCGTCGCGAGTTGGGTAGCGGAAGATGTCAGCTGTCGTTTTGATTTGCGCGGTGGCGATAACAGCATTCAAATGCACGCATTTTCGCATTCCAATGATACTTTGGATCCCTCTGATGGTGCCCCAACCCTCAGGCTTTCGGCGGTTGAGGACCAGATTCTGCCGGCCGCTGCCGAGCAGTATGTCAGGCAGAACCGACTCTGCGTGAATTACCCGCAGTTAACAGGATCTTATGCGATTCGCCTCTCAGTAGAGCCAATGTTTACCAACGCGAATCGAGTGATCTTCGAGTTGGTCGTTTCAATACAAACCGATTTACTAGATTCACACCCAATGCTTGATCTGATCGCAGAGGGCCAAGATCTTACTCAGGTTCATGCCGAGAGCACCGAAGCAAATTGGAGGGCTGATTTACTGGGAGAGGCATCGGGGGTTGCTCCCATTAATTCAATCGAGACAGAGGCTGGCGGAGTCGCCGTTCTTTTGGATCGCCATGATGCACCCACCACTACGAATCTCGCTGCAGGAAATCATTTAAAATTAAGGCTCTTTGGTGATTTTTTGGAGAAAGGCGTGATTCGAACAGCGCGGCCTTGGGTTGTGGTAGATCACGGTGCAAACCGCGACGGCGCTGAGTCGCTTCAGAGTTTGTTTGAGCAACTTGAGCAACGACCACTTCCACTTGCGACTTGAACCCGTGCCTCCGCTTGCCGTTCGGTAAAGCACTTGCCTTTTGACCACGGTGTTGAAGTTGTTTTTTCGCACGCAGATGCCTTGGTCGTAATCGTTAAGTTCCCGAACTCGTCTGCTCGGGTACCCTTCTCTGCCCGGGTACCCTTTTCTGCTCCGCACACAAAAAAAGAGATCCTGCTAGAAGCAGGATCTCTCGCAAAAATCTTGAGTGTCAATTCGTCTGAAAGTTAAACCTTGTCACCGGCGGGGACAACAAAGCCGTCACGGTAATCGCGGCTGAGTAGCTCGTTCGCTCCGTCATGGTTTGTGAAGCGTTCCGTCTTGTCATCAAATTCGAGCATGGGTCCGAGTGACAATGGTGTCTTGGCAAGGTCAACATTGTTCGCTTCCAAATGTTCTATGGTCCGCTCCAAAGTGACGACGTTATCATCGAGGCTCTTCACTTTAGAAATCACCGATTTGATTTCATCAGTGGATGCTCGATTCTTTTCACCAAGGTAGTAGGAGATGTTACCCAAGTGACTTACGCCTGCTGACAGGTGCCCTGTCATCGCATCTGCATTGAGTGAGCCGTAATCTCGAGTGATGCAGGCATCAATGAAGTTCGCAAAGTGAGCATCGCCAACGTTACCACTTTTAAATTCTTTGATGGTGTTGAAATCTTTGTCAAAGGCTTTGCAGTAGTCATATCGAACTTGAGCAACGTACCCTTCGCTTCCGTAGAAAATAACTCCGATCTTATTTCCGCCACCGCTACCGAACATTGCTTCGACCTCTTTTCCACTCGATGTGGAAATATCGAGCCCGCGAGTTTCAAACACAATGCACTTATCTCCGTAGTCATAAATTGAGACTTCGGTGTTTGCTGTGTCTCCTGCATCAACGTAAGAGTCATCGTTTCGTTCGGCTTGATAACCCAATCTACCTCCATAGCTAATGATGGAGTTGGGATGTCGGTTAACACCTAGACCCCAACGGGCAACGTCGGTTTGGTGCGGGCCCTGGTTTCCGAGATCCCCATTGCCATAGTGGCGTTGCCAGTGCCAGTCATAATGAAAACGCTGCCGCGTGAGTTTCGGCTCAGTTAGGCTTGCTGGTCCGCTCCAGAGATCGAAATCCACATTTCCGGGAATATCGTAGTCGCCCAGTGCACCTATTGATTTGCGGCGTTTGTAGCAAAGTCCTCTAGCAAAGTTACACTCACCGATGTTTCCATCAGCGATGTACTTCATTGCATCTTGAACCGCTCGACTGCTTCGGCATTGAGTCCCTGTCTGAAACATGCGTCCGTATCTTGCTGCCGCTTCCACTAGGGCACGGCCTTCATGGATATTGTGGCTGATTGGTTTTTCAACGTAGACGTCTTTCCCGGCCTGCATTGCCCAAACTCCCATCAAAGCATGCCAGTGATTTGGCGTGGCAACCGATAGGATATCCACGCCATCCGCGTCTAATGCTTTCCGAACATCCGTAAAGAGCTCAGGTCGCTTCCCTTGTAGCTTTCCAATCTGATCGGCACGCCTTGCTCCCACTTCTTCATCGATGTCGACGATTGCTCTGATGACAGTACGCGGGTCTTTGTCAAAGCCGCGAATGTGCTCGCCGCCTCGCCCATTGAGGCCAGCGATGCAAACACCGAGTTGCTCGTTTGCACTCTGTGCTCTTGTGACCTGAGTTGATGAGGCTGCAAACAATGAGGTTGCTGCGATTGACGAAAACTGTCGGCGGTTGAGTTTGCTCATTTGGATTAACAGTGAGATGGTAAGGGAATGATGAAATAGTGTTGTGGAAAACGAAGATCCGATTTCATGTTATAGCGTGTTCGGAGATTGGCCGTGCAATTCCTCTGTCGCTGGGGCTTCGAAGCATCGCAGATTTTTTCGGGATCTAGCTCGATGCATAATTCGTAGGCTCAGATCGACTCTCGCATCCTGCCCCATCTGACTCTCTGACGGCCATTCGGCAGGTGTTTTTAACTGAGTCGCTATCAAGCATTTTGCTGGCGAGATAGTGACCCAAAACAGAGCTATGGTTTCTCGGGAGCCAAAGCAACACTAACGTTATCCAGGTTAGCGGTTGGGGTTGCGTCTGCCTCTAAATCCCCCAATGCATACTGAATCCCATCAAGCATGTGTTGGAGAATGGTCGGATTACGAAATGTTTCTTGTCGATGTCCAAAGTTGGTATAGAAAACGCGACCGTCGTCCGCTTTACGAATCCAAGACACAGGAACCTCTCGAGGGCCGTCGTTGATTCTCTTTGAGACAGCATCCTGATTCATGTCCAAGCTGATAAGCACGCGTAGTGTTTCCGTGCCGACGTAGCTTTCTGGATTGTATTGATAGATTTCGTCCATGTGCCAGAATCCCTTTCCACCAAACATTTGATTCAAGCGATGCTTGGAATCATCAAGTTTGAATGCCCAAGTACCTCCTGCACCCCAAGGGTGACCATTGAATTGACCACCTACCAATGCTCTAGCCTCTGGGTGCCTCCCGAAATTATCACTGGCAGCGTGAAATCCAATCAGCCCATTTCCATCCGCTACAAAGTCTAGAAATGCGTTGAGTTGCGAAGCCTCCGGAAATTTCATGTGAGTAGTATTGTTGAGCAGGATAGCATCATATTTCTTGAGATTATCAGAATTGAAAACGTCGTAGGAGTCGGCGAGGTCGACCTTGAATGCGCCCGTTTTATCTGACATCGCTTGCACCGCGTAGTTGCCGTGAGGAATTGAGTTGTGGATGAATCCCTCGCAGCGCCAAAACAGCAGAATGCGCCGCTCTGTTTTTGGGGTCGCTGAAGCTTTTGCGGGGATAGCTTCAGTGATTTGTGTTTTGATGGGTTCCGGCACAGGCGGAAACGATTTTTCTTTTTTCTTTTCCCAGTCAGATTGTCCGTGGAGCGGAGAAGCCAAGACAGCGAGCACAAGAAGCAGGAGGTGGGTAAAGGGTTTCATTCGTAATCACTCCAATTAAACATTTGGCTGTCGATGGATGTTGGTGTACGAACCGATCCGGTGGGTTCGATTTCTGGACTCAGAATTCAGGCCTATCATAGCGACTCACACCGACGATCGCTTGCGATACTTGCATGAACGGGTCGTCAGTTATTTAGATTTCTTATAATCGAGATCCAAACGGCGTTCATTCGATGAAGGGCTGGCAGATGGTTAACGGGCGTCTTTCAGGAAATCACTTGCCAATGCGGCGCGCGACGGTCGGAAAAAGGCGGTCTCACGAAAGAGTGCGACCGTCTTTTAAATCTGATCTCGGTTTTTCAGCCGCGGGAGAAAGGCTGTTTTATGCGCGAGCCGCTGCATGTTTCAGCGGTAACCATGCTGCGCCTTCTTCACTACTGCTGACGCATTGCTGAATGAAATACATTCCTTCAACACCGTCATAAATATTTGGATAGACGGTATCGCGACGCTCGAAGTTTTCTCCGGATGCTCTTTTAGCCATATCGTCAAACGCTGATGAGTAAACGTTTGCAAACGCTTCGAAAAAAGCCTCTGGGTGACCTGACGGCAGTCGGCAAGCGCCGGCACCAAGACCGTTCATGAACGGTGCATTTGGATCACGCGTGTAAATCTGATGTGCCTTGCCATTTTGACGATAGATCAATTCATTTGGATTTTCTTGCCTCCATTTCAAAGATCCTTTGGTTCCATCAATTTCAATCTCCACATCGTTTTCACGACCGTGGCTGATCTGTGATGCAGTCACGGTGCCTAGTGCTCCATTCTCGTAGCGGATGACAGCCGTACCGTAATCATCCAATCGACGACCTTCCACAAATGTTTTCAGGCTACAGCTCACTTCACCGGGTAGCACTCCGGTCATATAGCGTCCCAAGTTATAGGCATGAGTTGCGATGTCACCAAAAGCGCCAGCGGCTCCGCTCTTGGCTGGATCTGTTCTCCAAGCCGCTTGTTTTTGTTCGTCATTCTCAAGGGCGGTTCTCAACCAACCTTGAATGTACTGAGATCGAATCGCATTGATTTCACCAAGTTCTCCACCGAGAATCATTTCGCGTGCTTGGCGAACCAGAGGGTACCCGGTGTAGTTGTGGGTGACCGCAAAAACGACATCACTGCCCTCCACGGTTTCCAAGAGAGATTCCGCTTGATCCAGGTCAAAGGTCATTGGTTTGTCGCAGACGACGTTGAAGCCTGCATCTACAGCCGCTTTTGCGACGTCGTAATGCATATGGTTTGGAGTCGCCACGCTGACAAAATCAATCCGCTCCTCGGCAGGCAGGTTGGATTCGCTTTCGAGCATCTCTTGAAAACTACCGTATGCTCTCGATTCGGCGATATCATAATCTGGAGCAGACGCTTTCGCCCGCTCAGGATTGCTGGAGAGAGCACCGGCTGTGAGGACCGCTCGATTATCCAGGCAGGCTGCAATTGAGTGGACGCGTCCAATGAAGGAACCTGCGCCACCGCCAACGAGAGCCATTCTTAGTTTTCGATCAAGTGGTGCGTTGATACCCATGATGTTCGCTTTACCTCAAACGTGAATTCAAAAAGAAGGAGTCGGTCTCTACACGACCGAGGAAATCCTAAGGGTGATTAGTGACGCTTTCAATTACCTGTAGGTGTTTTGGTGGGCTACCTGGTGACAAAGATTGTTCGGTAAAACACCTTGGATCCACAGATTCTCGAGGATACTGCAGGTTCAAATTCGTATTGCTTTCCTGTATTTTGCCTAGCTTAACGCATCTGTTGAGGAAGTCGCATCGCTTTTCAGTGAGTATAAACGCTAGAATACGAGGACAGCGGCAAATAATTGGTTCCCGAGGGTCCAAGCTCGTCAATGAGTGGATTGGACTACCGAAGTTGCGAATGTTTGGTCATGTCGATTGCGGAAGGGGCGAACAATTGAGTCACTTGCGATCCCAAAGGCCCCCAATTTGCCGGTAAAGCGTTCTAACTATTCTCTTTGTCACACGACAAGGCAATCAGCTACCCTCGAGGAGTCCAACCGTGATGACCCGATCTTCAGATTTACCAGCTCTTGAGGCCGACAAGGAACAAGTTCGTTGTTGTGGAGTTTCGCGGACTTGGGATCTCGCCAAGAGAACGGGGCCTGTTCTTTCCCTCTCAGCGGTCATCACGGTCGCAGTGATGAGTTACTTGGCGGGTCAGAATTCAGCGACACCCCAGTATGAAGTCCCAGGCATCGATTCACTTCCGCTCATCAATGCGACTGCAGCGGTGACGAGCGAGAAGTTTTCAATGGCAACAGGAACTGTCAGTGACGAATCGGAAGGTTTATTTGTACTGGATCATAATTCTGGACTCCTTCAATGTTCGGTCATCTATCCGCGAAGCGGTCAATTTCTGGGAAGATTCACGACGAATGTTGCTGAAACCCTTGGGACCGGAGCGAAGGGAGGCCAATACATCATGGTCACAGGCCAAGCTAACTTCCCGCGTGCGAGTAATCGCCCCGCGGCACCCACGGTGTTGTACGTGATGGATTCAGCCTCTGGTAATTATGCGTGCTATGGCGTTCCCTTTGACCAGACTGCTGTACCTCGAAACCAACCACAGCAAGGGTTGTTGGTTCTCATCGGTGTAGGGTCGGCCAATCCACTCGTTGATCGTGATGATCTTCGTTAGCTAAGGTTGATAGATCAAGAGATTGCTTGGGCCTGCTCGCTCCGAACGACTGTGCTATTTTTTGTGGGGTGATCCATCGATGGGCGACATTGAAAGCGGTGGGCGATTGGGTTGAGTCAATCCTCGCCTGCTGTGATATGGATTTTGCTGTGGCGTGGCTTTCGCTGCGGAACCCCGATGTTCGTTCCCCCCATTCCGTTTTCGGGTAGGGTGTGGTTTCGTGCTCGAGTTGCGGCGCCGGCGGGATCCATCAGTGGTCGCTTGTCTACGCGATCGCTTTATGGCTCATCGATTCGAATAATCGATCGATGCCCTGTTCAGGTCTGGCAAGTAACGGGTCGCTTGTTAGGATACTCGGTTTCGTCAATGCATCATCGCTGAGAAAAACGGATTTGAGTGCTACTCACGGACTTAACGGGCCACAGGCGGAGGCGGTTGCGACGCTGAGCGGACCTCTATTGGTTCTAGCGGGCGCGGGAACCGGAAAGACAAGAGTTGTCACCTTTCGAATTGCAAACTTGATTCGCAATGGAGTCAGACCGGATCGAATACTTGCCGTCACATTCACCAATAAAGCGGCCGGTGAAATGCAGGAGCGAGTGGGTGAGTTGATCCAGGCGAAGAAGAAGGGGCCTAAGGGGCGTGTTCCAAAAAACTCTCGTGCATCGGATGATTCACCGAAGCCAACGATCAGTACTTTTCACTCGCAGTGTGTCAGGATTCTGCGGCAGCATGCCAAAGCCTTAGGCTACCCAAAAAAGTTTTCAATCTATGATCGTAGCGATCAAGAATCACTTGCTCGGACGGTGCTGCGAGAATTAAAGCTTCCGGGAACTGCGCTGCGACCCAGCGATATGCTCGCAATCATAAGTGGTTGGAAGAACGAATCAATTTTGCCGGATCGTGCGGTTTACATGGCGGGCACTGATCGAGAGCATTTTGCTGCGGCAGCGTACCGGCGTTATCAGGAAGCACTCAAACTAAAAGGAGCCATGGACTTTGATGATCTATTGCTTCAAACAGAGCAGCTTTTTGAGCATCACCCGGAGGTCAGGGAGATTGAAGCGTCAAAATATGATCACGTTCTGGTGGATGAATATCAGGATACCAACGGAAGCCAGTATCGCATCACCCGTCACCTGACTGAGAAGCATCGCAATCTTTGCGTTGTCGGTGATGATGATCAGTCAATTTATGCGTGGAGGGGCGCGGATGTTACGCACATTCTAAGTTTCCAGAAAGATTGGCCAGATGCGAAGGTGGTCTACCTGCAGGACAACTATCGAAGCACTGCTGCGATTTTGGAGATGGCTAACCGGTTGATTGCGTACAACACGGTGAGACATGATAAGTCTTTGATTGCGAATCGCCCCAAGGGCAAGCGTCCTCGGATTGAGCAATACAAGGATGAGGTTGCGGAGTCGAAGACGGTTGTGGCACAAGTCAGTCAGTTGATTGATAACGAGCATGTTCAACCTCGAGATATTGCGATTCTATTTCGAACCAATGAGCAGCCTCGCCTGTTTGAGACCGAACTCCGAAAGGCAAAAGTTCCCTACGTCATGTTGGGTAGTCAATCCTTCTTTGATCGAAAAGAGATCAGGGACCTTGTTGCCTATTTGAAATGGATTGAGCAGCCTGCGGATGAGGTGTCTTTACTGCGAGTCATCAATACGCCGCCGAGAGGTCTTGGTAGCAACACCGTAAAAATATTGGTGGGGCGTGCGGTGGAGCGTGGAGTGCCGGTATGGGAGGTGATGCAGGATCCCTCTGCTTTAACCGACCTGCCTAATGCAGCGCGTCGAGGAATCAACCAACTCACAGAGATCCTGCAGGACACAGCTCGACGAGCAGAAAATGAGTCTCTTACCGATGCAATGAGGACCTTGTTGGAGCGAACAGCTTACTCGGATGAGATCTTGCGCAACTATGAGAAAACCGAAGAACGTGAAGCAAGAATGAGTTCGATTGAAGAGTTGGTCAATGCAATCGGCGCCTATCAAGATGGTGCATCGCATCCTGATTTTACCGGTTTCCTCTCCGAGATTACCTTGGCTGAGAGAGACATGGGCAATGAGAAGGATCGGCTGGCAGAGCAAAATGCTGTGTGGTTACTGACAATGCATGCAGCAAAGGGTTTGGAGTTTCCATACGTGTTTATGGTGGGGATGGAGGATGGAATTCTTCCGCACAGTCGAAGTGTAAAAAGTGGAGAAGAGGAAGACATCGCGGAGGAAAGGCGGCTTTGCTACGTCGGCATTACTCGAGCACAAGAAATTTTGACGATGTCGCTTGCGTTGACACGCCGTAAATGGGGGAAACAGCAGCCAACCACTCCGAGTCGCTTTCTGTACGAGATCACAGGCAAGGCAGATAATCCCAACGCATATCGCAAAAAAGCATAGTAGTTGCTGCATCTGGGGGGGCGAATAGTATCAGTAGTGATGATTCGCTTTGCATTCTTCGTGAAATACGCAAATTTAGTGACCAGTTTCTGGTTAGCCAAAGAATAGATGCTTTAGACTATCGGTCGCCTGTTTTGTGCTACCGAGTGACCCGTTCTCATTGCTTTTTGTGTCTGATTGATTCATGCGATTTGTGCTGAAAATTCTTCTGCTATCCGCTTTTGTGGCCGCGATCGGCTACGGAGGAATGATGGGCAAGCAGGCTTGGGAGCAGCGCCAGATACCGGTTTTTAGAACATCGAAGGTGACCGAGGGATCAATTACAGCGGTCGTTAATTCAACCGGCGAGGTCAAGCCGGTGCTCTCGGTTTCGGTTGGCACCTTTGTGTCAGGTCCAATCGAGAAACTGCACGTTGACTTTAATGACACGGTTACCAAAGGTCAGTTGATGGCGGAAATTGATTCCCGCCTGTTTGAGGCTGCGGTCGCCGAAGACCGGGCATTGCTGGGGATTCGGGAAGCGGAAGTCAACCGAGTTGAATCGGATCTCGAGCTGGCGAAGCTTGATTTAGATCGTGCGAACCGTCTCAAGGATCGAGGTGAAGGTTTCGTCTCGCAAGTTGAAATTGATAAGTTTCGATTCAAGGTCGAGTCATTGGAAGCTCAGGCAAAGATTGCTTCGGCGGGGGTTAAGCAAGCCGAGGCGGGTCTTTCTAACTCAGAAGCGAACCTTGCCTTTACCAAGATCGTTTCGCCGGTTGATGGTGTCGTGATTGATCGGAAGATAGAGCCTGGGCAGACCTTGGCAGCGCAATTCCAAACGCCGGAATTGTTCGTTGTGGCACCAGACCTTCGAGACGAAATGCATCTTTTCGCATCTGTTGATGAGGCTGACATTGGATTGATTCGCAATGCAGCCAAACTAGAGCAGCCAGTTCAATTCACGGTCGATGCCTATCCGGATCATCTTTTTACTGGAAAGGTAGTCCAGATTCGTCTTAGTCCGGTCGTCATGCAGAATGTCGTGACATACCCGGTGGTGGTATCAGCAGAGAACAAAGAGCAGAAGCTAATGCCGGGGATGACAGCGAGCTTATCTTTTCAAACCGGAATGCGTGAAAAATGCCTTCGCGTGCCGAATGCTGCGTTGCGTTTTTTTCCTGAGGTTGAACATGTTCGACCGGAAGACAAACATTTGGTTTTGGGCGTGGCGAATGATGACGGTCTCGCGACACCAGCTGAGGAATCCGCGGAGGAGAAGACGAGCCTCGCGGCAAAACGTTCCAGTCGTTACGTGTGGGTTTGGGAGTCACCAAAGCTTCGAGCAATTCCCGTAACGGTTGGGATTCGCGACAGTCAATGGAGCGAATTGGTGAGCGGTGACCTGTCTCTGGATGATGAATTGGTAATCGCTAAAAAGAAGTAATCGCTAAAAAGAAGTAATCGGAGGGCCCAGATCCGAAGTCGGTTTCGGCGATGAAAAGTCGAAGTTTGCAGGGTGAGTGAATTCAACTGATAACCAGGGTTTTCTGAATGATACTCTCCATGTTACTCGCTTCAGTGGGTAGAAAGCGTGCTGGTTTTGTTGTGTCCTTTGTTGATAACCCGATCAGGGTGAGCCAATGGGTTTTTGGAATACCGTTCAGATTGCCTTGAGATCGCTACGAAAGAATCGCTTGCGTGCCACGCTTACGATTCTGGGGGTGGTGATCGGGATAGCCGCTGTCACTGCCATGGTGTCAATTGGGCAGAGTGCAACGAGTCTTGTCAGAGGAGAACTGGAGGGTCTTGGGACGAATGTAATTATCATTGTCCCAAAAATGATGCAGCGAGGAGGGGTTCAAGATTCACGTTCCGTCTCTCTTACTCCAGGCGACGCGGATGCGATCCGCAATGAATGCCCCTCGATCGCAGCGGCAAGTGGACTTGTCGGTTTTGCTAATCAATTGGTTTACGGGGGCGTCAACTGGCAGCCCAAGGAGTCGTACGGTGTAGGGATTGACTACCTAATGGTCCGTAGTTGGGGGATTCGCCTTGGAGGTTTTTTCGGCGAGCGAGAGGTAAGGTCGGCAGAAAAGGTCTGTGTGATCGGGCAGACGGTCGTTGCAAAGCTTTTTCAGACGGTCAATCCGATCGGCGAGACGATTCGCGTTGGTAACATTCCGTTTCGCGTGATCGGCGTTTTGGAGGCCAAGGGAGCCAATATGGTTGGCGAGGATCAAGATGATCTAGTGCTTGTTCCCTATACGACCGTGCAGAAACGCATTCACGGCAACCAGTTCAAAAATGTTCATGCGATCATGGCATCTGCGCGATCGTCGGAGATGACAAATGATGCTTCGAGTGAGATTCGTCAACTGCTGCGTGAGCGACATGATATTTATCCCGGTCGCCCCGCTGACTTTGAAGTTCAAAGTACGACCGAGATTGCAAGTGTATTAGGAGTGATTACTGGTTCGATGACTGCCATGCTCGCCTCGATTGCTGCGATTAGTTTGGCGGTGGGTGGTGTGGGCATCATGAATATCATGTTGGTGTCAGTAACGGAACGCACCCGCGAGATTGGCATTCGAATGGCGGTGGGCGCACGTGGGGGTGATATCTTAAGGCAGTTCTTAATTGAGGCGGTCGTGCTCTCTGTATTGGGTGGAGCGATTGGCTTAGTGCTTGGGGTTGGTGGCTCCATTGCAGTCATCCAGCTAATCAATCAGTGGTCACCGGGAACGGATTGGCCGGTGGTTGTGTCTTTTCCTGCCGCGGTCACCGCGATCTTGTTCTCCGGATTAGTTGGCATCTTTTTCGGTTTCTATCCCGCAAGAAAAGCGAGTCGAATGGATCCAATCGACGCCCTCCGATTTGAATAAAGCGTTCAGGTAACGCCTGAGCGTTGAAGTCGGTGGTTTCTGGCACCCATGGGGCCGCGAGTTTGCGATTCAGAATCTATCTGAATCATGAGGTGTCGGTGGTTTTTCCGACCCAAAGCTTTATTTTTTTTGTTTCATGCGGGCTGCTGGTGCCAATCCAAGGGGCGAAGAGACGCGGATCAAGTTACAATTGACCCGTCAGGGTCAGCCGCTGGATTTGACGGGTGATTAAGGGGCATTCCCTCGTCCATCCATGACGAGGATTGGCAACCAGTTGAGCGGCAGTAAGTCGTTTAAGAGTGACTGTCCTGGCGAAGATCTTTTGCAAATGAATCCTCCGCTTTTACATTCTGGTTTGTCTGATTGATGCGAATACTCGACCTTGTAAAGCCGAAGGATTTAGCGAGGGTCAGCAAATTGCAATTGTTGGCCAGGCAGGTTGTTGAAGGTTTTTGTTCTGGTCGCCATCGATCGCCGCACAAAGGTTTCAGTGTTGAGTTTAAAGAGCACCGGACTTATGTGCGCGGAGACGAGCTTCGTAACATCGATTGGAAGGCTTTCGGTAAAAGTGACCGACTCTACATTCGCGAGTATGAAGAAGAGACAAACCTACGGTGTACGCTACTGGTGGATCGTAGCGGTTCGATGCAGTACCGCGGTGAACGCAGCGAGGGTCGCAGTAAATATCAATACGCACAGCAACTAGCTGCATCTTTATCCTATTTAATGCTAGGTCAGCAGGATGGTGTTGGTTTGGTGACCTTTGATGATCAACCGCGTGATTGGTTGCCCCAGCGAAGCAGACCTTCCCATTTAAGGTCAATTCTGAGTGCACTTGCTGAGGATGGTTCCCAAAGGGAAACAGACTTGGGTGGAGTGTTTGAGAAGATCGGCCCAAAGCTTTCGAGGCGAGGACTCTTGATCATTCTCTCGGACGCAATGGGAGATATAGAAACACTCTCTCGCGCTCTTGCGTTGTTTCGATCTGCGAGGCACGAGATTTTATTTTTTCAAATTCTTGATCCTGATGAGATCGATTTTCCCTTTTCTGGCAGGATACAGTTTCGAGATCTTGAGAATGCCACGAATGAACAGATGATCGATGCGAGGGCGATGCGTGATGCTTATCTCCAGCGTTACGCTGAACATACCGAGCAGTTAAAACAGGTTTGCCAGAGAGCCCGTGTGGACTTGGTTCAGTTAAGTACCGACCGTCCTTTCGCTGACGCACTTCATGAGTACCTTTCAGTGCGGAGGCGTGGGCGTTGACGCTCTTAAATGGAATTCTAGCGTTTGGTGCTTTGGCATTCACGGTTCCCTTAGCGATCCATTTGTTGTTTCGAAATCGATTTCGGGTGATGGATTGGGGGGCAATGCACCTCTTGGAGACGGTGGTTCGTGTGAATCGTCGTCGACTTCAGTTGTTGCACCTTCTGTTGCTGCTATTGCGTTGCTTGATACCGATCTTGCTCGCCTACTGTTTAGCGAGGCCCGTGCTGACCGGGTTTCAGGTTCTGCCAGGTGATGCGCCTCGGACAGTGGTCATCGCGTTGGACGACAGTCAAAGCATGGCGGTACGCGAGGCTTCGGGGGAGACTCGTATCGATATTGCGAAGCGATCGATCCAGACTTTACTTGGAAGTCTTTCTCGTCGTGATGAAGTAATGCTCCTGCGAAGCAGCCAAGTCTCAATGCCTGTTTCTGCATCGGGAATTCAGGATGCAGTGGAGCAAGTTCGATCTTTGAAGGCTGATTCTGGACCAGCCGATTTAGGTTTGCTCTTGCGTGCCGCCGTGGTGGCGTCGGAAGAGGCCGTTTACCCGCAGCGACAAATTGTTGTGGTTGGAGACTTTGCAACCGACACGATTGATGATGCCTCGATGGGTGCCCTGTCAGCTCTTGCAAAATCACTTGAGGATAAAGCGATACTACCAACGATCAGCTTCTTGAATCTTGGTAAGTCCTCAGATCAGCTTTCCAATCTATCGGTGGATCGGATCACCTCAAATGCTGCAGCGGTCGTTGCGGGCCGGGGCGGAAGTTACAGTGCAACCATTCGCAACGCTAGTGATTTGCCTATTCGCGATGTTCGATTGACCTGGTACTTGGACGGTGCAGAGATTGGTAGTTCGGTCGTTTCGGTTGCGGCTCGATCATCCACAGTCAAAAAATTGACTCACCGCATTGATTCAGTGGGTGTTCATTTACTGACTGTGTCGGTCGAGCATGCGGATGCTCTGCTTGAGGACAATCAGCGTTCGCTTGCTGTTGATGTCATTGATGAGATCAATGTGATGCTTGTTGATGGTGATCCGGCGCAGGAGCCTTTGGAGGGGGAAACCGATTATTTAGCAATCGCCCTGAGTCCCTATGCTTTTGGTGGTGAAGATCAGCCTGATGCCGTCCAAACTAAGATTTGTTTGCGGCAGCAGTTGCTGAAGCAGTTGCAGGAGGATAGGCCGGATCTGGTTGTACTTGCGAATGTCTCGGGATTGACCGAGCAAGAACGGTCTTCGCTTTCCTCTTTTGTGCTCGCTGGTGGCACGCTGGTGATTTTTGATGGTAATCAGGTGGACCCCGTCAGTTACAACGCGCAGTGGGCATGCGAGGAGGGGGTTTGGAAGTTGCCCGCAGCTTTGGGTGGGATCATTGGTGAAATGGAAGGAGATAATCGACTTCAGCAACCACCCGGAACACATCATGCTGTTTACTCACCTTGGGAAGCGCTGCGAACTGGAAACGAGCAGCCGTTCAATGATGTTGATATTTTTGCATACCGAAAACTGATCCCTCTTGACCCCTCGGAGTTATCCGTTGCGACCGCGGATTCGTCGATGGATGATGGTACGTCTCTGTCTGATGAATCGGCCGAAGATCGTGTCCGTAGCGCAGCGATCAAGCTATGGAGTTTAGGTAATGGTGATCCTGTTGCGGTGCTCGCGCGACGCGGGGCTGGGAAAGTGGTTCAGTTTTCCATTCCTTGTGACACCGCTTGGGCAACACTACCACTGCGTCTCGTTTTTTTACCCATGATGCAACAGCTGGTGCTGGATCTAGCAGGCAATCAAGAGCAGGTCAATGTTGCGGTTGGCGAAGGGATTGCGGTGTCGGCATCTTCACTTGAACCGACGTTGGAGGATGGTCAAGAAGTTGATTTAGAACGCAAGGTTCAATACCGCGTTGACGTTCCGGTAGATGGTGAGTCAATGATCGAGGTATCCGAAGGTGCGATTGCCCGATTGTTGTTTGGTGCTACCTTCAAGCGAGGTGTCTATCGTTTTCGAGCGGAGACGCCTGTTGTGGATGCATTGCCGGTTCAGACTGAGACCCTTCGATTAGCGTCAGTTGCAGCTTCGGAATCAGTGCTTCGCGATGCGGATCCTGAAAGACTGGAGGCAGCAGCTCGTTTGTCCAATGCGAACATCTATGACAATGTTGACGCGTTAAGCAGCGATGATCGACAGCGGCGATTCGGTCGAGAAATATGGCGGTGGCTTTTAGTTGGGCTGCTCGCTCTGTTGATTGGGGAATTGCTTCTGCAGCAACGAGCCGTTGCAAGCGTAAGTTCCATGGGCTCCAAAGCGGGGGCTGTTTAATGGGTACGCTCCGTTTTGCAGGCGACCTCTCTCTGGGTGCAGCGATAGCGGTTGTGTTGATTGCGGCCTCGTTGGTTGCTTGGTTGTATCTCCGTGAAACCAAGCATTTGCGTTCTCCGTACAACTATTTGCTTCCGGGATTGCGCGCATCAGCAGTCGCGCTTGCAATTCTCATTTTGGCCGGTCCCGTTTTGCATCGACGCATCACCATCGGAACGCTTGGTCGTGTTGTCTTTGCATTAGATGCTTCCGAAAGCATGTCGCTTAAAGATGATCCTTCCGAAAATGGACAGGCTCGCTTGACCCGCGCGATCGAACTGTTAGTCGGTAATGCCGAGAACGACGGTTGGCTTGAATCACTGAAAGAAACGCATCAGCTGGATGTGGTCTCTTTTTCGGACAGTAAGCCAACTTTGGTTTGGTCCAGTGAGGCGGAGTCTGAACTTCCGTCGATGTTGGAGATCGAAGCGGGGGGCAAGCAAACGGACCTCTCACGTGCTTTGACCGCTCAGCGAGGAGTCACCAGCGTCGATGAAGGTGCGGAGGATGAGGGCGATTCGGGAGTTTCCGCAATGGCGGTTGTTTTGATGAGCGATGGTCGGAGTAATGTGGGTGAGAGTCCGATTGATGTGGCAAGTCAGGTAGCCGATACGGGCGTAAAGATCCACGCCATCGGAATGGGTCAGCAATTAGAGCCGGCGGATGCTGGGATCGTTGACGTGATTCGTCCTGAAAGTGTTGCGACCGACGGACAATTAAGTGGCGAAATTATCCTGAAAACAAGTGGGTTTTTGAGTACAGGCACCGGGAAGGGTCTTTCCTCGAGCGATTCGGACGAAGGAAAAGATCAGCAGGCAAATCCCAGCATGAACTCCATCACTGGCAACGAGCCACCGCGGGAAGTGACGGTGCGGATCGAATCCGGGGATCAGACGGTATGGACCCAACGTGTCTCTATCTCGGACCGACAGCAGTCCATTCCCTTCAATTTGGACGTTGAGTCTGTGCTGGAGTCGTTGCAGTTGACGGTGCCTCGGGGAGTGGAGATTAATTCTCAGGTGCTTGATCTGCGAGCTGCGGTTGATGCGGTTCCTGGCGACGCTTACTCGGATAACGACACCATGGCTTTTAGGGTCGCAGCATCAACACGGGCAAGGCGATTGCTGATTATGGACGGCTCAAGTCGATGGGAGATTCGTTACTTGAGAAATCTATTCAGTCGGGATCCTGTTTGGGAGGTTGATTCAATCCTATTTGGTCCCGGAACCGATCAATTTGAATTGCCGCGAGGCGACGAGCCAGGTGAGTTTCCTGATAACCAAGCGTCGATGGCAAAATACGATGCCATTATCCTTGGGGAGATACCACCTGATCAATTTGAAGAAACCGATGCGGATCGACTGAGGGATTTTGTTCGTCGTGGCGGCGGGCTGATTGTGTTGGATGGACGCTACGGACGGATTCGACAGCTTTCTGAATCGATGCTTTCTGACTTGATTCCGATCACTTATGAAACACCTTCAAAGGTTCTCGAGGTGGAGCGTTTGCAGCCCACTGCAATCGGAGCGGATCAAACTGTTCTCAGTCTTTGGGGTAATCCCGAAGAGCAGGATGAGTTTTGGAAAAAGTTGCCTCCGCCTCTCGTAGCGCCGTCTATTCAGCCTCAGCCAGATGCTGAGGTTCTCGCGGAGGTTATTGGAACCAATGCAGAATCTGCAGCTTGGTTAGTCACTCGGCTTTATGGTTCCGGCCGCGTCTTTTACTTCTCAACTGACCAAACCTGGCGTTGGCGATACAAGGTGGCGGATCGTTTTCATTCCCGCTTTTGGAATCAGATGCTGGCATCTGCAATGCAGCCACCCTATGCAGTGAGTGATCAGTACACAGCATTGGGGACCGACGAAATTGAATATGAAGTTGGTCAATCCGCAACGATTCGAGCTAAACTACAGGGTGCGAGTGGTGATGCCATTGGTGATGCAACGGTTGATGCTCTGCTGATTCAAGATGATCAAGTCATTGCTACGGTTCCGCTCTCAGTTGATGATCCGGATCGAGGTACCTATCGAGGTAAGACTTTACCGCTTGAATCTGGCGCTTACCGAGTTCGGATTCAGGCGAGTGGGTTTGATGCACAAGCCTTGCAGGCTTCGACGCCTATTTGGGTCGGAACGCGAGAAGCCGTTGAGATGTCAACGGTTGCTTTGGACGTCAGTACGCTCGAAGGGCTAACGGATACAGCGGGTGGAAGGTACTTCCACGAAACAGATACAGAGCAATTGCTCGAAACACTTCGTCCGTTGTCCAGCGGTACGGTGATTGAATCCGATATTCAATTGTGGCAGTCATACTATTGGTTTGTTGCTATTCTGCTGTTGCTTGCAGCGGAGTGGTGGTTACGAAAACGCGCAGGATTGGTGTAGCTCATGTCATCCGTGTCACAACATTTTACCGATGGTTTGCATCTCAATCCCAAAACCGCGGAGGTTCTGGGAAGGTTTGAGCGCAGAAGACGATTTCTTGTAATCTCCAAAGGAATTGCATCTGCGGTTGTATCGCTCTTGATGGTCGTCGCCTGTATCACTCTTGTTGACTACCTCTGGATCATCAGCGATATCGTTCGCTGGTGTCTTAGCGTGGCCGCCTATGCGCTTTCGGCTATCAGCCTTTACGCGGTTGGTATTCGTCCTCTTGGTCAAAAAGATCCGGAGCGAATCGCGAGACAGGTGGAAGCAGGTGATTCAGCAATGCGTGAAGACTTACTGTCGGCTGTTGAGCTTGCCAATCCGCTTTATGTCAATGGTTCTTTGAGTTTTCGAAATCGGCTGCAGGATATCGTAGCGACAAAAGCTTCGCTGCTTGATGTCATTAACCTGTTGCCATTTCGTTTAATTTCACGTTGGTGCTTTGCAGCACTGACACTTGTTTGTCTGTTCGTGCTGATCTCTTTTATTCCGGGTGTTCAATTCGGGAGACGTGTTGCTCGAGCGATGATTCCAGGTGCAGCCATTCAACGCGCATCAATGACCCAGTTGGTAGTTTTGCAGCCCTCACCCGCCTCGGGCTTTGTTGCTGAGGGAGATGCGATTGCGATTGTGGTGGAGGTTTCCGGAAGGCCAGCTGATGAGATTGTGATCCAGTGGAGAAATGAAGAGGGCGGTTCGGGGGAACTTCCCATGACGCCACGTGTACTGGATGATGGGGCCTCGCGCGGAAGCACCATGGCCATGCAGGGTCGATTCGCTGCAAATCTATCGGTCGGTGCGGTTCCTGTTCACTATCGAGTTCTGGGTGGTGATGGTGTAACGCTGTGGGAGACCCTGACACCTCTGCCTCGACCACGAGTTGTGAATTTCAACAAGGAATACCAGTTCCCTGATTATTCTCTACTATCGCCACGTTCAGAAGATGCTGAGCACGGCGACCTGAAGGCGATCATTGGGACCAACGTCAATTTGACGGTGCGTTTTGATGAACCTGTCCATCGAGCCGTGATTCACTTCGATGACGCGGGAGGCTCACAGGATTTGCTTCCGGTTGATGACTCAAATCTTGAGTTCTCAATACAGATTTCCATGCGAACTCCAAGTACTTACCAGATCGATGCAGTTTCTTTGCGATCTGGATTGAGTAACCCATACAGTCCTTTGTATTCAATTGATCCTCAACGAGATAATCCCCCTGTCGTTCGGTGGGGTCCGGAAATGGATCGGATGATGATTGTCTCGCCAATCGATGTGATCGACCTGCACGGATTCGCATCGGATGACCTGCCCATCGATCGAGTGATTCAAGAGTTTGAGATCAATGGCCAACCCGCCACAATGATTCCGGTTGAGGTCGTTGATTCAGACCGTGAGCTTGATATGAAGTGGTCATGGGATCTCCTTCATCGGCTCGATTCGAAGGTTGAGTCAGCCAAATTGCAAAATGGCGATTTTGTACGACTGAGATTTGTTGCAATCGATCGGAACAGCCAGCGTGGAGAATCCGCGTTGTTGGAGATCCTCGTTGCCGATGAGGGGTTTGACTCTGATCGGCATGATCATCTGCATGACGTTTTTAGTTTGATCTCGGAGATTAGTGAATGGTCCATCGGATTCAATGAACTGATGGAAGCTCTTGGGCAATCGAAGGATGAGCAATTTGCCGAGCAGATTAACAGTCATTTTGATCAATCACAGGAATTGTCGGTCTCGGCAGAGAATCTACTCGAGCGAATCAAAAAAGATCTTGGGCAATCGATTAACCTTCCGGAGGCCGGTATTGTCGAATTGTTAGGTGTTGCTGTTGCTGACCTCATGCAACAGCAAAAACGGTGGATGGCAGACAGTTTGGAATTGATTGATGAATCAACCCCGGCCTGGTCGGAAACGCGAAAGGGTTTGATCAATGAGCGAATAGGATTAGCGAAGAAGTATTCCAATGAAGCGTTACGAGTTGATCAGTATGGCAGAAACTATCTGGCGGAATTGTTAACGGTTGCCATTCTTAGTGATATGAAGTCTCTGCGTTCGAGCCTTGAGCCTATGTTGGTTCCGAGCGATATTTCGACACTTCCCATCGAGCGTTTTCCTCGCCATCTATTCGTCTCGCAGGGACGACTGATCGAAGCGAAGGAATTGTTCACTTCTCATGTTGATTTAATTCCAGAGAATACTCTTCGGCATCTTCAGGCGTGGGATCAATGGGTGGATGGTTGGTTATCGAGATTGGAGTCGGTGACACAGAATCCACCCAGTGAAGACAGCTTGCGAGCCTTAGTGAACCAATTTAGCGAGGAGCTAGATTTGTTTATCGGCGCGAGAATGATCGATGGACGTATCGGAGGCAATCTTCAGGCTTTGCTGCGAGATTTGGGGAATCAAATCGGTTCTACCCGGGATCTTGTCATACGACTGGAGCAAGTGGGTCGAGAGGTAGAGGTTTCTGCCGATCGTGCCGCGGAGCAGGATGACTCGCAGGACGCCGCCAAGTTTCAACGTGATCAGGCTTTCCACGTACACGATTATCAACAGCGACGTGATCATCTGCTTCAGTGGTTAGAGCAGCGAGAGGGTTTGCATCGTGCGAGACCTAATGTTGATTTAGCCTTTGCTGCAGACACTCGGCTGATGGTTCGGGCCTTGGAAAATGTTACCCGAGAGGGTTATCAGCCATATCAGGATGAGCCTGCGATGAAGGTCTATGTGAACATCAGCAAGGCATACCAGACGATCGAGTCAGCGCATCGTGTGCGAAATTCATTGAAGGAAGTAACCGAGTTGTTACTGGCTGAGCGACGTCTTGATGAGACCGCTTCGAACAAAGTGCAGCATCCAAATTGGCTCGAGAGATTTTCGACCGAAATCGAAGTTGCATGTCGACAACTCCAAAATTCGGGTGTGCCCGCTGATTTGGTGTCAAGGATTGAGGAGACTCGATACAACAGTGACTACAACGAAGCGCGAGATCGGATTTTGCCGCGTCGCTGGAATGGGGATCCAATGTTAACCGCGGAGGCACCGTTGTTGGCGATGCAGGTCTCGCTCGATAATGCCAATACAGATTTGGAACCGTATGTGGTGGAGGCGAGAGAGGTCTTGAGACGCTACGTTCTATCGCTCGCGGATCAAGCCAGGCAGGCAGCAGAAGAGGCAGAGGAAGCTGAAACGCGGACGGAAGCACGCGCAGATTCTGAACAGCAAACGGCCAATGAGCTTGCAGCCGAGCAACGCCAGGTTGAGGAAACCACCAAGCAGACACTCGAATCGCTGATGGACCTTGCGAACACTGCCTCGTTGACCGATCAGGACGAACGGGAATTGGCAATGGATGCCGATATTGCCTCCAATGAGATACAAGCTGCGGCAGAAAAAGCAGAAACATTAATGGAACAAGCAACACAAGCTGAGACCGAGCAGGAACGCTCGGAACTGCTTGATCAGACGGCGGAGGCGTTGGGTGATCTAGCTGATTCACTGGAGCAAACCGCAGATCACTTTGAGAAAGCGGAGAGCGGAGAGGATCTGACAGAGTCACGACAGCAATTGAGGGAAAATGCGTCATCCAATCCCGAGTCCAATGACCTTGATGAGCGGTTTGAGCAAGCGGAACAAGCTGCTGCAGAAGCACAAATGAATGCGGAAGAGCGGTTGCGTGAATTGGAGCAAGAGCTTCAAGAGAATCAGCCCATGCAAGAGGAGTTATCCGAGATTGCCCGTCGAGCGACAGAAGCGGCGCAACGTACCCTGGAGCAAGTTGCTGAACAGGAGCGTGAAGTCATGAAGACGATGGAGAGGTCTGACACCAGTTTTCAGGAACAGAAAACGCGTGCCGCAGCCGAGCTTTCTTCGATCACTGAACGTGCAAAGTCTGTGGATGAGGCGTTGTTGTCAGCAACGGAGCAGGCAATTGGTTGGGCAAACACTCCAGAAGCGAGACCAGAGCTTGAGGAGACCCGCTCAGCACTTCGTGAGGCAATTCAACAAGCAGAACAGCTAGGTGGCGACAAGGCACCCCTGGAGGAGATGCAGGAGAGTGCACAGGCGATGAGTGAAGCGATTAATCAGGCATCGGAGGCTGTCGCTCAGCTCAACAAGGAGACAGCAGCCGCTCAGGAGGAAAATATTCATCAGGACGAGTCAAGTCGTCGCAGGACGCAGTCTCAAGTTGAGCGGTTTGCAAGAGAAGCCAGAACTCAGCAACTACGTTCCACAGCAGAGCAAAAGAAGCAATGGTCAGCTGCAGAACAGCAAGCCAATCAGAGAATTCAGGAGGCGCAAAGACAGAAGCGTGATGCAGAAAATCAAATGAGACAGGCCCAGCAACAGCTTGATCGTGACTCGAACAAGGCTGAGCAGTTGCAGCCTCAGATCGATGCGGCGCAGGATCGTGTCGATCGCGCAGAGAAAGCGGAACAAGCAGCAAGAGAAACCAAGGACTTTGCGTCTCAGCGATCGAAGGAAACTCAGGAACGTGAAAATCAAATCAAAGCACAGCCGCTTGAATCATTCGAGAAGATGAATCCCGCTGCTGAATTGGCGACCGACATGACAGAGAAAGCAGCGAATGAGCTAACGGAGATTCAAGAGGCGCTTGGAGAGCTTGCTGAGCAAATGAATTTTGCCGACCAGTTGGATACACCGCAGCAGACACTCGAGCAGGTGGCTAGCCAGCAGAATCAGATTGGAGAGCGAATCGATGAGGCTATTGAGCAATTAGAAAGAGCAGCCAGGCACGAAGAGCGGCTCGGCCAACAAGCATCCGCTGATCAATTGAGCGAAGCTGCTGAAGCGGTTGCCCAAGAAGCGGCTGCCGCAGCCAGTCAGGCACTCGAGTCGATTGAGCAAGCGGCCGATACTCAATCTTCGGATGGGCAGGCCAACGCCGGGCAGGCTAACGACGGGCAGGGAAGCAATCAGCCAGCAACGGATCAGCAGCCAGCTGATCCGTCTCAGGAAGAAGGGCTCTCCGCGACAGCGAACCAAGATGTCAGCGAAGCAGCGGAGGCGATTGGTCAAGCTGCAGAAGGTTTATCGGAAATGCTTGAAGGGATGCAGCAGGAGCAGGGTCAATCGCTTGCGCAGACAAATACTCAGTCCGATCAGGCAAATCCTCAGTCCGATCAGGCAAATCCGCAGTCAAGTCAAGGACAGGAGTCGGGAAGCCCCAGCCAGGCGGAGCCGGGGCAGATGACAGCTGATCAGCAATTGGCTCAGACGCTCGACGAACTAGATCGTCAGCTCGCTGCGCAATCCAATGCCGATTCTCAGGCACAACCCGGTGAGCCCTCCGATTCTCAGGCACCATCAGAACAAACGGCAGGCAACCAATCCAATCAAGCGAATTCAGAAGCCGAGGGTTCACCCTCCGAGAATTCTGATTCGCAGGGAACGCCTTCTGCAGCGGATGCATCACCAACCATTGCAAATAACCTTAATTCGCAGGCTCAGCAGGCTGCTCGTCAAAGACAGCAGCAGTTGAATCCAAGCCAGAACCAAGCAGGGCAGCCCGGAGATCCAAATCAACAGCAAGGTGATTCGAGCATTGCATCCAATGAATCTGGCAATGGGCAGATGCCCGAGGGAGGTACTCTGGATGCATCAGAGATAGAGAGAATGGGTGCGGATTGGGGCCGTCTACGTGAGCGAAAGACCGATGAGGTCAATGAGGGGCGTTCAGCGACCGTCTCGCCTATCTACCGTCAACAGGTTGAGGCTTATTTCCGTGCCATTGCTCGACGAGCTGCCGATAAAAAAGCGATCCAAAAGCAGGATTGAAAGTTGGGAGATCCCTAAGATGAAAACACCTCACACCGAGACGATTGTCACAAATCTCAATCGACGTTCCTGCGTTGCCGCAATGATTGCGTCTTGTGCGTCTCCCTTGGTAAATCGCAAATCACATGGACAGGACGATCTATCGACACTCTATGTATCCGATGATGTTGATCGCGCGATGCAGAGGGGTATTGATTATCTGGTCAGTATTCAGCGTGAAGATGGTGCCATCACGGATCGGGGGCACGAAGTTGCGATGACAGCGCTTGCCATCATGGCGATGGCATCAATCGGGACGGAGCCCGTTGCGGTGAATCCTGCCGGTCGGGCGATGTACCGAGCCATTGAGTTCGTGCTCGATAAGCGAAATCAAGACATGGAGGGATACTTCGGTTCGCGTGATGGTTCAAGGATGTACGGCCACGGGATCATTACGTTGATGCTAACGGAAGTGCTGGGTATGGGAGCGACACCCGAACAAAATGAACGCATACACCGAGCTCTTAATGATGCCATTAAGCTTATCCTGGCAGCACAAAAGGTCTCCAAAGCTGAAAAGTTAAAGGGTGGATGGCGTTATACCCCAACGAGTCGTGATTCGGATCTTTCAGTAAGCGTCTGGCAATTAATGGCCCTGCGATCAGCGAAAAATGATGGCTTGGATGTTCCGGGCGAAGCGATTGATGACGCGCTCAAATACCTCCGCTACTCTTATGCCTCTCCAATCGATCGAGATGGCAAGCCACGCGAGGCCATTACCGGTTTCAGCTACACCCCCGGGACTTATCACCCCTCGTTTACGATGTCTGCTGCTGGTCTCCTGGCAATGCAGGTCTGTGGTCAATACGACTCGCCACTGGTTAAAGGTGCGTCGGATTGGTTATTTGAGCACCCACCAAAGGATAGTGAGCGATTTTTCTTTTACGGGATTTACTATTACGCTCAGGGGATGCATCAGGCGGGTGGAAAGTACGCTGAGCGAGCCGATGGATTGGTTCCTGAAATTCTCCTGCCAATGCAGAGAACTGACGGGGCATGGCTTGCGCGGGGAGGCGAAGAACGCAACGTGGGTGCAACCTACGCGACGGCTCTTTCTTTATTGAGTATGAGCGTGCGTTATCACTATTTGCCAATTTACCAGCGGTAGGCAAAGCCGGTTGATAAGACACTGGTAGGACGGTGACCGACCGGTTCAGATGCAATCCCTTGACTCTTCATCAGCTAGCTCAAGGCGTGACCCGCTGCGCCGCTTGATTTCGGCAAAAAGAAAAGCCTCGCACCGAGGATCCGGTGCGAGGCTTGGAATGTACGATATCGATCGACAGACCGAGGGCATTGGGGGGAAGAAAAGGTACGCTCTTACTACTTTTTCTCTCTGGACATCATCCAGAGACCATATTCTTCGACTGTAATACGTCCATCGCGATTTGCATCTGCGTCGGCAGGACTCATTAGCATTTTTTCCCATTCCGATGCCGTCAGCGACTTGTCACCGTTCTTGTCGTAACGATCAATGATGCGTTGTCCAACCTTAATGTATTTCTCGTCCACCGCTCCGCTGGACACCGGGGATGATTGTGTCGGCGCCGCCGAAGATTCCCGAGGAGCCGATGTGGATGCCATTGCTGAGCCAATGCCTGGGTTCTCAACTGCTTTGAGTGCTTCCTCCGCGGTGATGACACCATCTCGATTCAAATCAGAGGCGAAAAACTGTCGGACCACCTCGTCAGACCAATCACTGGAAAATTCAGCCATGGTGACTTGTCGATCACCGTTTTGATCTTTGTCGCTGAAGAATCCCGGCACTCCTTCCGGTAGACCTCGGCCGGAGGTCGAACGATAGGACTTTCTGCCGTTAAAAACGTCCGGAGCTTCCACTTTCTTTGCACGTCCTTGGTCGCGTCGAGAGGAACTACCCTTCTCTGCTTCTTGCCTTCCCTCTCGTCGTCTTGCATACCGGACCGCGAGTTCACTCATGGTCAACTTGCCGTCCTTGTTGCGATCAAAATCAAGTGGATTACCGGAGAATCGGCTTGAGATTTCATCACCGGACAAGACACCATCTCGGTTTCGGTCGAACCTTCGAATGATATCATTCGCTTCTTTTTCATCGGCTGCGGTGACCGCAACACTCATCATTTCGGCGGTTGCTCCGAAGCCCATTAACGGCATGGGTTCCATTTCAATTCCAAAACCTGGAACGAGCAATTCCGCTGTGAGGATGTCATCATCAGAAGATCGGCTGGCTTGCGGAGCACTGTCGCCACCGCCTTCCCGTTGTTCTCTCATTTTCTGAAAGCTGTCGGTGATCTTCTTCAACGGGATTGGTTGCCCTGCTTTGATGCTTGGATCACTGGATTGCATTCGCTGAATCATGAATTGCGCGGGTCCCTGTTGCTCGTCGGGATCCAGAACCCCGTTGCCGTTCGTATCCAGGCGGCTAAGGAAAGAGGATGGATCGAATCCACCACGACTTGAGCTGCCGCGGCTACCCCAGCTGCCTCGGCTGCTGGAGCCGTCTGATGATCCACCTCGGCCGCTGAAACCACCCCCCGGAGGGCCTCCGCGAAAACCGCCGCCCTCGGATGAGCCGCCACGGCCACTGAACCCCCCTCGGTCACCTCCACCGGGACGCTGCGCCGCGGCGGGAATTGCTAGGGCGAAAGTCAAAAAGCAAGCAATGATTTGTGTTTGTGTTTTCATAGCTATTGAAACCCGATCGGGACGGGATAGTTTCGTGACTGCGTCAGTTCGAACAGGGAATTCGTCGGCCTTATTGTATCTACACTCTATCCGTAAGACGAATCCCAGCCTCACGGGCTCGGTTAAAACGTCGGAATATAACGAAAACACCGCATGAAACCTCCCCTTTAGAGGTCCCATCGGAACCGGCGAACACGATTCATCGATGGTGTTTAGGCTCTCGATTGCTCCTGATCGAGCCATCTGGAGCCGTTTTTCGCATACTTGCAGGAATGGTTCAGGCCATCCTCGGTCTCTCATGCAGAGTTCTTCCGCGTGAGCGTTGCCGTTATCTTTCTGGTATCGTGAAGGAGTATTCACCAATTTGATGGTGTTTTCGATGAGGAACACTTTTTTCAACAATGTGTTCTATCCTTGCGGATCATGCCGCGAGTGCGACCTCGAGATTTGTACCACCCCGCTGAGGAAGGTGTAGATTTCGAATGGCTCTGCATTGACAACCCGAGGCTGTATTTTCATGAAACAAACCTTTTCCTACTCAGGTCAGCACTTTCTGAAGTTGCAAGCGGGAATTGGTTTGATGGCGATTCTGCTCGAGCGTATTTTTTGGTGGGAGCCGTTTAATTCTCTCCTCGAAACGAGTGGGCTCGATGAGTTTATTCTCTCCGTCGTCAGTCTCTCTTTTTTGCTACTCTTCAATCTACTGTCTTTCGGGAGCGCACTCTGGAATGTTTTCGGGGATGGTCGATGGATGGCGCGGTTCAATACGACGTTCGTCAGTTTCCAGTGTCTGCTACTTATCTTTCTGTCCTTATGTCTGTACCGAAATGGAACCAAGGATTTTATCGGGGACGGGATCGCTCTTTGGGCGTCCCTGACGGCAGGTTACCTCGCCTGCATCTGCCTGCTTGGTGGCGTCTTTAAGTTAATGAAGAAACTGGGCTATGGAATGGTTTTCTACTCTCACGCTAGCGAGAACGAGCGTGAATCAGAAACCGAGCTGCAGGCCCAAAAAGTGGTTCAGCTTGCCGGGGTATCCACAATTGCTGATCTATTTTTGCTTACGTTTTGGAGTGCAGTACTACTGACCTTAACCATCCAGGTCTATCGTTACTACTACGTGGATGTCGATCCAGATGATCAGGCATTTTTTGGTAGAGACTTTGGTTTCGTCATTATGCTCTTCCTTGTTGGTGCTGCTGCGGTGGTGTCTATGTTTACGCTTGTTCCAAGTTTTCTTATTGCCATCATTAAGCCGCGTTTTGCAGGAAAGCAGATTGTGCTTCAAGCCCTTGTCCTGCTGAATTTATTTTTTTGGATTCTGGTTATGAATCAATGGGAGTGGTTGGATGACGACGGCATGTTGATTGTCGCTTCGTTTTCTGGATTATTCTTTTGCTTCCAGATTGGAATCACGCTGTTATTGCGAAGACCAACTCGATGGTTCCGCTTTCGACTTGTTCGAAAAAACGCCGAAGGCACTGGCTAGGTAGCTATCCACCACTTGGTTGTCACACTTTTGGCTCATCGCCGGCAATTCTCTCGCTCATCGCGGGCAATGCATTATTTTAGAAGTCGAGCGCCTGCCTTCGAATGAAGGTTAAAGCGTCGTGTGAATTTGCGATTCGAGATCAAGCAGAGCGTTGGATTCAAACACACGATCCACCTCCGTTTCTGTCAGCATGAACGGCTCTAATGCAGTTGATTTTAGCGGTGATCGGCGATTGGAATTCTGATCTGCCGTGACAGGATCCAACTTTTTTGGGATGTCATCGAATGGCAGAGTCTGATCCGCTTTTACTCCATCGCTCAAGCTTTTTGATTCAGAGATTTGGCTTGGTATCGCATGCACAGGATCAAGGTTCTCAGCTTCTGCCAATAGGTTTTCCTGTAAGCGATTGATGACTTGTAGGGCATCGATTGCTGAGAGCCGGCGGTCACCTGAAATATCAAATAGCAGGCGAGCCTCAATCGGAGGTGCAGTCTCCAGGGCGGATTCGATTACTTCGCAATCCACCGATCCATGGCGGCTAATGTAGTTGATGATGTTCAACGCATCTCTTGCTGAGGTTACTCCATCTTGATTGGCATCAAATTTTGAGATCTGATTTTGCCATTGCAAATCTGGGTCAATGGTCGCATACGCCTCAATCAAGGTGCCTTCTTGGTTCTTGGCGAGGTAGCGAATTCGGAATGGATTGAGCTTCGAATTGATTGGACGCAGGTGCAATTGATGATCATCGGTGATGGTGATTTCTGCCTCACCCTCGACTAATTCAGCTTTCAGTAATTCGACCGATGAGCCATCCATTTGGTCATTCGCCGTGAGATCAGCGAAGATCTCCTCACCACTCTCAACATCAAAGTAGTCGTCTTGGCCATCTGTTTCGAAGTCCAGAGTGGTGAATAGAGAGTTTGTCTGATGTAAATGTGAAACCTTTAACTGCTGATTCGAAATTGAGTACAGTAACGACTCGATACGAACCGTTCGGTCGACTCGGTTGTCAAATTCAATGGAATCGATTTCAGTGATACCCAAGTCTGGATCAACTTTTAGTGTTCGGATCGCTGAGTGATTTGGGTCAGCAAAGATAGGTGGTTCAAACTGCTCCATGAAACCGAATGCTTCAGAGTAGATCGGTATCGCCAATATTTGCTCAGTTTGGAAATAACTGATTGCATGGTGATCTCTCAGGTCCCGCGGACTACCCCCGGCAAACGGAGAGAAGGTGCTGCGTCCACCTTCAAACTCATAGCGATCTTGTAGATAGGGTTCTTCCGGGTCCATCACGTTAAAGAGGGAAACCACCATGGAATCGTATTGACCGGTGGTTTCATCCGCGTCGCGTCCAATTCCGATTAAATGGTGATCGCTGAGGACGTGCAGGTATTGGGAGTAGCCAGGTATTTTAAGTTGCCCCATAACCTCAGGGGCAGTAGGCTCAGTGAGGTCGATCACAAAGAGTGGGTCAACTTGTCGAAAGGTGACAACATAACCCCTCTCTCCATCAAAACGAACCGCGTAAACCTGCTCGCCCGGTGCCAATCCCTCAATTCCACCGATCACTTCGAGCTCTGGATGCGACGCGTTTAGCACATAAAGGTTTGTGCCCACTGGGGCGTTCGGGTCTTCGTTGCGATTCCACCATGAGTTTTCCGTTGCGATACGCAGATTGCCTCCGTATTCATCCATTGAAAACTGGTTGTTCAGCGTGCCCGGCACAACACTGCTTCCAACCGAAGAGAGAATCCCTGTGCCATCAATTCGGTAGCGGCTGATTTCGGTATTGATTTCCGAAATTCCCGGAGCAGATGAAAAGTCGGAAAATAGAGTCTCTGGTATTTCGTAGGGGTTGTAGTCCGTTCGGGTCATGTAGATGGACGTTGGAGTAACCAGGCGATGCTCCATGCGTTGGCCCCACTGCCAATCGACAGCCTCTGCACTGTTCGCGGAGACATCGATGGAGATCACGTGGGATCGACTTGGGGTCGCAAGGTAGTCCTTGAAGATTTCATGCGGATCGATGAGGCGTTGGTGATCTGTGGTGGCTTCTTCGTTTTCACCTTGATAGATCATTTGATTGGGGAAGATGGAATTCACAAAGTCATCAGCTGAGAGGCGATCAAAGTAATGCTCGGCTGTTTCGTAAAAAAAGAATTCCTCGTCTGGGGTGACTGAAGTTTGCAGCGAGGGAGTAGAGAATCCAAATTCCTCAGTGAACAGATAGAGTATGTCGTCAACGCGACGTGATTCAACGTAGTTTCCGTTGATCACCGTTGTTGAAACTGTCTTTGGAAGTGTTGGTTCAGAGACATCGATTAGTGTGATCGAAGTTCGTAGGCCACGTTCTGTTATCACCGTCAATCGATTCCCGGAGAGATCGAGCGATTGAACCGAATCCTCGAAAACCTGTCGTGAAACGATGGTAGGGTGATCCGCTTGCCGAATATCGATGATTGTGAGTAGGTTGCCAGAATTCATCTGACTGTTTGAGTCCTCAGGCGATGCGAGCCTTGGGAAAATGTCCCAGGCAAACCATTGCTCTTGATCGGGCGTCGAGAGGACGTAGAGGAAAGATCCGTCCGTCTTCACTCGATCGGACTCCTCCACCCCGGCAATCTGATTGTTCGTACCTGAATGATCTGTTTCAGGAAGCGATGGCAAGATCATCGGTTGATCCTCTGCCCTCCACAGATGAATTGGTTGCTCGGAGTTACCAAATTGGTACTTGTTTTGCTCGACTCCAAGTTGGATCGACTTCGTTTCTAATTGTTCAGGCCAGGCATGCTCGCTGACAATGTCTGAAACGCGAATCAGAGCGGTACCGTTCAATGGATACCCATCCGCATCGGCACCGCTGTAAGAAACCTGTCTGACACCCTCGAAGTGATTGTCAGCCTGGAAAATCAGATGATTCCCATCATCGGATATCTCGATGCTACCGTTTGAAATGCCGTCGCTGAATTCAGCCGAGTGAAGGGTTAACGTCGGTGAATCGCCAATGTAGCCTGCGTTTTTAATATCGTTGGCAAGTACATCGAGTTTGGTCGGGTCCGCATTTACCTCAACCTGAAACCAGTCCGGAGCGGCAAACAGTGGTTCCACCACATGAATCGCAATATCGCTTGCAACGCTCGCGTCGGTGCCCATCTCACCTGAGGTAGATTCCTGTGCCTCGTTCAGAAATCGAATTCGATCAATGCCGGTAAAGCCTTGCGCGGGTTGATACCTGATGGTTAGTTGCGCGGCGGGTAACTTGGTTGCTTCTTGATCGGGCGTTACGATTTCGATCGTGCCATTCTCAGGAATCGCAATCCAGTTATCAATTGGCTCTGTTGCGTGCCCCGAGTGATTCCAGCCATTGAGGGTGATTTCTACCGGTTCTAATTCATCCCGGCGCACAACAAAGGAATCGTTCCACCATGAGACGAATGGAAGGTCTTGGCCCGATGCGAGGAGCTGCCGACATTCAAGGTTCTCGATGTTTAATCTACGTCGTTTCATTCGCAGCTTGCGGTCGTTTGAACGCTTCGATTTCATTCGAGATGCCCTAGGCAGATAAGTTTGAGAATTCGTCTTAGGTTCCGATTCCAGAAGGTATTTCACTGATGTTGATCGTTCAGCAAGCGGACGCTACTGGCAATCGACTCGATCATAGAGTTCATCTTATCGTGACGCCGTGAATCCGGTCCGCGAATCTACTCTCAGATCCCATGTGCGGGGCTTTGATAGCGTGACCCGTTCAACTCCATCATCCACGAGATCTACTGGCTAGAGTAGCTACTAGGACGCTTCGACGCATCCGTGTTTTCTGATTTTTGCGGCCAGCACGTGTGTTTTTCCAGCTTTTGTGTTTTGAAGTGATGAGGAAGAGGTTTTGTGGACAGATGAATTGTCCTGAATTCCACCGAACAACGGGAAGCCCTTTGTTGTTGTGATTCATTTTTGACTGCGCAAAGTCTCACTTCTGATCCTTAGCCGAAATGGTCATCGCCATGGATCGCTAGTTCAGAATGAGGTTTTTTATCATTGCTGATTTGATCTTCGAACGCTTTGATGATGGCTGGATCTGGACCTGATCTGCCTTAAAAGGCGTCTCATAGATCGTGTCGCTATGAACGCGGTGATTGAGCCAAGTTTGACACCGATTACCCGCTGCTCGTATTCGAAGATGCTTCCATTTGTCTCCGGGTTGATTACCACTTACCGTGGCGATTGTTCTATCGTTGAACCGTACATGGAAATCACCTTGAACCCTTGCGGTCAATTCAAACCCTTTTGTTATTTGATCCTTAAACGCTACCCAGCCGGTACCGTCTCGCAGTGCGATCAGTTGTCCTCGGAGCAGCTCTTTTTGCTTTTTGTGTTCGGGGGATCCCGCGAGGTTATTGAATTCATTGGGGTCACTGGGAAAGTGATAAAGCTCTTCTTGGCCATCGGAGGTCAGGCTATATCTCCAATCTTTTGATCGCACTGAAAAATGTGGATAGAGGGTTCCGGTGTGTACTTTATGTTGGCTGTGATCTTTTCCCGGTAAAGCAGTGATTGCGACGGTTGGCCCAGTCCATGATCCATCTGGTTCATCAAGAAGAGGCACGATGCTGTGGCCATCAAGCGGGTATTGATTGCGTTTACTATTCGGGTTCTCGGGAAGACCACAGATGTCAATGATCGTGGGGTAGACGTCGATCAGTGAGATTGGTTTCTGACACACTTTGCCTTGGGGCATGTCAGGTAGTCCCGAAACAATGAATGGGATTCTTGTGCCGCTGTCCCATAACGTTTGCTTGTAGAGTGCTTCTTTTCCTCCCACGTGGAAGCCGTGGTCGCTTGTCAGAATGACAACGGTGTTATCAGCGTAATCACTTTGTTCGATCGCATCGAGAACAACACCAACTTGATCATCAATGAACGAGACGCACGCCATGTAGGCCTGCAGCCACTGCTTGTACAGATCGGGTTGCTCAGAGTGTTTGAAAAGCATTTGATAACGTCGGAACGCGTAAAGGCTTCGGTTGGCAAGGCTCGGGGCGCAATCTTCAAGGTCGTTCTGGGCCACACTCTCAGGGATTTTGATTTGATCAAGTGGGAAGCGGTCAAAGTATTTCTTTGGGGCGTAAAGCGGCGTATGTGTGCGGCTGAAACCCGTAAACAAAAAGAATGGCCGTTCATGCTTTCGGTCAAGAATGGACTGAGACCATTGTGCGTTCAATTCATCCGGCATTGGGTCTCGGTCTTGATCGTTCTCATAACGAAACGGTTTCCCTGACAGCGTCCAGCCTTTGTAGCCTGGTGTGCCGAGTGTGGGGTTAGCTGAATAATTGGGAATCTTGCTCAACGGGCCAAAGGTATGCTCCCATTTGTAATCCATGTCTGGGTCAGCATCATCCGCGTAGAAAAACAGTTGTTGAGGATGAGGAAGGAAGCCACGTTTGGTCTTTTTTGAGCCATCCCAAGGCCATGGTCCAATGCTTCCACCGGCACCTCTTTCTTTGTAGAACTCTGCTGGATCTTGATTGCCGTGGTAAATCTTTCCGACGCCAAAAACATCGTACCCATTTGTTGCAAGATGCTCGGTTAGCGTTACGCTACTCGCTAAAACTGCATTTTCTCTCCAGTCCTCAAACCAATAGAGACTTGACGTCTGTGGGTAGAGTCCCGTCAGCATGCTTGAACGAGACGGTGCGCAGATCGGATCATTGCAGTGAGCATTGGTAAAGCTAATGCCGCGTTTAGCGAGCCGATCGAAGTTGGGAGTCGGCACAAAGGGTTTGCTCGCTGGGTGCAATGGCATGTCATTTAGATCGTCGACAATAATAAAAACGACATTGGGACCAACTGAGTTAGCAACCTCCGCAAATAATGTTGCATAACACAACAACAGGGGTGCGACGGTGGCAACGATCACTCGAGGCGAGGTAAGCACGGCAGAGAGCTCTCTGTGGTAACGGGGAAGGTAGTAGGTGCTGGAGATTTAACCCTCGTGTTGTCTCGCAAAACAATGAGGTCAAAGCGCTGTTTAGGATATGGCAATCAAATCTCATCTTTCAAGGATCATTGCCACTTGTTTGGCCATCTGGTTCTCGATTCCCTTAGCTTGATGCCGTTTTAGCGAATGGATCTGCTGTAAAGATCGGTTGTTTTGAACTGAAAGCAAACCGGTGAGCCAAGTTCAAAGGTGGTGCCGGTTGGCTTCAGTGCGCCCGTTCTGCCTTGGATTTTGAACTGCACGACCGTGTCAGAATTCTGATTGCCAACCAGCATCCATTTGCCGGTAAGGTCGATGCCAAAGCTACGCGCTGTTTTTCCACCTGTTGAGGTGTGACCGGCCAGGGTGAGTCGTCCACTCTGTTGGTCTACTGAATAACAAACCAGGTTGTCTGGACCGCGGTTGGAACCGTATAGGAATTTTCCGGAAGGATGTATGATCAATTCGGCGGTGGATCCTGTCTCGCCCTCATAGCCTTCGGGAAGCGTGGAGATTGTCTGCAATTCTTCAAGGGTCCCTGTGTTGGAATCAAAGCGGAAGGCGGTAACACTCATCGCTTTTTCATTGATCGCGTAGCA
>CAXQOB010000033.1:0-10805 GCA_964225475.1 Candidatus Nitrosopumilus sp. | reverse complement strand
CATGGCTTCAACGACGGGCAGTCCAAATCCCTCCATTTTGCTTGGGAAGACGAATGCTGTGCTGTGTTGGTACAGGGTTTTGAGTGTCTCATCCGACACCTGGCCGAGTGTATGAAATCCTCTCTCAGGGAATGAGATCCCCATTGCATTGAACTCCTGAGTGGTCGCCTCGGGACCGACCGCAACCAGTAAAAGATCAGGGTTCTTTTGGCGAGCCTTGAGCCAAGCGTCCCATAAAACTTTGAAGTTCTTGTAGCCTGCACGACGACCAACAAACAATAAGAAAGGTTGGTTGTGCAACACCTTGGGTAGCGCCCCAGTACTGATGCTCGAGAAAGAATTTCCAAGCGGAGTCATTCTTGCCATTTGCGCCTTGTGTGGGTAGCGATCGCAGAGTTCGTGAAAAGTCGTTTCCGAAATGCAGAGTAATAGATCTGCCATTTCAATCGATCGACGCTGCCAGTCCCTGTGTTTGCCTCGGGCGTCAAGTTCTGGGTGATGCTCGTAAATGAAATCACATACCGTCACCACGTTTGGAACGCCTGATTGCACCATTGGCCGATAGCAAATGCCACAGTGGTAAGTCCAATGATGGATGTCGGCTTTGAAGCTTTCCAGTTGGCTTTGTATTTTCGGCCATTGCCAACGCCTCCAGTGCCGACCTGCTAATTTATCGAGGCTTCTTCCAGCAAAGGGGAATGTAGTCTTTGTATGAGTCACGCTCAGGTTAGGGTGGAGTTTGGGCAGGTCCATTGACTCGGGCAGCAAGACGCATGGTTCGCTTTCGGATGGAATCCGATGGATGATCTCTTTAAAGTATCTCGCGATACCGCCCCTCGGCATCATCTGGTAAACCAGTCCTTCGTAGGCGATTCGCATGCAGCAATCTTTTTTCAATATGCGTTGCTTGGGGGGCCATCATAGCCGTCAACGAAGTGTAACACCTCGTCCGAGAAAGAACAGCCATTGAGATCGTGAACTTCCTCGTTGAGGGGTGTCTCGCAATGGTATTTTGTCTCGAACTCTTTGTTATGCTGGTAGCCGCTATTGGTTCACGTTCAGCTGTATCAATTTCAACGTTTTGTGATTGAAGTCTGAGTCAGCAACACATGATGCATGTGGCTGAAAATCGTCGATGGAATCGGTGTCGATGCTAAGACGGTCAGAACGATTGGCCCTTAACTTGGGATTGATGTTCCCCGGTGATGAAAATCGTGGAGTGGAGTTTGTGGCAGTAGCGGTGCCGCTGCATCGTGATTAGGGTTGGGTAAGTGATGATTTTCAAGGCAACTCAGGATGTTTTAACTGGCAGGTTTTCAAACGAAATTAGTCAAATCAGACACTTGCGCTTTCTGGCCTTTTTGTTTTTGTGAGCGACTGGGAGGTCATCAACGGGCATTGCGATTACATTGAGGGTTTCGCAAAACGGACTTCTCGGACTCCGGTGAGGGTTGATCGGTTCGATTGGCTAGCAAAATCGGGTTGGTCAGCGGTATTGGGGTTTTCGTTGCAATTAAGTTCATTCGGCCTTGCTGAGAGTCGCAAGAAATCGATGCTCGATCGCGTGGCAATTGCATTCAAGAAGCGGTGTTTCGCCGTTTGATTCTTTTTCTCGTATTGTTTGGATGTTGTTATTCATGTCAGGGCAGGCGATTACCATTACTTCTGCGAAAGTGATTGATCTGAGGGTGCCCACTTCGGATCAGCTACTGGGTTCCGATCCGTTTCATAAAGAGCCTGATTATTCATCGGCGGTTCTTTATCTCGAGACAGATTCAGGTTTGACCGGCGTTTCTGTTGTTTTTACGGTGGGTGCTGGCACAGATTGGATTTGCCATGGGGTTAAGGATCTTTGCCAATTGGTCATCGGAAGCCGATTGGAAGATTTCATTCATGCTCCCATCAAACTTTACCGGAGATTGATCGATCATCATCAGCTCCGCTGGTTGCATGATGGTGTGTTTCGCATGGCCGCGGGTGCGGTGTTGAATGCGATGTGGGATCTTTGGGCAAAATCACAGGAGAAACCACTGTGGAAGTTACTTGTGGATCTTGAGCCCGAGTTTGTTGCTGACTGCATTGACTATCGCAATATCGGTGATGCTCTGACCAAGACTGAGGCAATCGAGATCTTATCGTCGCGTCGCTCCGCGATTTCCCATCGTGAGCAGGAAATGCTTCAGAATGGACCGAAAGCTTATTGCACTGCGGGATGGCTCGGTCTGTCAGATGACCAAATTCTGGAAACGATCCAGAGGCTACAGGCTCAGGGCTTTGATTCTTTCAAGCTGAAGGTAGGAAGGGACCTTGGGCATGACGTTCAGCGGATCCGTTTCATGCGCGAGGCGATTGGAGATGAGTGCAATCTGATGGTTGATGCCAACCAGTACTGGAGTTTGAATGAGGCAAAAGAACACCTCTCGCAATACGAGGGGTTTGGGCTCAGGTGGATTGAAGAGCCGATTGCTCGGGATGATGTGCTGGGGTATCTCGAACTGGCAGAGCACTTTTCGTCAGCTGAATTTGATTTTGCCTGTGGCGAGCAGGCCGCATCGCCAGTGATTTTTAAACAGCTACTTAAGAGCGGAGCGATCAAATACTGTCAGATCGATGCCGTGCGAGTAGCAGGTGTGAACGACGTGATGGCGATTATTCTGATGGCAGCAAAATACGATGTGCCTGTTTGTCCGCACGGCGGTGGTATCGCCCTGTGTAATATGATTCAGCATTACGGAATGTGGGACCAAATCGCAGTGTCAGGCCATTCTGAGACGCAGCTTGTCGAGTACATCGACTTCCTTCAGGATTCGGTGGAACATCCAGTTAATGTTTCGCGGGGTCATTACGTCGCTCCGACCGCGATGGGGTGGGGGCTGGAGTTCAAGGATTCTTTTATCGAGCAACACACCTATCCCACCGGTGAATGCTGGGTGTCACGGCCCCAAAACCGAAAAGGCGCTAGATTTGAAGTGTCGGTGGATTGACAGGGTTCGATCAATAATCGCTAGCTTGTGATACTCAAGCGGGGGAAAGAGAGGTTGTCAGTGGGTTTGATGATTTACCAACGGGTGCTACCCGTCTTACTAGCGATCAGTCTGTCAGGGGAATTATCCCGATGTTGGTCGAATAACGTAGGGCCTGAGCATCCTCACATGGTTGTGTTTCTTTCTGATGACCATACCTGGAGAGATTCTTCTGTCTATGGATCGCCGGATATTGAAACCCCAAACATGTTACGTCTTGCCAATGCGGGCATGACATTCAATCAAGCCTTTGTTGCATCGCCTTCTTGTGCGCCAAGTCGGGCTGCCTTGCTCACTGGAATGTACCCTGCTCGAAACGGTGCTGAGCCGAATCATTCTAGGCCGTCGAGGCACATTGAGAAGCTCCCAAGCTACCTTCAACGCCTCGGTTACGAGGTGGTTTCCTTCGGGAAAGTGGGGCACTATGCGCAGACGCCCGAGTACGGATTTGATCTCGCCAAGCACTTCGGCTACCACGATGATGTCGCGGTCAATGAAGCAATCAAATGGTTGAAATCCCGTGATTCGAAACAACCGCTGTGCTTGTTTGTCGGGACCAATTGGCCTCATGTGCCTTGGCCAAAGGAAGTGGAAGGAATTGATTCATCAAAATTAAGAGTTCCTCCTAATCATGTTGACACACCCGTCTCGCGAGAATGGCGCGCTCGGTACATTGCCGCAATTCAGAAGATGGATCAGGAGCTAGGACGCGTCTATGATTCTGCTCGCCGTTTTCTCGGGGACGATGTCTTTTTTCTACACACCAGCGATCATGGTGCACAATGGCCGTTTGGGAAATGGAATCTGTACGATGACGGTATTCGAACTCCAATGATCGTTTCATGGCCGGGCCGGATTCAAGAAGACAAACGCAGTGATGCGATGGTTTCCTGGATCGATGTGTTACCAACCTTGTTGGACGTTGCCGGTGCAGAGCCGCCAAGTTCAATGGATGGTCGATCTTTTCTTCCAGTATTGACCGGTAAAACGAATCGGCATCGCGATTTTATTTACACGACTCATAGTGGCGACGGCGATTTTAATGTCTTTCCGATTCGCTCGGTGCGAACCGCTGATGGTTGGAAATACGTTCGCAATTTGCACCCGGAGTTTCTCTTTGGCAGTCACGTGACCCATGCTGATGCGGATAAGGGATACTGGCAGAGTTGGTTGGCAGAAGCCGTTAAGGATAGCGATGCAAATCGATTGGTCACCCAGTATCGGAGAAGGAAAACGGAGGAGCTGTTTCATACACCCACTGATCCCTACGAGAGTCACAATCACGTGGCAGATCCAGCGCACGCAACGCGTGTTGCTGAATTGAGGGAAAGGCTCGACAGATGGATGGAGTCAACCGGCGATCAGCAGGCGGTATTTGGTAATCCTCGATATATCGGAAAGACGGATCGACCCAACGTGCTCACGGTTTTTATCGACGATATGGGCTGGTCTGATCTCTCCTGCTTCGAAGGCACTCGCACCGTCACTGAAAATATTGACAGGCTTGCTACGGAGGGACATCGTTTTACCAATTTCTATGTCAACTCACCCATCTGCTCTCCTTCGCGGGTCGCACTTTCCACAGGTCAGTACCCGCATCGTCATCGAATCACTTCTTATCTCAGTAATCGAAGAGCCAACCGTGATCGTGGGATGGATCAATGGTTAGGGAAAGATGCACCGATGCTCGCTCGGGAGTTGAGGAAATCAGGATACGCAACGGGGCATTTTGGCAAGTGGCACATGGGAGGTCAGCGAGACGTTGGTAATGCTCCTTTAATCAAGCAATATGGTTTTGATCAAAGTCTGACCAATTTTGAGGGGCTAGGTCCTCGCGTACTTCCACTTAAAGATGCTTACGATGGAGAGCCACCAAAGAGGCATGACCTTGGCTCGGCGAATCTCGGGAAAGGACCGATTTACTGGGAGGATCGAAGCGTCATTACCGCAAGGTTCGTCGAAGAGGCGCTCGGCATGATTGACCGCTCGCAATCCGTTGATCAGCCCTTTTTTATCAACCTTTGGCCAGACGATGTGCACTCACCCTTTTTTCCGCCCGAGGTACTTCGAGACGAAACCGATGGTAGTCGACGCGAACTTTATCATGCGGTACTCGATTCCATGGATCAGCAACTTGGCCGACTCTTCGATCGAATTCATAACGATTCGGAGCTAAGAGGGAATACTCTCATCCTGATCATGAGTGATAACGGCCACGAAGAGGGAGCAGGTTCATCGGACCCCCTACGCGGAGCCAAGACTTGGTTGTATGAGGGGGGGATTCGATCACCCTTGATTGTTTGGGGACCGGGATTGGTGAATGAGGGCGTTGTCGGATCAACGAACAGCGAGTCCGTGTTGTGTGCCTTGGATATTAATCGATCGCTGTACTCCCTCGCAGGAATCACACCCCCTGATGGCCACCGATTAGATGGAGAGGATTTGCTGAGTACGATTCTCGGTCATCGCAAGGAAAGTCGACTTGCCCCAATCTTTTGGCGAAGACCGCCTGATCGGCCCGGAAACGCGCATCAGGATAATCCTGATCTCGCGGTGCGTGATGGTCGCTGGAAGTACCTCGTTAATTATGACGGTAGCGATCCACAGCTTTACGATTTAGACATTGATCCAAGTGAGACCCGCAATTTGCAGGTCATGCACCCGAAAATCACGGAGCGTTTACAGGCAGCGATTGACGGCTGGAATTCTGAAATGCCAGCCGATGCGGGTGATCCAGAATGGAAACCGCAAGAGCGTGTTGGCGCCTTGAATGTGAAAGAATTCGTGAATCCAATTGGCGAAGGTGCGGATCCTTGGGTGATTCGTGATCCAAATCACCCAAGGTATCTCTGGTGCATGAGTGAGGGGAATCGCGCAATTGCGATTCATGTTAGCGATAGCGTCTCCTCGATGGGAGTAAAGACGATCGTTTGGAACGCTCCTGAGAGTGGCCCTGTATCACGGGAGGTATGGGCTCCAGAGCTTCACTTCCTTGATGGCAAATGGAGGATTTATTTTGCGGCCTCCGATGGACAGAATAAGAATCATCTCGCTTATGTGCTTACCGCAGTGACGGATGATCCTCTGGGAGCGTATGAATTAAGTGGTCCGTTCGCTACTGGGTCTGGTGAAGACGGTATGTCACCCAACCTTTGGGCGATTGACATGACGGTCTTCGAACATCGAAATCAGCGATATGCTATTTGGTCCGGTTGGGATGAGGCCGAATCGGATCAGCAGTATCTGTATATCGCTCCGATGGAATCACCTACGCGTCTATCGGGTAAAAGGGTTCGCATTTGCACCAACGATGATTACGTGTGGGAGCGAGTTGAGCCCATGCTGAACAAACGAGGGCTCAACGAAGCACCCCAGGTGTTTCAGGCAAAGGGAAGAGTCTCAATTGTTTACTCCTGCGGTGCATCCTGGCTGCCAACGTACAAGCTGGGATTACTCGAGTTGTCTGGTGAAGACCCTCTGGATCCAGTGTCTTGGAAGAAACGCGAATCCCCTGTTTTTAGTAGCTCCAACGCAACATACGGAGTCGGGCACGCCTGCTTTGTTCCGTCACTTGACGGAACACAGTGGTGGCAGGTCTTTCATGCAAAACGAGATCCTGATCCAGGTTGGAGACGCTCGGTTTACGTCCAGCCGATGCGAGTAGGCCGTCGTGGCTTTCCTCTTTTTGATCCACCAGTAAATCCAGGTGCGATCATGTATCACCCCAGCGGAACCAAGCCGCGTGGTGGAGCCATTTCAGTGGATTCATTCCGCTATTTCGGGCATCACCAAATGATCGAAATACGTGACTCCAAGATTCGGCTCGGAGTGCAGCCAGCGGACCCCGTTAATACGTACCGATCAGGTGAGAAGGTGATTTTTGATGGAAGGCCGAGTCAAGAATTTCAGGCTGAGGTAATCCTTGATTTCAATGGTGATCAACAGTCGAGAGATGGGGGGATATTGTTTCGAACAACAGGGCCCTCCGTCGGCTATGATGCTCAGCGAGGCTACTTTGCTGGTTTGGTCCCGAGGACTAACTTATTGATTTTAGGAAAGATGGACGGAAAGCGTTGGCAGGAGTTGCAGCGAGCTGAGGTGGAGATTGATGCGGCAAAACCTCAACGTTTGAAGGTAAAGGTTACGGGTGATCGGATGGAGGTTTTACTGAATGGTAAAACGGGTATCGTCCATCGCGATGCGACCTATACTCATGGTGCCCTTGGACTTCGGGTCGTGAACTCGGATGTAACTTTTTCGGAACTCACCATAGGGCCTTACTCTGCTGATTAATTGCCCCGAGTGCGGTTGTTCCGTGCCAGCCAAGCAATCTCCGATAACATCCTTGCTCTGATTCAACGTGAGAGAACTCTAGTAATTCCCTCTTCTTGCCTCTTCGATTCAAAAGCTGATGCGTTCATTCCACATCGTTTCCTTGATTACGTTTTTCATGGTGTTTGGATCTCCATTTCTATCGAGATCCAGTGCTCTGGATCGGCCAAATGTACTGATGATTTTGGTCGATGATCTAAAGCCAGCGATGGGGTGTTATGGTGACCCGATTGCAATCACTCCAAACATGGATGCTCTTGCGAGTCGTGGCATGAGGTTTGATCTTGCTTATTGCAATCAAGCGGTATGCGCACCCTCTCGATTTACGTTGATGCTTGGGGCACATTCCACGACAACGGGACTTTATGGGCTCGGCAGCCAACTTCGTCAGGTCATCCCTGAAGCGGTCACATTGCCACAGTATTTTGCTCGGCATGGATACCGCACAGAATCACTCGGGAAGGTATTCCATATCGGGCATGGAAACTATGGGGATCCTGAATCTTTTGATGTTCCTCATTTTCATGACAAAGTCATTGAATATCTGGATCCTAAAAGCACTGATGGTGGCAAGCTGACTCGCGAGGAAGCCTACTTTACCAATCAACAACTAGGTCAGATTCGTACGTTGCCACGCGGAGCTGCATTTGAGTCCCCAGTCGCGAACGACAAGGACTACGCAGATGGGAGAGTAGCTGAGGAGACGATCAGGCGACTATCGGCGGCAAAGCGTCTGCGAGAAAGTGAGGGGACCCCGTTCTTCATTGCAGCGGGTTTTGCACGACCACATCTGCCCTTTAGCGCGCCGCGAAAGTACTGGGATTTGTACAAGCGTGAGCAATTGCCGATGCCCGTGTTTGAGGAGTTGCCAGAAAATGCTCCCGCAGTTGCTGGTAAACGTGGAGGTGAGATCAGTAATTATCACCCCGTTCCCATTGAGGCAACAGCCGAATTCGATGCAGAGTTGAAACGGGATTTAGTTCATGGTTATTACGCCAGCATGAGTTTTGTGGATGCTCAAATTGGCAAGGTCATTGATGGATTAGATCAATTGGGTTTGGCAGAGGAAACGATCATCGTTCTGTGGGGTGACCATGGTTTTCACCTTGGCGATTTAGGAATCTGGACCAAGCACACTAATTATGAACAAGCAAATCGCATTCCGATTCTCTTTGTCGCGCCGGGTGTAATCGAGGGTGGAGCGTCAACTCGTCAGCTTGCCGAAAGCGTTGACGTATTTCCTACACTCGCCGATCTTGCGGGTTTGCCGAATCCAAAGGTGACTCAGCGTCTCGACGGCGTTAGCCTTTTGGAAGTTTTGAAAGATCCCTCGTCTCGCGTGCGAGACCATGCATTTCATGCTTATCCAAAACGTAAAATGGGGCGTGCGATTCGGACAGATCGTTATCGTTTGGTGCAATGGCTCGGTGAGAATGAATCGACCGATAAGGCGGAGTATGAGCTTTACGATTATCAAACCGACCCGCTTGAAAAGCGTAACCTTGCGGATGCAAATCCCGCGGTGGTTGAGCGGTTGAAACGCATTCTTGCTCAGTACCCTGACCCCGTTTCCAGAGCACGTTCCGGTCGCAAATCCTCACAGCGGAAGGGCCAGCCCAATCTGAAAGTGGCGACACCTGAAATTGCGAATCGATCTCTGCGGGTTCTGGTCGAGGTATCGGAGGTAGAGGGTGATGGGGTGATGGTAGCTCAGGGTGGTCGCGAACATGGTTACGCAATTCACCGTGTTGGGAAGAGAGTTGCTTTTGATGTTCGTGTAAACGGCGTTGTCACGAGAATTCTTTCGGATGCAACTCTGTTGAAGGAAGGTGAAATCGAAGCAGTCTTGAATGCTAAGCTAATGACTTTGAGCCTCAATGGTCGCTTGGTTGCCCGTGGTGAGTCCCCGGGTTTGATTCCTGTGCAACCCAAAGACGAATTAAGTATTGGTTACGATGAGCAATCCGCTGCAGGGAACTACACCGCGCCGAACGAGTTCAATGGCATCGTGAAGTCATTGGCGATCGAAAGTCCGTAGACGTTACAGATCGTTTCCGTGGTTGCTTCTTGCGACCCGCCTTTCCTCTTTTTTTGATATTCGAATGAAATCGTTGCATTTGTTTGGTTGTGCTGTTTCCATTGTCGCTTCTTCACTTCTTTCTACAGAAGCTTCTGCACAGCAGGACTCTAAAAAGAAACGTCCAACGCCACCCTTCCGCTGGGTGAATGAATTGACCGAGGTCGAGCAGAGTCGGTACCCTTCGATCCGACATGCGACCTTTAAGAGTGTTTCGATGCAGCAAAAGGTTGGTTACTGCATTTATTTGCCACCACAGTATCAAAAACCCGCATGGCAAAATCGCTCGTTTCCTGTTGTTTATTATCTGCACGGTGGACGGCCCGGTAACGAGAAGAAAGCGATTCGTCTCGTTACTGTGATTGATGAGGCGATACGTTCAGGGGTGGTACCCCCGATGATTTACGTTTTTGTTAATGGTGGGCCAGTGAGTCACTACAACATGCCGGGTGATCCTCAATCGCAGGGCGCAGACGTGTTTATCAAGGAGTTGATTCCGCACATTGATCAAACCTATCGGACAATCTCGCGTCGCGAGGGACGCGGGATTGAAGGGTTTTCACAGGGTGGCCGTGGGACGGCACGTTTGATGTTTCGCTATCCCGAACTCTTTTGTAGTGCTTCGCCAGGTGGTGGGGGTCATGCCACTGAGAAAAAGATTTCAGAGAGTGGTGGAGCTGAGTCCGAAAAACTTGTTTTCGCCCCCGGGGACAATACCTGGGATCTTGCCGAGGTTTATGCGGAACAGATAAACAGTGAGCCAAAGCGTCCGCGGTTGAAGATTCTGGTCCACGTTGGTGATCAGGGATATAACTATTCCAACAATCTCCAGTGGATGGAACATTTAAAGAAGTTAGCTATTGAGCACGAACCCCTGGTTGTGCCGGGAGCTGAGCACAGTGCGATGCAGATCTACCAGAAGGTGGGAACGCGGATCATGAATTTTCACGCAGAGCAATTTAAGCTCAATCGGAATGAAAAGTAGCCTGACCGTTGTAGGTCACTTGCTGCTTCCATCAACCATGTTCTGGATGAGCACGGGAATTCTACTGCGAGGCAATCTCGGTGAGGTACTCGATCAGTGAGGAAGCTTCTTGAACCGTAAACTCGTTCAGGATTCCATTTGGCATCATGGAGGTGGGGAGTTTCTTACGCACTTCAATCTCCTCTTTCATTAATTGATGCTCTTTGCCCTCCTGATCGCGGAGAATGACACGATCGTTCTGTTCATCGGTAACAAATCCAGTGAGTACGATGCCATCGACCGTTAAGAATGAGTTAGTTGCAAAACCTTGAGCAATGGTTTTTTCTGGTTGAAGGATCGCGACCGAAAGTTCTGGCCGTTTGTAGGTTTTCGCAATCGTTCCGAGGTA
>CAXQOB010000032.1:0-5076 GCA_964225475.1 Candidatus Nitrosopumilus sp. | reverse complement strand
GCTACTGTAGTGGGCATTGATGCTGGGCATTGATGCTGGGCATTGATGCTGTGCATTGATGCTGGGCCTTGATGTTGGGCCTGTGTTGTAGTCGCTCAGTCTCATCGAGGTGCTTGCTGGAAGAGTGAGGTGCTGCGACCACGTCGTGACAGGTGTTCGCTCGAAATTGCATCTACGACGCGATGGCCGTGTGATTTCTTTCAGTGTCTTTAAGGGTTTGGTCATCCAGGATCAGCAAAAACCGCGACGCACAAAGAGGGCTTCACGATTGAATAGCGACGAGAACCCTCGGGATGACGAGAAACCTCAGGATCACGATCACGTCTCTTCCGACGAGAGGTCTATCCAGGGCGAAGTGGATGAGGAGTTGCAAGAAGAGGTTTATCGCGAGTTCGTCGTACCTGAGTCGGCGAATCAACTCAGGATTGATTTATTTTTGACTCAGTCATGCGATGGCTACAGTCGAACGCAGATTCGCAATGCGGTGCAGAATGACGCCGCCGCGGTGGATGGTAAGAAGGTTCGACCGAGTTTTAAACTGCAGAGTGGTCAACATCTCCGCTTCAAGGTACCTCCTCTACCTTAAGATGATACGATTCCAGAGAACATCCCGCTGGACATTCTCTACGAAGATGATGGCTTGGTGGTGGTTAATAAACCGGCAGGAATGGTTGTCCATCCTGCACGTGGTCATTGGTCGGGCACACTTACCAGTGCTTTGGCGTTCCGTTTTCAATCACTCTCTGATGTCGGCGGTCCAACGAGGCCCGGGATTGTGCATCGATTGGATCGTGACACCAGTGGAGTGATTGTCATTGCAAAGACCAATGCAGTTCACATTCGCTTGGGGCAGCAATTTCACGATCGCGAGGTACAGAAAGAGTATTTTGCGATCACCGCTGGGAAGTTGGACCGGGACCGTGATGTGATTGATGCACCAATCGGGCGTCACCCCTACCAGCGGGACAAAATGGCCATTCGAGATGGGCACGCGAGTAGCCGGAATGCGTCAACGTTCTATGAGGTTGTCGGGAGGCATGGTCGCTTTACCCAGGTTGTCGTCCGTCCCAAAACTGGAAGAACTCATCAAATTAGGGTTCACCTCGCTCATGTAGGAGCTCCGATCATTTGTGATCGGTTATATGCAGGGCATAGTGAAATCACAGCGTCAGTGCTCGACGGTAAAGCACGCCGGGAACAGGAGCCAAGTATTCTAAACCGCCAAGCGCTGCATGCTCGAGCATTGACCCTTGTCAATCCTCAGTCGGGTAAGGAGATGACTTTTGAGGCTCCAATTCCCGACGACATGCAGGCGGTTATCGATTACTTGAACACTCAGGGTCAGTGAGAGATCCGTTGAGGTGTTTGTCCTAAACAGCCAAAATCACTTGGGTATGGCTTAGCGACTCGGTGTTGCTTTGATGTAACCAATGACATCTCGAAAATCATTTGGCGTCAGTAGTTCAGCAAAATTATTCGGCATCAACGATTGTCCGGAATTCCGTCGCTCGACAATTCGATTGACTGCTATTTGGGTCGATTTTCCGGAGACGTCGATGAGCGAGATTTGTTGATCGCCCTCCTGGCTTACCAGACCGGTGGCCACACGGCCGTCATCAAGCAGTAGGCTCGTCGTGCGAAATGCTTGGTCCACGTTCCGGTTTGGTGTGACAATATCTTCCAGCAGTCGTTCAACGGTTCGTGACACTGCTCCATCAAGCTGCGGGCCAACGACTTGGCCTTCACCGGCGAGTTGATGACAGTTGGCACAGTGCTGTGTAAAAAGCGTTTTTCCGCGATCAAGATTGACGTCTGAAAGACGAACCGACTCTCGTAATTCCTTGAGCTTCCCATCGAGTTGTTGATCAACGTTCAGCAGATGGGTCAATGATCGGTGGCGCTGACGGCTTGCCGTATCGAACCTCGGCTCCAGCGTTTGAATGATTTCCGGTTTTGTAAGAACCGCCGGGCTGAGCATTCCCTTCTCGCAAAAACGAAGAAGCGGGTCCAAGGGCGCGCCGCTCGAGATCCACTCCCGGGTGAGATCCACTTGCTGAGTTTGCGTTAGGCGTTCAAAAACTTGTTTGGCAAAAGGGTCAAGCGTGACCTCTCCTCGCGCGAAGCTGGTAGTAAGCATTGCCGTAGTGGTGCTGTCTGGGAGTTCAAGCTCGGATGCGTAATCGAGCAAGGTTGCCGCTGATCGCTGATTCAATAAGGTTGCAAGCGTGCTCGCCGCAGAGAATCGTAGAGGACTCGAGAGGGAGGATGATGTTATCAGGCTGGCAAGTTGCTCCGAAGACTCTGTCAGGTGTACGCGTCGAATCAGATTGAGGGCAGCCCGCAGCCATCGAGCAGGTTCTGAGTCGTTGAGCCAAGTGGGTTCGAATCCCCCGACCCCTAGCCATGCGTAGGCGTCTGCTTGATCCCCGTCGACCAATCTCAGTTGCACGATCTCGTCTCGATGCTCGGTTAAGTCCCATTGGATAGGGATTGCAACGTCACTTCGCGGAGGCAAAGCTTCTCTGAGGATGACCGCGTCGGAGGTTCGGACAAGCTGGACGCGATTTTTTTTGTGGCTCTCTTGATCCGGAAAACCATTATGTCCTGCGACCCAGAACGCTAGCTGTTTGGGTGCAGCAAAAGAGTCACTTGTGCGATTTCCGACATACGACTCACCACGGCCAATACTGCTTGCAATGGTGATCTCGCCACCTCCCTGTTTCGAGCGAGTTTGCAGCGGCCAAATTCCACCACCGCTCACGGCCCAGCTCCCGATACGTTGTTCGCTTTCGATGAGTTGAAGACGTTCCTGCACGTGGCGAGCAATCCAGTCTCGCAGTGCAGCAGGGATTGTGGAACTGTCAACGGATTCCAGCAATTCATTTATTAAAGCGTCACGCTGATGAATCGCGTCTTGCGTGAGTTTGTCTGCGACTCGTATGCATCGATCCAAGTCAACTTGCGATGCCAGTTTGACCGCATGAGAAAGCATCTCAGTACTTTCGGAGGAATTAGGAGTTTTCTCAAGGTAGTCGAGTAAGCCGTGCGTCGCTTCTTCACGATTGAGTCCAAGGAAAATCGAGGCGAGGGTTTCGCTCGATGGGATTTTCCAGACGGGATCCTTGGAGTCAGCTTTTCGGAAAAGGTTGCGGATCGCGATCCGCAGAGTCTGTTGAAGAACAACATCGGACGAGTGGGTCTGTTCTAGTCGCCCGAGGAGAAGTGGAATATCTGCGGCGGAGGCGTGTTGTCCTATGGGTTCGGCGGCAACTTGCACGATATGGGGATTCTCGTGCATTAGTTGCTCTTTGATCGTCGGCCACAACTTTTTTTCTGATGCCTGCTGCGATTTGATCAGTTCACAAGCAATTCTCATCGCCGCGACCGAAACTTGCGGAGAGGCTGTCTTGATCAGCGAGGTGAGCTCCGCAGAGCTGATGGATCCGCTGGTTGATCGCCGGTGTAATGATTGTATCTGTTGCGAGATGCCGTCTTTTGTAAACCTCAGGTCAGCATTCGCGACGCTCGAGCGGTCAATGGATGTTTTGCCCGTATAACGGATTTGCCAGATGCGTCCGCTGTCACGATCCCGATCCGGATGGTCGAGTGGAACTTCGTAGTGACCGATGATTTTGTTGTAGAAGTCCGCAATGTAAAGATGGCCATCTAGGCCCACCCGTAGATCCACGGGCCGAAACCAAGGATCGTCACTCGTCATGAAATCAGGTAGTTCTGTGCCCTTGGCAGTCGCTCCTTGGTAATGAACTTGATTGCGATTAATCCGGGACGTCATCACGTTCCCGCTTAACATTTGATTGCGGAGTAAAGGAATCGCACTGTCGGAAGGGTAAGAGACAAGTCCACAGATTGCGGTACTGCCATGGAGGTGTTCCAGCATGGGGGGAAGAAATCCTAGTCCGTCGTGTGGGCGTCCAAAGCTTGGATAGCAAGCACCAAAAATCAATTGAGTGATCGGCTTGCTGTGACAATCGGCCGTGTAACGATAGCCCCACTCGTCAGTTGTCATCCCAAAAGGATTCACCTGGCCATGGGTGACGTGTTCGATCCGGCTACCGTCCGGTCGAAATCGAAATGTGTTGCCGGAATTCATGGTGACCTGGTGGCCGTCGGATCCGGTCACTTGACTTTGGTTGTTAAAACCATGGCACGCGTAGATCCAGCCATCTCCACCCTCACGAAGAGCGTTGATCATTCCATGGGTATCGCGGGTTGTGTCAAATGGTCCCAGGATGACTTGTCGCTGATCGCAGATTCCATCGCCATCGGTGTCTCGTAGGTACAGCAGATTTGGAATGCTAAAACAGATACAGCCGTCACCAAAGGGTAACAATCCAATGGGAATGTTGAGGTTGTCCGCAAATTGGGTGGCTCGGTCGGCTCGCCCATCCCCGTCGGTATCTTCGAGAACCACGACCGCATCACGCGTTGCTGCCCCATCCTCCGCTGCATAGGGGTACTCCATGGTCTGAGTAATCCATAATCGTCCCCGGTGATCGAATGCCATGTTCATCGGCTTTGCGATCATCGGTTCGGACGCAAAGAGTCTCACTTCAAAACCCGGAGCGAGATGGAAGCCAGCGAGTTCCTTTTCTGGCGACTGCCAGCTTGAGTCCCGCACCCCTTGGCCGTAGATCTCAGGTTGAGTGCTAGGCTCAGCTGCGGCCTTGGGGCCATCCGTTGACTGTGTGTCTTCAGTCGTAGTGTTGTGTGCGTGGCAGTGACCCGTAATGAGTATCAGGGTCGTTATCACTACGCCTTGAAGGTGTGGGGACTTCATACTTTCTCGTTCTTGAGAGTGAAAAGTCAGTTCCTCGGATTGAACACCGGAAATCGAATATTTTCGTGCAGTGCAGGGGCCTCGTTGAACGGCGTCTGCCAGCCCTTTTGATCTCCCGTTGAAAGCCTGAAGGATTCTCCGTATCGCGATGGGGTCAAACCCGCATGGGCCTTTGCTTAGTATAACCCGTTGTAGGATGTGAGGATTCCCCTGCTGGCCGTTTCGGCCTACACAGAATGGTGCCTTGGTGGGGTGTCCATTCGTTAAAAACGTCCTTC
>CAXQOB010000031.1:0-7925 GCA_964225475.1 Candidatus Nitrosopumilus sp. | reverse complement strand
GGGAATTCAGCCATGAAGGCGATCCCCGATTCTTGAATCGCAGATCGAACTCGCTTATCCGCTTCAGGATCAAAGTTGATTTCACCCGCCCAGTAAATTGCTTTACCTGCTTCGGCTGCCGCTAGGATGGGTAGCCAGCCCTGCCAAGATCGCTCCAGGACCATGACCGCATCAATGTCGTGCCTGCTGACCATTTCTCGGTAGCCATCAAGCAAGTCTGCCTGAAACTCGCGAGCGCAGGTTTCACCTAGTTTAGAGACTGAGGTGTAGACAGCACGAACATCGAAACGCTCGTGAAGGATTTGCAGTGCCGGTCGGTGTCGCGTTTGCCACGCTTCACCGAGCTCAATCAGTCCGATTCTGAGTTTCATCTCGATCTGATTCCAGTATTCGATTCTAGTGCTGATCGCAGGGGATTTTACATTCCCAAAACGGAGTGCGATTGCACGATAGCTTTTACCAACTCAAGACTCGAGAAAAAACCTCAGACTTCTTGTTCTCGAGGAGATACTTCTTCTTGTTTTCGCTGGCCAACTCGACCGGAACGCTTTTGTCATCCAGGCGTGTGAGATCTGGCGGCCCGGTCACAGCGGTGAGATCGAGGCGGTTGTGATCGCCATTCCATCCAAAACTGCCCATTACCGAAATGCTTGCATTAGACTATTTGGTTCTCAGATTAGCGATTTCTTGGGTGGACACCGCGATTTTTTTCTTTGAATTCGCTATCCTGCCGAAATGGAGCGATTCGCTATCCCGCCGGCAAACTCCGGGTCGCTATGATGCGATCTGGGTTGGGGTCGGTTAGAGGCGGTAGCTAGAATCGTCAAAAATCGCTGATGAGCCAACTTTGAAAATGAGCTCATTCAAAAAAGAATTGATTGAAATCACGAGTCACATTCCACGAAGAGTAGCCAAAGTATGAGTTTCCCGGACGAGCTAATGCACTTGGTCCGCACGGATGAACCGCTGGGACCCTTGGTTTGGTTGGGGATCGGTGGACCTGCAAGGTATTTTGCCGAGCCGGTTGAGGAAAGTGATATTCAGAAACTAATTCAGGCAGCCAACGATGCGGAGTTGCCCGTTCGAATTTTGGGCGGTGGTAGCAATTTGCTGGTTCGCGAAGCTGGTTTTGACGGGCTCGTCATTTCAATGTCGGGTGCCGCGACGAGCGGTATTGAGATTCACGAGACAAAAATGACGGTGGGTGCCGGGGCAAAATTGTCTCACGCGGTGATCAAAGCGGTAGGCCATGGCTTGGGTGGATTAGAACATCTCGTGGGAATTCCCGGGACCGTTGGCGGTGCCGTCATGGGGAATGCCTCGAGTGATGGGAGGGATGTTGGATCGGTGGTTGAGTCGGTCACCGTATTAGAACCATCCGGTGAACAGCGCACCTTGACACAGCAAGAGGCTGGTTTTTCCCATCGCAAGTCATCTTTGGTCGGTCTCGCGATTCTTTCCGTCACTTTCAAGCTCGAGACGCATGACGTTGCGGCATTGACCAAGAGAATGCAAAAACTATGGATTGGTAGAAATGCATCGAGGCCAAGCGACGAACCTCGAATTGCGATGCCATTTGTTGAGCCGGATGAGATGAGTGTCAACGATCTCCTTCAACAAGTGGGATTGTCAGGGGTACGTGAGGGTGATGTTTTATTGGATACACAAAACCCACAGTTTCTCATTGCTCGGTCAGGAGCCACCAGCGAGCAGTGCTTGAAGTTGATTGAACGCGTGCGTGAGCAGGTGCTTCTCCAAACCGGAATCAACTTACAGCTTAACTTACAGATTTGGTAAAGCCGTCATGCGGTGTCTTGGAAAGCGTCACCAATCATTGGAGATTGTAAGGATGCTTTTGACGCGAGCTGGTGGTTGCAAAAGATTTCGCGAGAACGGAGTGCGAAATGGCAATGCGATCGTCTAAGGTAACCGATGCCCACCCCATGGTGGAGATGTTCCGGGCAGCCGCTAAATCGTCGCTCGCGCTTGTGCTTTTCTGGCCCTGTGCAGTGGGTGTTCTCGCGATTTGCGCTTGGAACTATTGGGGTGCTGAACACGTTGCTGATCAATACCACGGTTTGGTCCCTGAAAAGATACGTATCTCGCCGCAACCGGATTATGTCCGTAGTGATATTGTGCAAGCCGTTTATCGCGATACCGCGATGCAGGGTCTCTCCCTGCTGGATCGTCAGGCAACCGTGAAGATTGCTTCCGCATTTTCACTTCATCCTTGGGTACGGAAAGTGATTGGGGTGCGCAAGCTGCCCGGTGGTGAAATCGATGTTCGCCTCGAGTATCGAACACCAGTCGCAATGGTTCATGTTTACAAACCTGAGTCCGATGATAATCGCAGCTACTTCTTTCCCGTGGATGGGGATGGGGTCCTGCTGCCAACCACGGAATTTACCACCTCCGAGACGCGCAATTATCTCTACATTGAGGTCCCTGGGGTCTATACCACTAACCCCGTGGGTTCTGCTTTTGGTGATGCAAGGGTAGAAGCGGCTGCTCGGCTCGCGGAGTACCTGTCACCGTTTCGCGATGAGATCAGTATTCGTAGCATTGGTGTTTACGGGGATCCGCGTCAAATGGAGGTCCCACAATTAGAGTTGGTCACACCCAAGCAGGCTCGAATTTTTTGGGGTAGCCCACCAGGAGTTGAACCACCTGGCGAGGCGACCGCAAAGATGAAGCTCAAACGTCTTAAAGCCTCCGACCCCGAGCAACTCTCCGACTTGAGAATCGCGACCCCTGTCGCACCAACAACCCGTTCTTAGCGAAAGCTGATCGAATATGAATGCGAGAAGTCGTCACATAGAGTGAGTCCATTACTCTGCGTTTCGATCGAGCATTCTTTTGTAAAACCTCGTCCATTTGCTACGGGTTGTGTCCATCGTTCAGCGATTGAGCTTACCTTCTTTTTAAAACATCATCCCTGTGATGATTGGATTCTTGTGATGATCGGTTGTAGCCTCGATGGGGTCTTTTGGGTCAGCTCCATTGTCGAGGACGCTTTGGTTAGAATGTGGGGGTATCATTGCTGACGGCTCTTGGTTGAAGAGATGAGAAAACGACCATGTGGGATAAAGAAATTCAAGCGAAACTGACGCGGCGTCATTTTTTTGGACGCAATGCGCTCGGCCTCGGGACGGCTTCTCTGGCAGGTTTATTGGCTGAAGACTCGGCGACGGGCCTTGCTGCGGCGAATGATTTGAGTGTCAATCAGTCAGGCTCCAAGCCATCCAATACGGGATTGCATCATCAGGCATCTGCCAAACATGTGATTTATCTTTTCATGAGTGGTGGACCCAGTCATCTGGATTTGTGGGACTACAAACCAAACTTGACCGAAAAGTTTGGACAGCAGCTACCCGATCATATTCGTGATGGTCAGCGAGTCACGGGAATGACTGCCAATCAAAAAGATGGGTTTCCGCTTTGTCCCAGTAAGTACAAATTCACGAAGCATGATAATGAGGCTGATGGCGTGTGGGTCAGTGAGTTGCTGCCGCACACCGCCCAAGTGGCAAAGGAACTCTGCGTGGTTCATAGCACCTTTACCGAAGCCATTAACCACGATCCTGCAATCACCTACATTCAAACAGGTAGTCAGATTCCTGGTAGGCCAAGTCTTGGCGCGTGGCTGAGTTATGGGCTTGGGAGCATGAATGAGGATTTACCACATTATGTGGTCATGCATGCAAAGACGAGTTTTGCGGAGCAAAGTTTATTTAATCGATTATGGGGAACCGGCTTTATGCCGTCGGATCATCAGGGCATTTTGATGAGAAGTCAGGGTGATCCGGTTCTTTACTTGAGTAATCCTTCGGGTATTAGTCGTGAGGATCGAAGAAAACAGTTGGATGCGCTCGCGGTCTTAAATTCTGAACTTCATTCGCAGGTACAAAATCCTGAGATCATGAGTCGGATTCAACAGCACGAAATGGCATTCCGGATGCAAGCATCTGTCCCCGAGTTGACAGATCTATCCAAGGAAACTGCGGAGACATTTGAGCTATATGGTGAACAGGTTAAAACACCCGGTAGCTTTGCTGCATGTTGTCTACAAGCGAGACGCTTAGTTGAACGCGGCGTGAGAAATATCCAGATTTTTCATCGGGGTTGGGACGCACACGGCAGATTACCCACTGAGCATGAGTCGCAGTGTAGAGATATTGATCAAGCGTCTGCTGCATTAATCAAGGATCTGAAACGAAGTGGATTACTCGATGACACGCTTGTGGTCTGGGGAGGAGAGTTCGGTCGTACGGCTTACTGTCAAGGAAAGCTAACTCGAGAGAGTTACGGACGGGACCATCACCCAAGATGCTTCACAACGTGGATGGCCGGGGGAGGTATCAAGCCTGGGATTACCTACGGGCAGAGCGATGCCTATGGTTACAACATTGCCGATGAAAATGGCAGCCCCTTGGTGCCGCAGCCAAGTAAGGAGAAATGGACACCTGGCACCATGCATATTCATGATCTCAATGCCACCATCCTTCACTTGTTGGGAATTGACCATCGTCGATTGACCTATCGATATCAGGGAAGAGATTTTCGGCTAACAGATGTTCACGGACACGTCCTCAAGCCACTGCTCGCTTGAGGTTTCTTGTCGTGATCGTGCGACAAGATCCGGTATTCTTTGATCGATCTTGGGTGAGGAAGGAAAGGGGATCAGGTATCACACGTGAGACGCTGCGTGTTACTCCCGTCATTGCAGCATGCTTCGGTACATTGTGATCGCTGCGGGGCCGACAAGCACCACGAAGATCCCTGGAAAGATAAACAGGACAAGAGGAAAGATCATTTTTACGGCAGTTTTTGCAGCTTTCTCTTCTGCAATTTGTCGACGTTTCACTCGCATCGCATCACTCTGCACACGTAACGCCGTCGCTACGCTCGATCCAAATTTATCCGCTTGGATAAGGATGGAGGAAAGTTGTTTCAAGTCATCTACTCCACTCCGTAAGCCTAGTGCTTTGAGAACCTCTGCCCTTGGTCGCGCGAATTGTAGTTGTTGATTAGCGATGCTGAATTCTTCTCCTATTTCCGGATGGCTTTTCGTTATTTCTTCTGCCACCTTACGCAGAGATTGATCCATTCCCAGACCCGCTTCAACACAAACCACCATCAGGTCGAGTGCGTCTGGTAGGCCCAAGAATATTTTTTGCTTCCGACTTCTTACCAAATGTTGAAGAATCAGATTCGGAGTCATGAATCCCAGTATCATGCCAATTGCGGTCTTCATGGCTAACCCTTGGCTGATACCGTCAGCAATCATGCCAAAGACTCCCCCTACTGACAAACCAACGATCATCGAAGCAAATTGAATACTTTTGAAGACCACTGGAGCTGATTCTCTTCTGAAACCAGCGTTCATCAGTTTCTCTCTAAGTTGACTCATCTCCTGTTCGTTTCCACTCACGGTATCCGCGAGTGGTGAAGTCGCTTTCTCTAGCACGTTGGCCAACGTCTGTTTCGTCTCGGTGGTGTCCTTCGCGAGTTCGGATAGATTGCGAGTTCGCTGTTTTTTTCGCATTCGATCAAGCCGAACTTCAGCTCGTGGCCGATCTTCCCCACTGACTGTTTCAAGTATCATCCACATTACAAGCGTCACGGAGACAAAGATCGCAAGTGAAGAGAGGAAGGCTGGATCAATTCCGGCGATCAGTGGTTGGGGGTACATGATCTAGTTTCTCACTTTTACAAGAGACAATGGTCGGTGCGACTCGGGAAAACATGTCGATAATAACGCGGTGTTGGTTCGAAAGTGTGTATGTGAGAGCAGCGAATGAATGAGCTGCATCGGTCCATGTTGAGCGACAAAGATCAGACTTTGATCGTAATGATTTTTTTAATGACGATTGCTCCAATCACCTGGGTGATTAATCCACACACGAGCATGTATCGACCAATTGGATCTTCGAAGAGGGTCATGACATATTCGTAGTTCAGTTTCAGCATCACAACGAATAAGAACGGAGGAAGAGCTAGCAGGACAGCACCGCTCATTCGTCCCTCCCCAGTCAGTGCTTGGATTTGTCCAAGGATTTGCAGACGCTCTCGAATGAGTCCGCTTATTTTGTCAAGGATTTCCGCAAGGTCCCCACCCGTCTGCCGTTGGAGGATAACCGCGGTGGCGAAAAACCGCAGATCCATATTTGGAACACGTCTAGCCATATTCTCGATGGCTTCATCAAGGGGAATTCCAAAGTTTTGTTCTTCAAAAGCTCGGCCAAATTCTCTCGCTAATGGGTCTTCCGTTTCCGAGGCAATTAATCCGAACCCGGCATTTAATGAATGACCCGCTCTCAGGGATCGACTGAGTAACTCCAGTGCACTGGGTAATTGATTGCCGAATTGATCCAGTCGCTTTTTGCGTTTAATTGCTAGCCAGCTGACCGGCAATCCGGTGAGTATGAAACCGATGATGGGTGCCAACAGGATTGGGGCAGGCGAGAGGACGCACAGGAGATTACCGAATAGGAAGCATACAAAGCAGAGGAAGACAAAATTAGCTGGCTGTATCTTGATGTTGGCTTGCTCGAGGTAGTCCGCAAGAGCTGGTAGTTTGGAGGTGATCTTTTCAAAGAGGCCCGACTGATCGGATATTTCAGATCTCAGGAGTGATACAAAGGAGTCCGCTTTGTTGTCGGCAGTATGCCGGTTTCGCTGACGCTGGGCCAGGCGATTGAGGCGATCCTCAGTCCTGGAATCGCTAGTGCTGGGAACGATTGCATGTATGGTGAAAGCCACACAAGATGCGACCGAAACTCCGATAGCGACGACAAGTGCAAAGCCACTCATGATAGACCTGGCAGTTTTGATTTTGGTTTGATTCGTTAGTGGAACAACCACTCATGAAGTCGTGATTCAACTCGCTGACATCGTGAGTGTTCGAAATACTTTAAGCTTGTAGCATCCTGCGTTCCCGAAATGCACTGGGCGGTAAATGCACACCTGCAGCTTCAAGTCGATCCATAAAACTTGGTCGCACACCGGTGCAGTCGAAGTGTCCATAGGCTTTTCCGTCGCCGTCCACTCCCTGCTGGGAATACTTGTAGATGTCTTGCATCACAATCGTGTCTTGCTCCATGCCAACAATTTCGGTGATCGCCGTGACTCTACGCGGTCCGCCTTGCAAGCGATTAGCCTGAATCAGAATGTCGACTGCTCCTGCAATTTGCTGTCTGATCGCTTTGACTGGCAACTCAAATCCCGCCATCATCACCAGGGTTTCCAGACGAGCGATTGCATCTCTTGGGCTGTTCGCATGAATGGTGGTCATGGAGCCGTCATGACCGGTGTTCATTGCTTGGAGCATGTCGAGCGTCTCCCCGCCTCGACACTCACCAATGATGATTCGCTCTGGACGCATTCTTAGGGCATTTTTCACGAGATCCGTCGCACTCACCTCGCCGTTGCCTTCGATATTTGCCGGCCGCGTTTCCAGCCGTACCACATGATCTTGTTGAAGTTGTAGTTCCGCTGCATCTTCGATGGTGACGATTCGATCTGCTGGGCCAATAAAAGAGGAGAGGGTATTGAGCAAGGTTGTCTTACCTGATCCTGTGCCACCAGCAATGATGATGTTCAACCTTGCTTTGATGCATCCTTCGAGTAGCATTACCATTTCAGGGGTAAAAGCTTTGTAGTTAAGCAGGTCCTCAAGTCTGAGTGGGTTGCTGCCGAATCGACGAATGCTAACTGCGGCTCCGTCAAGCGCGAGGGGAGGGATGATCGCATTGACCCTAGATCCATCCTCCAGCCTTGCATCCACCATCGGGGACGTTTCGTCAATTCTTCGGCCAACTTTGCTGACGATTCGGTCGATGATTTGCAAAAGATGTTTGTTGTCGCGAAATTCAACGGTCGATTTCTCCATGCGACCGCCACGTTCTACATAGATTTTTTTCGGA
>CAXQOB010000030.1:0-5744 GCA_964225475.1 Candidatus Nitrosopumilus sp. | reverse complement strand
GTGCTGCTGCAGGACGCGGTGGCTTTCGACTTTCCCTTTACGGAAGTGACGCCGCAGCAGATTATCAGGAGATCGTGCTTGAGCTCGGTGGACGGCGACTGAATCGTGTTGAGCCTGATCAAAGTCTTCTACTGCTCAAGGCGACTGAATCAATTGACCACGGGGGCGGTCAGCGTCTTGACGCCGTGGGTGAGGGCGTTGAGCGTATACGAGGGTGGATCGAAAACGGCGCGAATTGGAACAACTCACTTAATCGGGAGGCGACGGTAAATTTAAGTCAATTGAAGTTGCATCCTGCAAAAGCTACTGTTGCTCAGCTTGGTGATTCGTTGAAGCTTCAGGCCGTCGGTCTTTTCAGCGATGGCACTCGTGAAGATGTCACACGTTGGACGGTCTTTGAAGCTGAGGATCCGACCGCAGTGACCATTGACCCGATCTCGGGCGAGGTTACGGTTCATCGAACGGGGAGACATGTTGTAATTGCCCGGTACATCGATCAGGTCAAACCCTTGGAGATACTGCTCCCCTATCAGACCGATGGCACCAACGATGGTCGAGGAAAACCAATTGAATCACTTGGTGAGGAGAAGACGGTGCAAGGGAGGTCGGGTGGAGTGGCATCCATCGTTGATTCTTTCATTGATGAACGTCTGCTGCTGCTGGGATTACCGCCTTCCGGGCAATGTGATGATGCAACGTTTCTCCGGCGGTGCAGTCTCGACCTGATCGGACGCTTGCCAACACAGGGCGAGGTGGCGGAGTATTATCAGCAAGATCCGGCGGGTCGGCGCGATTGGTGGATTGAAACTCTTCTCGCCTCAGAGTCCTTCAATCGCTTTTGGACCCTTCAGCTCGCGAGGTTGTTTCGGCTGAGAGAATTGCCCAATAGCGAGAAAGCACTGAGTGTTTATCATCGGTGGTTATCGGAGCAGGTTAGGCAGAATATTGGCTACGACAAAATCGCCCGATCATTACTGACATCTCGTGGAGAGGCCGACATCGTCGGACCTGCAAATTTTCTTCGAACCGCAGAGGGGCCTCGTGAACGCGCGGAATTAGTCAGTGAAGTGTTCATGGCAAGTCGGCTTCGATGTGCCAACTGCCATGATCATCCGCTCGATCGGTGGAAACAAGATGATTACCATGGTCTGTCAGCAATACTCGCAACGATCGGAGTCGGCTCCAACGTTGCAGACCTGCCATCTGGAACAATTACGCATCCCAAGACAGGAGAGAATGCTGAACCTCAAATCCCAGGTGTTGGCAAGTTAGGTGCTGGCAAGTTAGGTGCTGGGCAACCTCCTGAACAAAGTATGGCGGAGGCCTATGTTGATTGGCTTGTTGCGCCAGAGAATCCTTATTTTGCAAAGTCAATTGTCAATCGTTTGTGGAAGGCAATGATGGGTAGAGGGTTGGTTGAACCCGTCGATGATTTTCGGGAGACCAATCCACCTAGCCATCCCGAATTACTCGATCAACTTGCTACCCACTTCATTCGTTCAAAATACAACATTCGCAGTGCTCTGAGGGAAATCGCCCGCAGCGATGCGTATCAGAGAAGTTCAGCGGTGTTACCCGAGAATCAACAAGACAGAATGTTTTATTCTCGTTACTACGAACGCTCATTGCAGCCTGAGGTGTTTGCGGATGCAATCACCGACGTGCTCGATGTCCCGATGCGTTACGGGAACGCGGCGTTGGGGACTAGAGCAGTGGATCTACTCAGTCCCAGCGAGGAGTCCAGAGCGTTGGATGTTCTTGGGCGATGTGTTCGAACAAGCTCGTGCGAAGATTCTGCTGACGCAGTGGCTGGCGGTTTGAGTGGCAAACTGTTTCTTTTTAACGGCGATTTAATCAATGACCGATTGGAGAATGAGCGTAACCGGCTCGCTGAATTAATACAGGACGGTAAAACACCCACGCAGGTGATTACGAGCTTTTATGAAGTTGCCTTGCAACGGGTGCCGAGCCAGAGGGAACTGGGTTTTTGGCTTGCTGAGGTTGAGGCAGCCGATTCAAGTGATCGCGAGAGTTTGCTCCGAGATTTTGTGTGGAGCTTATTGGGCTGCCATGAATTCGCTTCCAATCATTGAGTTTGTGGGTCGGAAAAGGACGATTCGGATGAAAAAAAAGCAAAGGTTCCAAACGTCAGCGGGGCATGCAGCCACTGGCTGTGTTCACCATCAAAATCTTGGGAGAAGAGATTTTTTACGGATCGGCTCTTTATCAGCAGGAGTCATGGGGCTTGGTTTGGCCGATGGTTTTGGGCTTGCTGATTGGCTGAAGATTCGACGACTACAAGCGGAACAAACAGGTAGCGTGATTCGTGCAGGGACGCAAGCAAACATCCCTGAGGCAAAAGCAAAGTCGTGTATTCTCATTTGGCTTGATGGTGGACCAAGTCACTTGGAGACGTTTGATCCAAAACCCGACGCTCCTGCCGAAGTTCGGGGGCCTCTGGAAACCATCGGTACGACGATACCCGGTATCCGACTGGGGGAATGTTTACCCTACACAGCCAAGGTCATGGAGCATGTGGCACTCATTCGCTCCGTCACCTCGCCCCTAGGTGAACATCAGTTTGGGACGCACTACATGATGACGGGGTACAAGCCAACGCCGGTACTCGACTATCCCACTTTCGGTGCTGTGTGTTCGCATTTGACGGATGGATCGAGTGTCTTGCCAAGTAACATTGCCGTGCCACATTTTAAGGTAGGTGGTGCAGGAATGACGGGGCAAGGGTTCTTACCGGCACATCATCAGCCCTTTTCCTCGGGTGGTGATCCAGCCAAACCCAATTTTCAGGTCAGGGATTTGGATTATTATCCCGGGGTCACGGGAAATCGCATCGATCGCCGAATGAAATTCATTCAAGCAATGAATGGTTTTCGAAAAGAGGGAGGCCAAACGGAGTACTCCACAGCCGATGGGGCGGACTTGGGCAGAGCGGCTGATATCGTTGATAGAGTCGCTTCTTCCTCGAGTGCCGATCCCGATCTAAAGAGAGCGTTCGAGTTGATGCGTTCCGATGACGCCAAAGCTGCATTCGATCTTCGGCAGGAATCTGACGCGGTTCGTAGTGGCTATGGGCGTAAGACAATTGGCCAGTCATGTCTTGTTGCTCGTCGATTGGTTGAGCGAGGTGTGCCGTTTGTTACAGTGAACCATAAGGGATGGGATACGCACTCTCAGCTGGTGACGCGATTGAAGGATGGATTTGCCGGCTCAAAAACCCCTCTGGGTTTAGTGCCCTCGCTTGATCAGGCCTTAGGGTCTTTAATCGAGGATCTCAATCAACGCGGGATGTTGGAGGAAACCTTGGTTTTGGTGATGGGTGAATTTGGGCGAACACCCAAGTTGAACATATCTGCAGGTCGAGATCACTGGCCCAGAGTTTTCAGCGTCTTAATGGCCGGCGGTGGCGTTCGTGGTGGGCAGGTGATCGGTCGAAGTGATGCAATTGGTGAGTCGCCCTCTGATCGGGCTGTTACGCCTTCAGATCTCGCTGCAAGCACCTACACCCTGCTGGGCATTGACCCCGCGACCGAGCTTCAAACCCCCGACGGTCGACCGGTACGTCTGACACCTCGAGATTCCAAGATGATTTCTGAACTGATATAGAAATCACAACGGATTGAAGAAGGGGTGCAGTTTGAAGGCGGATTTGCCCTGACAGGAGATGATCAGTCCCTACAGAATCATGATCAGTCCCTACAGAAGTATGGGCGACTGCAAATCAAGACAGATTGCAAGGCAAGGTACTAGCGAAGATTGGGGTTGCGCCATTGCAGGTTTCCAGAATCAGAGAGAGCTGGTTCAAGATTAGGTTTTTCCGTCTGCGCCTCGAGGTGATTACTTGCTGGCATTACAGCTTGTGCCTTCGAATTCATTTGCTCGTGATGTTCGGCGCTTGCTGTGGGAGAGCCACTCCATTGAGTGGCGATCGGGGCCACCTGTCCCTGTTGAGTTTGAGTCATGTGAGTTTTCGGGAGGCCGGCACTTGGGGTGATATTGGAGACTTGCATTAGGTCAGTGGCAGGTAATCCTCTTTGAAAGCTACGTTCTCGTGCCATCATGAACTCACCAGAATTCGAGTTCAGGCCCTGATCGCGACCATGCGCCGTTTTAAGGTCAGAGGAACTCACTGGATGGTTTGACTGTGATCTTGGGCCAAAGCTTTCCGGCCATAGATCATCGGTGCTCGAGTTCGCGTCTACACCATCGACTGGCCGATCTGGTGTGGGCAGGAGAGAGGAATTGGGTGCTGACTCGCTGGGTGTTTGTGGTGAATTCGGTGATCGAAGCCCGATTGGTTTAACGTAAGACCCCGTGGCCGGGGGTGCCACGCGTGTTTGGTTGAAAAACGGAAAGGAGTTGTTTCCAGATGCAGGGTACGAGCTACCGGTCGATCCGTAGTGGCATCCGGTTAACGGGATGATCAGGAGTAACACACCCTGTGTGATGAAATGAAAAAAGCTTGGCTTGGTGTTCGCATTCATTGCTGGTTTCTTTTCCACCGGCGTTCACTCTCATGCAACGCCGCATATCTGCTGATGACACTCGATCTAGTTCGGGGGGCCCTCGACCAACCTCCACGATTTAGCTTTAGCAAAACTGTTAAAAAATTGGAAAGATCATTCGTCAGCATGTCGTCATGCTAGCAACGGCGGTTATTGGTTGGATTCTCCGGTTTCTATCGATAGTTTTCTCTGTAGCGTCGGATCTAAATGAACCGATGATACGACTTGAGTGGAAGAGCGTTCTAGGGGTTCCGCTCCCGTTACGGCCCGACATGACCCAAATCATAGGTGTTCGCAAATGCGACGCTTCTTCAAGTTGAATATTCGATCTTTCTGCCTCAGTGCTGCACTTGTTTGTACTCAAGTCAGCGCCCAGCAGGCAGCGGCACCAAGCATTCAAACCTTGGCCGTTCCATCCTCGCAGGCAAAAGCGATTGCCAATGCTCTGAGCATGGAGTACCGAGACTTTCCCAACATACAGATCGCTGCAGATGCCAAGGGGTCGCAACTGGTTGTAATGGCACCAGCGGGAAAACACGGAGTGATTGCCGAGAAGGTTTCGGCTCTCGTTGCGTCAAATCAGAAATCCTCTGCTGTGAGCTTGCAGCCTTTTAGTAAGTCACTACGACATATTTCATGGCAGGGATTCGAGAATGGACTTGCTCGTTTGGTTGGGAATCAAGCCACGGTGACGACAAGCAACGGTGGTCAGCGGGCGGTGTACCAATTCAAAACCGAGCCATTCCTCGCGAGCACCGTGCAAATCAATCGCGCCATCAATACCGTGACCGTGATGTCTCCCGCGATGTCAGTCAGCGGCTGGGAGAAATTGGTTGGAGCATTGGATCATCCAATGGCCGCCTCAGCAGAGGTTCTGGAGTTAATCCGTTTGGTGCATTCTGAGCCTGCTCCGATTCAACGAGCGATTCGATTGATGGGCAGTTTGAGCGATCCCAAATCTGGCCCAAGCGGAAAGTCGGATTCGGCTGGGGTTTTCCGACAAGCTGCTTTTCAAGAGGGCACACAAGTTGAGGCATCGGTCCCATTGGCGAATCATCCCGCCTGCTGAGCTTTGGAATCGTCAGCAAGGCAAAGCAGCAGCAGCTGCACCAGTTCCACGTGCTCAGACAGACTCAGGAGCCGTCCTCCGTGCTCGTGCTGCACCAGTTCAAGCAGAACAGACAGGAGCAGAAAGCAACGCACAGCACAGCTACAACATGT
>CAXQOB010000029.1:0-5152 GCA_964225475.1 Candidatus Nitrosopumilus sp. | reverse complement strand
GTCATCCATGCACCACTACGCTTGCCCTCTCGTGCATATGGATCCAAATACCATAGACCAACGTGCGAGCCGTCGGCATCCGTTACCTCCCACACCGTAACATCGGGATGAAAGACCGGTATACCGCCAATTTTCTTGTACTGGAGCCCGTATAACTGGGTCGAGGCCCACATCATTCCCTCTCGCAGCTTTTCAAGTTGTAAGTAAGGTTTAACTTCGTTGAAATCGAGGTCGTATTTCGCCTTGCGCACCTTTTCTGCGTAGTATCTGTAATCCCAGGGTTCGATTTTGATATTGGCCGATTCCGCGTCCGCTATCTCCTGCATGTCAGCAACTTCTTCCCGCACTCTCGCAACTGCCTTCGGCCAAACCTTTAGCATCAGGTCCATGGCTGCTTGAGGCTCTTTTGCCATGGTGGGTTCCATCCGCCAGTGGGCATGGGTCGCATAACCGAGCAGTTTCGCGCGAGCGGCACGCAGCGCCAGGATCTCTGTGATGATCTTGTTGTTGTCGTACTCATCGCCGTTGTCGCCACGACTGTAGTAATTTCTCCATACTTTCTCCCGCAGATTACGTCGGTCTGAATATGTAAGGAACGGATCCATTGAGGAACGGGTGTTGGTGACGGCCCATTTTCCCCCCTTGGAGTCCCGCTCGATAGCGGCGTTTGACATCGCCTTGATCACGCTTTCTGGCAATCCCGCCAAGTCAGCTTCGCTGTCGATCCACGTGACATAGCCCTTTTCGTCTGCCATCACGTTCTGGCTGAAATTGGTAAACAATCTCGCAAGCCGGGTATTGATCTGTGATAGTTGTGCCTTCTGTTGCGAATTAAGCCGTGCCCCTTTCCGCAAGAAGGTCTTGTACCTTCGATCAACCAAACGCCGTTCCGCAGCGTCTAGGCTCCCGTTCTGCATTTCGTCACTGTGATACACCGCCGAGATTCGCTCAAATAACTTGGCGTTTTGATAGGTCCGATCCTCGTGTTCGGTCAATTTGGGAACTACAGTCTTTTCTAAATCAGCAATAGGGCCAACGTTGAGGTTTGAGGTGTAGACAAAAAAGATTGCGGATAAACGCGTCAAGGTCTCTCCAGCATTCTCCATCGGAAGAATGGTATTTTTAAAGGTGGCTGGCGCATCGGCGTTTGCAATCCTCTCAATATCAGAATCCGCTTCGGATATCGCAGCCTCAAAGGCTTCAAGAAATTCATCTTCTCGAACAAGGTTCCATGGCGGTACACCGCCGTAGGGACCAGACCATGGAGCGAGTAATACGGATTGTTGCTTACTCAATTCGGGCACCTCCTTATTGGCTGACACTTGAGCTTCGACCAACTGCGTTTCGGTATTGATGAAAAGTCCGATCAGTAGACATGTCAACCAGTGGCGTCGCATAACAGCCATTACTCCGTTCAAAAGAATAAAACTAACTCGGTTCTTCTCGAAATAGTCTAACGCCTAAATCGACGAGCGTTTAGGCGAGACGTTCTATTCCGTCAGGTTGTTGTACTTTAGTTTGGCATGCACGGCAGAGAATCGTCACGGACACCGGTCTTCTAAGAAAAAAGCCCTGTCGGAAACGCGTCATTTTCGGTCCCTGGGGTTCGGCGGTGGAACCAGCTATTTCGGGTCTGGTAGCGTTTTAATGAAATCTCGAAGGAAAACCGGCCTGTTGAACCATTGAAGAGGAGGGAATCACGCCCATTGATTGCTTTTGGCAAGGTATTAGGTATGCACACTTTTAGAAACGCACCGTGGTGCCCGATGGGTTTCGGTCAGCAATCAATTTGTTTCCAACGCCGCAGCCGGGCGTACCCACGCTGAACCCGACGCGTATTGCTGGAACTGCAAGGAGCGAAGTTGGTCGCTAAGCATACCGGAGTCGATGCTGGAAATAGAAAGGTCAATGTACCTCAAGTGGTGCGTCGCCGCGTCCTGAATGAGTGAAGCAACGAGATAGACCTGCGACGTTGAAAGTCCCTGCTGCTGGGTCTCAGTGTCCAGATGAAGCATGCAGGTGTTCGATGGCATCACTTCCACCTCATTCTCGCTGAGATAGAATAAAAGTGAATCTAATTCGCCGCCCGAGCGGTTCGAGAGAATTACCCTGCGCGCGTCGAGGTGCGTGATTGCCCTTGCAAATCGCTGATTGCGATTTACCTGCGGGCCATATTGAACAGTGGTCGAGCGACGCAGTTGAAGAAATTCTCGATTGACCGGCATTCGAAACGATGCGACGTCCACTCGAAACCACTCCCACGTAGCGTCTTCGTGAAACCCGTTATCGGTGAGGAATGACTTTGCCGTGGCATCTTGTCCGTAGATTCCGATTCCAGGTCCAACAGGGTCCAGACCACTGTAACCATACTCCCATTCATCTCCAGCGCCGACTTGTATTACCTGACCGTTCGGAAACTGGTCAATCACCGTTGACAATAACTTCTGCCCAACGGAACGTCGTCCGGTGGGGTTCTCAAGGTGACCAACAACAATGATTGGAATCAGAACAGACTCCGTATCGTTGGGCGATTCGAACCATTGGCACCAGCCGAAGGGAATTCCATCAACCTCAGCAACTAACAGTTGTTCGGGATTGAAATACAAACGTGACAAGACTGACTGTTCAAGATGTCGAAGCGTCGTGACTGTATCAATCTGTAACTCTGCCCAATGCTCACGCCATAGACGGTGCAGGTAGGGAAGATCACCGTTTCTGAAAGTGCGTATTTGCATCTCTTGCTTATTTATATACCTATGGAGGCGGGATACATTATTGTTCCTACCCTCCAAAACGAAGCACAGTAACCGAGGAAATCGGTTGTTTTCCCGCGTTATTGATGACCTTGTTTACACCGTCTAAGAAGAATAGGTGAAGGAGCCTACCGAATCAAAGCGGATTCATGCCAGTTGCGGAAAAAACTGCGAAGACGTTTTGCTCACTGTGGGGCGTGTGAGGTTCTTTAGCCTCTTGCAACGAAAAGCGAGGCATTTAACAACGTCAAACCGCCCGCCTTTTAAAAAAATGATCAAATGCGGGGCGACGCGACCGTACCGAGGGGTGGGGCATTGTGGTGATCGATCGAATCGACGAGTGTTCTGCTATTGCAAGTTCACGTGGCAGAGATTCTATCTACAGGTAACGCAGGAGAATCGTCTAGGTACGAAAAAAAAACGGCGTCGCGATGTGAAGTTCATCGTGACGCCGTCTCTTTGTTTAAACCCGCGAGAGAACCCGTCTCAAAACCAAACGCAATCCCACACCACGCCTAATTTGAAACAGTCCGCTCAGTCGAACGTGGAATGACAACTTTGCCACTCCTCGCCGGTACAGACAGCATCGACCGATTAGACGGTTCACACGGGTGGTAACTCAGGAATGTCTCGTAAAGGTTGTGTCGAGCGCGAAAAAGTAACGGTTGATCGGGCTGTAGGGGTTGTCTGGCCTATTGTGTTCCCCAAGCTCGCTAATTTGACGTCCAGAGCCCGCTAGCAACAGATGAACGCGACAGGGTTTTCGAAAGGGCTCAGCGTGGTGGTGCGTGAATGGGTCAGGGTTTCAACCCAAACATCAGCGCGCGGTCCAGCCGCCATCGACCACCATCATGCTGCCGGTTGAGAAGCTCGCCGCATCGCTTGCGAGGTAGATGGCGGCACCTTGGATTTCCTCCAATCGGCCCCAGCGGTTCATCGCGACCGCACCCACAATAAACTTCTTTGCCTCCTCCGTCTCTGCAATTGGCAGATTCATTGGGGTTAAGAAAGGTCCGGGACAGATCGCATTGACAGTGATACCATCGGAAGCAAGCTCCAACGCTAAAGCTCGAGTCAGCTGCACGACGGCACCCTTGCTGGTTGCGTACGGAGTCCGATTGGCAAGTCCCACAATTCCTAAGGTGCTCGCTAGATTAATGATTCGCCCGTAACCTTTTTCCTTCATGTGCGGAATCACGGCACGAGAGGCGATCCATATACCATCGACATTGACGGATTGAACCTTCTGAAAGTCAGCCAATGATAATTCTTCGATGGATCCTCGGATGTTGATTCCAGCGTTGTTGACGAGCACGTCAATTCTTCCAAAACGCGAGATTACCTCCGAAACGATCCTTTCTACTTGCTCCTGTTTGGTCACGTCACCTTCGCAGCATAACACCGTGATTGAGTAGTCGCGCTCAAGTTCCTCTGCAACACTTTCCAACTCTTCGAGGTTTCGGCTAACGAGGACGAGGTTTGATCCTGCGGAAGCGAGGCCAGCCGCAATCGCTGCCCCCAATCCCTTTGAGCCACCGGTGACGATGGACACTCGATCCGTTAAATCAAATAGTTTGATACCTGGAAGCATATTTTAATCCTGAACCACGATTGCGCGATGAGTGGTATAAAGTTAAAAGGAGCCACCCCTGTAAATGGTTCCCCCGGAACACCATGAAATCGAGCTTTCTGTTGCTATTCCTTCGAGTCTCTCGGTGGTGATTTTCGCGTCTTCGCTCTGCGCATTGAATCTTGGATTCCCACCACCGTATTCGCTTCGCTCGTTGATTGGGCGTCATTTTGAGGTTTGCTGATAGGTGATTGGTTTGCGCTGACCTGGCCGGCGTTGGTGCGGCTGCTTCGCGTCGGCCTCCGTTTAATGGGCGTGAGTGCAAGTTGCGATTGATAGGCTACTTCGGCAATCATGCTGTCTACACGATTCCGGCAGACGGCATAGATCGCAAGTGAGGGGATCGCGACAATCAGCCCGCCAACGGTTGTGACAAGAGCCTGGTAAATCCCTTCAGCCAACTCACCAGCGCCAGCTGCACCGCGTGTCATTGCCACCTGTTGGAACGCGAAGATCATTCCGGCCACAGTGCCAAGCAGACCAACCATGGGGGCGATATTCCCGATTACCGAAAGATACTCAATTCGACGCATCAATCGATTTGCCTGCTGCACCAGTGAATCTTCGACCGCTTTCTCGACCTCTCGCCAACCAAAGTCAATTTCGGCCAATCCGGAGAGAATGACAACACTTAGTACACTGGGTACTCGACGACACGCGGCGTCCGCCTCCGCGATACGCCCAGTTAATAAAGATTGTTTGACGGTCTCCGCGACGCCATCGGGAAGTAGTTCCTTACGACGTAATGCCATTGACTGATCAAAGAGAA
>CAXQOB010000028.1:0-39241 GCA_964225475.1 Candidatus Nitrosopumilus sp. | reverse complement strand
CTTCCTGTGGTGAAGATCAATCGGAAAGGTTGATTGAGTTTGTTAAGGAGTAGAGCTAGATCAGTAAACGACTGCTTTCGCAAGCAATCGAAGCTTATCAGGGATTGATTAAATCTTTCGATCGAAGCCTCGATTCAGAAACGCAATTCGGCCCCGTAGGTGAGTGCAGAGGTGATAAGTTCCTCGTACCCCTCGACACTATCACGTCCCATGATTCCATTGTTCAGTTGATCGTAGGAGGTGCCGATTCCGCTTAGGTACCAGAGTTCAGCACCACATTTAAGAGACAGCTTTTGGGTGACTTCGTAGCGAAGTCCAATCGCAAGCTCAAATTGGCCAGCAAGGTCAACGCTCCGATCATTGATTCCAGCGGCCCATTCATTGTCATTAATCACCGCAAGATCAAGGTCGAGGAAGTTGGCGTAAATGCCGGCGCGACCTCGGAAGTCAACGTAGGTTTTCTGGAGGATCGGATAAGTCAGATCCATCCCGACTTGCAAACCAATGAGTTGATTATCGATATCACTATCAATTGTTCCTGATTCGGTATCATTTTCGCTGTAAACATCGTACTGCTCTTCGAAATCAATATATCGAACACCGCATATCATTTTTGCGACTTCCCAGCCGACATAAGTTCGATTTAGCTCGGCGCTCCAGTACCTCGCGTCGTAGTTGACGGTTTGTATAAACGCATCGTTAAACGCGCTGATGTCGTTTGCGGAAACAGGAGCAATTGGCTCTAAATTGGATTGGATTCTGAAGATAGGTGCCTCGAGGCTACCTCGGCTGTTCCAGTTGATGATCCCAGTAAAGCTTCCCTCCCATCCGTTAACACAATTGGGAACCCTGCCTACCGTGATGCGCGTGCCCATTTCCCTTTCAAACCCGCTCAAGCCATACCTTGAACTGATTGTTGCGGTGTCCTCATTGTCACGATCCACATGAATCGCCTCAGCTATTGCGTAAAAGTAACTGTCGCATTTGATGCATCCATACGCCCCGCCAGCAGCTCCGCAAGAATTGCAGGCCTTGGCTAGCTTCGCCTTCATGGAGTCAGGTCTGGTGGGTTCACAGGACTGACAACTAACCTGTGCGACGGTATTCGAAGTGGTTTCGCTTGACGAGATGAAAGCTTGTTCGAATCGTTTTGCGTCGGCGCTCGTTTGAATGTTCGATGCCTGGCTCACTGCACTCTGAATTGGTGCCGTGGCAGGTTTTGATTTCTGAGAGTAATCTTCGGACGAAACGACGCGATATGTTTGGTCTCCAAGCGAAACAACGCCCTGGCTGCCGGGTGCAGCATATTGACTCAACGGATCTTTATAGGACTGGGCGTGTGTAGCCGTTGGCGATAGCAAAAATGCTATTACGACAAAGTGCTGAAGAATTCGAAACGACACTTTCCTAGTCAGGTATCGATTTGACAAGGAATTGGCACGAGTCATTAGATTATTCATTTTCGAGTCTCGCTGACGATGTTTGTAACGCATTCTCGATCCGCATCGAACAGTGTTGTTTTTAATTGTCAGGTTGTTGAAACAGATTCAACAAATTATGTAAGTCTCAATCGATCGTTAGTTCGTCCCGCACTGTGACAAGGCAAGTGCTTCGAACTAATCTGATAATCCGCTCTGCAGCCTCTCGATTCACACAGCGACCGCTCACTATCAAGTCGGATCCGTGTTGTGAGATATTAACTTGACAGTTTGGAAACGCGCTGCGAATCGTTTCATGAAGGAGTTGGGTTGTCCGACCACCTGTGGCAACTGATGAATCAAGGCTGTCCACATGCACCTTAAAAATCCGCATTCGAATGGGTTGGTCAGGATTATCTGTTTTCGCCCATATCACCATTTCAGTGACACCGTTGCCGGCAGCGATAAGCTTCAAGCGGTTAGGTCCGACGAGGACAGCCTGACAAATGCCCGTATTACCGATTCGAATATCAGATAATTCTCCGGCAACAGTTAAAGAACGTACCTGTGCCCGCTTCATATAGACCGGAACACGTTGGACATGAGGTGCAAACGGTTTTGGGAATACCGCAGTTCGGATCGGAGAACCTGTACTAGCTGATTGTCCAGCGAGTGTGTCGATTGTTAGTCTGGGGCTCATTGTGATGGCGTCGCTCTCAGCAGGAGAGTGATCACCGCTTCGATGCTGGAGATTGACAGGAACCGCAGTAATGGCAACCGGTGAAACTCGGTGCTGTGCAGTGTCAAGTTTGCCGTCAAAGACCCCTGGTTTTTGAATTAATTCTGGCGTTTCGTTATCACTACCGCTGATTGCCTGATTGGATGACTCAACCACTACCGCCCGTTCATTCCTCGCTTCGATTGGAAGTGCCAATTCATGCCCACTTGCTCCGTCAGTGTTGTTAGGACTTTGTGCTATCGCTGCCTCGGGTAAAACGTTTAGGCTTGGCTCGCCTTTTGACTCGGCCGGAGTAACGGTTGCATCGATCAGTTGCTCTTCCTGCGTTTCTAACGCAGGGTCAACGGATGCAATAGCACCGGATGGTGACGTCGTAACTTGAGGATCGATGTTCTCTTTTCTCGATTCCATTTCTGGTTTGTCAGCATCAGGGCGAGACGCCACAATTGGATCCGAAGCTTGTCGGTTCTGTTCGGTGCTGTTTGAATCCCCGGGTTCGTTGAACGTCTCCGGTGGGATCGTTTCTGCATCGTTGTTGGCCAGCAACCAACCCAATGACCACGGCTTGGGCATGCTAATGGTTGCGTTAGGTGTCTCGGAAGGCGAGAACTCGTCGACATCTGATTCGGCGATGGCAACATCAGAGTATTTCCAGTGCTCGCCCGTGTTTTGTTCTTGTGTGTCCGCGGTTTGGCCTGTTGTATCAGTGTTCAGATCGACGAGGTCCTCGGATGAGACGGCATCGGGTTTCTCCTCGGTTTCGATTTGGAGATTTGGTGGTGGAAGCTCCATCGGTGGAGGAGTGCTAATCGCTACCTCTGATTCGTTAGGTTCTGCCGATGGGAGAATTATTTGATTATTATTTGAAAGGCTCTCGGTGTCGGACTCCCTCTCGCTCATTTTGAGGGTTGGAGTCGGTTCTCTGTCTGAGTCGGTTAGTTCGGTCTTCTTGCTGGTGTTTTCGACTATATGCTGAGGATCAGGACCGGGATTTAATACTAATTTGGGTTCCGGTTTCACAACGCGGTTCTCGGCGAGGCTGTCGACTAAGCCTGAGGTTGGGTTGTCTTTGCTGGCGATGACCTCTTTCATTGTTTCTGTTGCAATATCGGCTGCAATGACCATTTCTGCCGTGAGCGGTTTTGCTGTAGCCGGTTCCGACGTCGCCAATTCAGCGGGAGTCGGTTCAGCTGCGTCGGGCTTATCTGCAGCAGGTTCATCAGGAATACTGACCGAAGGCACCTGGGTGACTGTGACTACCGGTTCATGCAGAATCACGGGTGGTGAAGTAATGACGAGTCCCCCACGGGCCTCAGTGAGGCTTCTCGGTGAATCAGGACCGAGTGGATTCTCTTGTGAGGGGACTGGCTCAGAATGGATTTCGTTTGCCAATTCTGGCTGTGTTTGTTCGTGCTTTAACGTCTTTTGATTTTCTAACAACTCAACCGATTTGGAGTCAGATGCCTCATTGGGCATCAGGCTGGCGATGGAGAGGTTCTTTTGTTGGGCGGGTTCCTCGATGTTGATATCCGTCGAGTTGAGTGGACCAGATTTCGCCAGTTTTGAAGTTGGTTCAGGTCTTGGCTCTGGCGACGTGTGGTTCAAGCTAAAGGAAATCCCCGCGGATTCTTCGTCTTGATCAGTGAAAACTCTGATGACGGGCTTGCTTTTTGCAGAAACTGATTTGCGATCGGTTAATGAAAACAATACGGGTTGATCGTTTGCTTGCTCTTTCTCTTTTTCCGCTTCGGAGGGTAGCGGCAGGACGTTTTGAATGCGGGGCGGGTGATTGACGAGTGTCGGTGTAGTCCCGCTATCCTTCAGCCGGTGTACTGTCGAAGCTAGTTTTGCATGAGATTGTTCTTCTACCGGCTCGCCCTCCAGTTCAGCTTCATTCCCTTTTGCTTTTTGTTTTACTTTTATCAACGAATCGGTGTTGTCAACACTAAAGGGTCTATTGCGTGGGCTCAGGATGAGATCAGCGATGGATGGCGTTGATGCGGGTTGCTGTGGCTGTCCTTGGTTGGCAACCTTCGAGTGATGCTCTCCTAGGTCTGAACCATCAATGCGTTTGACCGGTTCTGGTGCCGATTCAATTCTTGTCGAAGGCGAAGGTCTCAGGGTTGCTGGTGTCGCCAGAAAAACTTTTTGAGTGGCGTCTGATTTCTTTCGTTCGTTCACCGATGAAGGTCGAATGAAGTCAGCAATGCCAGACGTCAGGACGATACTGGCGTCTCGATCAACCGAATCCTGCAAAAAGGGATGACCATTTTTCTGCGTCTTGGCCGCTTTGGTTGAGCGTGAAGGTAATAGCGGAAGAGGTGGCATCACCCGATTTGGCGAGTCTTCAGCCGAGTTGGTGTCGTCTGCTGATTTGGTATTGAGTGCAAAGGGTAGATCAGCCGCGTTTATCTTCTTGATATTCGTTTGAATTGATGGCTGATTGTCGTTTGCGAGCGTTGTGGAAGCACAGAGCACCACCGCCAGAATCAATGCTCTTCTTGATTCGAGAGAACGATTTCGTTTCGGTTGGTCTCGCATGCCGCGTCCTAGCATCTGATCGATCAAACTTCGCGCCCTCCGGGGCGCGAGATCTCACTTTCCGCGCATAGGCGCGGGAGCTTCGCTTGCTAGGGGTATCGGTTCCTGATTGGAGCGACATTAACGATTTTGGCGATTCCACCACTTGTGCGGCTCGTAGTGTTTCTAATGCCTCCTGATGTATTTGCTAGCTTTGCTCGGTAGTTGGCATTCTCGCTGTGTGAGTCTTCACATCGCTGATCGTTGTCGAGCTGCTTCCATTGCTATTATCGCAGCGGTGACGGAGACATTTAGACTGTCCACATTCCCAATCATTGGAATTTGGATTCCATCAATTTTTACTTCCGAATGATCTTGCCAACGCGTGCCTAATCCATCCGCTTCGTTGCCGAAAATGATGGCTGCTGGGCCGGAAAGATTGGTCCTCCACAGAGGGCTCGATGATTCCACCCGAGCGGAGAACAATTGGATCCGCCTGCTAGATAGAAATTCTGAAATTTCACTCTGGCTCCCTTTGGCTTTCGGAACATGAAATACGGCACCCTGGCTATTTCGGATTGCGTTGGGATTAAAACAGTCTGTGCATTCACAAAGCAGGATGGCATCAACTCCGGCTGCATCTGCGCTTCGGAAAATTGCTCCCAAATTACCTGGTTTTTCAATTCGATCCAGAACCAGAATGAGTGGATTATCTGAGAGCGAAATAGTTGATAAGGCTGATTCCGGCTCATGGAATTCCGCTACAACGCCTCGGGGAGATTGTCCAAAAGCAATTTTCTCAAGCAGCGATTCGGAAACAAAAAAAACAGCATCGACGGCCATTGACTGTTCAATGCTACGCTTGGCGAGTTCGTCACTTGATGCGAGCTGCCGCTGATACTCCTCCGGAGTAAGGTAGAGGCCACAAAGTTGTAATCCTGATTGGATCGCATGGCTGGTTTCTCTCCAGCCATCAACGATGACACATTTTGATTGCCGACGGGTTCGATTATCCCGTAATTTGATCAATCGGCGAATCTTTGGATTCGCTCGGCTTTTGATCACAGGATGGGGGGAATCGCTCATAAAATTAAAAAATAACCATGGAGAGAAAAACCAGTCGCTTCACAACAGAGTTTATGACGATTGACTGAAGGTTATCAATTGTTTTTGTCCTTAGTTTTCATGATGTTTCCTTGTGAAACCCCACTCCAATGAGCTGATCCATGAGTGAAGTGATTCAATGCAACGCTGTCGAAACACGTCGTGATCAAAGGGCTTTTCTGCAACTTGAGACCCATTTGTACCGAAATGATCCGCATTGGGTGCCACCAATTTGGCAGACTCGCAAAGAGTTGGTCGGTTTTAAGCCTCACCCTTTTTACGACGATGCGGAGTGCAAAGCTTTCATTGTAAGAGTCGATGGACGGGTTGCCGGACGGGTCCTTGCAATTATCAACCATGGTCACAACCGTTTATACAAGGAGAAACGCGGCTTTTTCGGGTTTTACGAGTGCGAGGATCACAGCGGCGCGAGCCATGCTTTGTTGAGAACGGCCTGCGACTGGTTGCGAACCAAGGGGATGACGGATGTTAGAGGTCCCGCGCACCCCAGTTTGAACTATGAAGTTGGATTGCTTGTGGATGGGTTTGACTCACCACCGACGTTTCTGATTCCTCATAACCTCCCCTACTATGAGCGGCAAATCACTGACTTTGGCTTTGAAAAGACCCAAGATCTTTACAGTTACCGAGCCTCGGTCGATCTATTGGACGAGCTAGACCCCAAGCTGCAATTTGTGATTGACGAAGCGACCAAGAGATTTCGAGTGACCTGCCGCCCCATTAGTCGATCAAATTTTAAAGAAGATGTAAGGGTCTTTTTGGAGATCTACAATCAGTCGCTGCAACAGACCTGGGGCTATGTCCCAATGAGCGTTGCGGAGATTGACCATCAAGCAAAAGGTTTACAATTTCTTATCGCACCACGATTAACAAGTATTGCTGAGATTGATGGTCGCCCAGTAGGCGCAGGTTTTGGGTTGCTGGACTTCAATCCTATCATCAAGAAAATCGGCGGGAAACTTTTTCCATTTGGTTGGTTTCATCTTTTGACGGGTAAAAAGAAACTTGATTGTGTGAGAATTATCAGCACGAATGTTTTACCTGAATACCAAAAATGGGGATTGGGACTGGTCACGCTGTCACGTTTAACACCAGAGGTTCTGGAACACGGTATCAAGATTGGCGAATTTTCTTGGGTACTGGAGAGTAACTCTCTCTCCCGAGGCACGATCGAAAGAGGTGGCGTGAAGCGCAGCAAGGTGCACCGTTTGTATGACCGAAGCCTGAGCGACATCTCGTAACCACTGCTCACAGAGGGCTGGGCTTCGCTGTAATTGTTTTTCGTGATTTGCCTGAGTTTCAGGCATTTTTCACTGGGTATTCACGGTTTTGTGGTCGAACCATATTCTGGTGGATTCCCGTTTCCTTTTTGGTCCCCTCGAGAACCCATGCCACAAAGTAACGTTGTCATTACCGGAATGGGTGTTGTCTCAGCCATAGGTATAGGCTGTGATAATTTTTTCGAGTCGTTGTTGCAAAAAAAATCTGCCGTTACTTCTTTGTTGAATCGAGTTGATGATCGCTGTGAATTTGAGGGCGATCCGAAGCCAGCGGGTCTGTGGGTTGGCGCACCCATTTTAGATTTCGAGGGAAAGCAGTACATCAAGCCGCGGAAAGCGATGAAAGTGATGTGCCGTGAGATTCAGACAGCCTTCGCCTCTTCGCTGATGGCTGTCGAGAGTTCTGGGCTTGAGAGTTACATTCCTGCAACGAATGAAAGTGTTTTGCAGCCTAGGGATTTTGGTACCGTATTCGGTAGCGAGATATTCTACGGCTCACCGCTTGAATTATCCGATTCGATCCGCCCTTGCATCCAAGAGGACGGAACCATTGATACCAGCCAATACGGTAATTCCGCAATGAAGGAGATCATGCCGTTGTGGATGCTGAAGTACCTTCCCAATATGCCTGCGTGCCACGTGGGGATTTACTTAAACTCTCACGGTCCCAACAACTCAGTCGTGCTGGGGGATGTGTCCGGTCCTTCTGCATTCATTGAAGCTGCTTCCTGCGTTGATCGAGGAATCGCCAAAGTTGTGGTAACAGGTGGTACCGGGACACGTATTGGAACCACTCGTTTAAATTTTCGTGCGGATTATCCGATGGCTGAATCCTTTCAGCCCATCGAGAACTCCTCTCGACCCCATGATCCTACTTCGACGGGTGTGGTTGGTGGTGAGGGGGCTGCGGCTTTGATCGTTGAGGGTGAATCCTTGGCGCGGTCTCGTGGAACAAGGCCACTAGCGAAAGTCGTCTCTTATGCTTCAAGATTTGTGGGTGCAGAGGGAATGAAGGTTCCGATGCGTTGCAAAGAAACCTCTGATGTTGGCATGCGTAGTTCCGCGAGAGCGATCCAGCTAGCGATCGAAGCAGCGCTTACGGACGCTGGCATCGTATCCTCTGATCTCGGTTTGATAGTCAGTCATGGCACGGGTGATCCGGTTGCTGATGCGGCGGAGCAGGCTGCTACAAATGCAACGGTCTCAAATGTGCCTATGGTGGCCACGGTCGCTTCATTAGGGCACACCGGTGCAGGGTGTGGTGCGATCGATTTAGTTACCGGAGTCATGTCGCTTCAGAGGGGAGTAATCCCACCAACTCGATTTGACGATCGCCTTCAGACGACTGCTCCTTACCTTCGCGAGCCAGCAGAGCTTGATGGTGATTATGTTTTGTGTATTTGCCACAATACTGAGGGGAACGCGACCGCGATCGTCTTGGGACGCCCTTGAGTTCTACCATCGCTGTGGTTGATACTCTCTTGATCCAAGATGATTCGTGGTATTTCAATCTGACTACCGTCAGGCCATCTAAACAAGGCAGAATGATCTACGTTTCTTCTTGATCAGGTGATGCATATTGACTTGATTCTTTTCAAGGTAGTTTGATGATGATCTTACCTGAAAGATCAGCCGATTGATGCAGTGTCGCCTGTTCTTGTAATTCGTGGGCTTCAATTATTTGGTCAATGGTGAAGGTCGCTCCGATGTTCGCTTTGAGCTGACCGGAGGCCATCCAATGATTGATTTGATCAGCGGATTCTCTCATTTCTTCTGGTGTCGCTTTGAACATGACGAAACCGGTTACGGTGCACTCTTTGACATAGAATGGTCCGACGGGAAAAACGGGTCTGGCATCTCTACCAGCCATCAGTATCATTCTTCCTCGCTCCGCCAGTGCCTGGACGGCTAGGTCAAAATCAGGCTCTCTTCGGGTCTCCCAAAATACATTCACTCCTTCAGGTGACGTTTTTTGAAGTTCCTCTAGAATTGATTTTTCTCGGTAGTTGATAGCGGTTTCAGCCCCAAGAGAGATGGCGTTTTGGCATTTTTGCTCCGTTCCAGCGGTGGTGATTACCCGAGCACCAGTTGCAACGGCCATCTGCACGACCATTGATCCCACACCGCCACTGCCTCCAATCACAAAGACTGTTTCACCGGCTTGTAGGTTGGCTGATCGGAACAAGCCCAGATGTGCAGTGACACCGACGAGCGCATTGGCTGCAGCTTCCTCAAAGGAGCAATTGTCAGGTATTTTGTAGCACCAGTGGGCGGCCACACTGATTCTTTCCGCTGTTGTACCCTGCACTCCCAGTAATCCTTGATTGGTGCACCAAACACGGTCACCGACATTCAGTTCAGAAACATTTTCTCCACGCTTCTCAATCACGCCAGCAGCGTCACAGCCAAGGATGTACGGTTGTGGTAATTCAAAAGCAACCGCTCCGCTACGCACGTAGGTATCAATTGGGTTAATTGAGGTTGCGTAGACCCTGATCAAAACTTGATCAGGTCCACAATTTGGTTCGGGAAGGTCGCCCACGTGTATGACTTTTGCATCGCCTGTTTGGTTGATGTATGCCGCTTTCATGGTGATCCAGATTTCATGGGTACTGCGAGTAGTTTTAGTATGAGGTCCGCAATGCGTTACCCTCTCTTTTTATTTGATTCCTTCTGCCTCTTGGTAATCACTAGAGGGAATCAGTACATGGGCGATCGACTCGTTAGCAATTACATCGATGCAATCTGATCACAGATTTATGACTGAGCCGCTCGATTCATGCAAGAAGATGCTCACTAACGAGTTTCGCAACTCGAACATCGAGCTTGAAGAGGGAAATCACTACGTTGTCGTGTCTTCCCTTGGTCTCCAAAGTTAGGGGAAGGGTGAATCACGAGACAACTCGCTAAGGATTTCTTTTGGTGGAAGCAGGTCAATGAAGTCGCGTTCTCGCGTCGGTGTAGCAATGTAACGTTCGAGATAGGTTGATTCTTCTCGCCTTTTTATTGGGAAATGACGACGCGCGGCTTCTTCACTCCATGCACGCAGTGTGACCGTTTCCAGTAGGGGATCTCCACCGGTAATCAAGTCAAGAATCTCGATCGCTGAGTCAGGGATCACGAGTCGAAGCGTTGATAGTTCAATGTTGGTGATCGGTGCTGGGCGGTCGCCGGCTCCGAGCCAAATAGATCGTCGACGGTTAGTGGTGTTCGCGTTGGGACCATTGCGTTGTGGACCCGTAAACACCATCGCAGCCACAGTACTGAAATAAGGGTCGTTGCTTTCTTGGAACCTGTCGCGGGTCCGTTTTAGATGATTGCTGGTTGTTTCCATGCCTTGCTCAACTCGGTGCCGAACAATCTGTTGGAGCGCAAAGTAGATTAATTCAGTTACTTCGTCATCGAGCTTCAAGATGGAACGCTGGGAGATTAGGATCTGAGTTTGTTCAATCGCATCATCAATCGCAGTTTTTCGAATTACAGGTTCTTTGGACTCAATTGCATCACGGATTTCCGCCGTCAGGCTTTGCGACCAAATTGCGTAAATTTGCATGGTATTGAGAAGGAGTTCAGAATCGGGTTGCGATCGGACCGCTGCTGCGGTGCGACGCACTTTCTCTTGATCCTCCTGAGACAGTGCGTTGAATCTTTCCCAGCGAAGATTCAATTGGCTCAGTTTTTCAATCGGTAGTTTTTGAACAACTTCTTCACGCTCTTCAAGTGGCGTTTCACTGACGGCATTTGGATTTCCGGGGATAAACTCATCAATCTCGCGACCCGCTGAGACCATCGATGCCCAGTTCTCGGATGACGCGAGCAGACGCATTAGTTCAATATCTCCTCCACGTAGGTAGGCATCGAGATTTTCAACGATCGCTAAATCATCCAGTTGTTGCTCGTACGTCTGACTCTTGATTGATTGAGAGACACCGAAAGCAGCGCCAATTCCTAAAAGAGAGGTGACCAGAACGATTAGAGGCCATTTCAGAGTTGGTAGTACCCATGGCTGCGAGGTTTTGATGTCTTCAAGATCCGAAACTGCCATTTCCAGCGTTGATTCCACCAACTTCAAGCTGGGCGTAGCCTCCGGAAGATCATCCAGAAGATCCCAGCCTGATTGGAGTGTTTGAAGGCGAGCTCGAAGTGTCTCGCTTGCAACAAGTCGGTTTTCTAAATCGGTTTCATCTTCTCGGGAAAGTTCACCATCCAGATAGGAAACGAGAAGCTCATCATCAGGATCGATGGGAGCGTTATCGGTTTTTGTTAGCGAGCTCACGATTCTTGCTCCCCGTGCTCTTGATCAGATTGATGAGAGAAGTCGACTTCATTCGGGATGACACCTGAATCAATATACGACTGCAGTAGTTCACGAAGGTTCACACGAGCACGGCTGAGTAATGATTTTACGGCCTTCGTTGTAAGGCCCATCGTCTCAGCGATTTCCGCGTAACTCATATTTTCGAATCGTGACAGCATCAACGCCATTCTTTGACGGTCGCTTAACGCTTCGACAGCTGCACGCACCACCTCCGCACGCTCGGCGTGTTCAGCAATTCGAGTGGGCATCATTCCGCTCGCATCCAGCGCGGTTGCTGCGAGTAATTGCGGTCCACTGGATGTGTCACCGGATCTTGGTGCATCCACCTCGCTTACTTCATGGCGACGTCCGAGTGAGCGGGCTGCGTTGCGTGCGACGTTTCCAGCGATGGTGAAGAGCCAAGTTGAGAATTTCGCTCCTGCTTCGTAAGTTTTTCTTGCCCGGAAGACTCTCATGAATGTTTCCTGTGCAAGATCCTCGGCCATGTCACGTCTCGGTCCGATCGTGTACATCAGCCGAACAAGCCTCGATTCGTATCGCTTCATCAATTCAGCGAATGCACCCGCATCGTCATCTCGTACGCGCAGCATCAATCGCACATCCGGATCGGATTGTTGATAGCGAAGTGCGGTGGATTCACTGACTGCCAAAACTGCCGTCGCTTTGGGGGAAATGGATCACAGACGTCCCAACTTATTCTACTGTTTTAGAACCACACTTAGGAGGTGAAGTTTCGCGGTGATCAGCTGATCGGAAGAATTCGCTGAGCCGTTGGACTGGGAGGGTTGTCGGATTCATGCCATGCGTCGGTTTTTTTAAAATCTGGCAGGTGATTATCGTTCGGAGGAACCCTTGTGTTGTTGTCTTTGCGAGGCAACTCTGGGGGAAACGGAGAAGCTCTCATGAAAGAATCTCGTGGATCACGTTTCCATAGTCCCTCTCGAGCCGCTGGTGCCCTGCGACATGAAGACGCTGGGGGTGGAGCCCAAGTTGTTGCATGATGGTCGCGTGAATATCTGTTACATAGTGTGGGTTATCTGCTGCATGGAAACCAATTTCGTCTGTGGAGCCGTGAACGAGCCCCCCGCGAATGCCACCACCTGCCATCCAGACACTGAAGCCAAATGGGTGATGGTCTCGGCCATCTGCTCCTTGAGAGCCGGGCGTTCTGCCAAATTCGGTTGCGAAAACAACAATCGTCTCCTCTAGCATCCCTCTTTGTTTGAGATCTGTTAGCAGACCTGCGATCGGACGATCGACTTGTTGAGCGAGTTCAGCATGCTTTTTCTTCAGACCCGAGTGTTGATCCCAAGCACCAGCGGCGCCATCTCCATGCATGATTTGAATGAATCGAACTCCTTTCTCGACAAATCGTCTTGCCGTCAATAATTGCTGGCCGAAGGTTTTGGTTTCAGGCTGATCAAGGCCATAAAGCTTGTGAGTCGCTTCTGTTTCCGTATCAAAACGAATAATTTCCGGGACCGCTGTCTGCATGCGATAAGCTAACTCATATGACTTTATTCTTGCCGAAAGGGCCTGGTCATCGGGGTATTGTTTGCTGCTCAAATGATTGAGTTGAGCGATGAGGTCAAATTCTGCTTTCTGCGCTGCGGGAGAAAGTTCACCCTGCGGTTTTGCGTAACTAAGCGGTTCACTCGGATCAACTTTCAATTGAACGGAGTCATAGGCCGGCCCAAGGTAGTGGCCATCTCGCTTGTCAAAAAAACGTGGTCCCATACAGATGAATTGTGGAAGATTTTCATTTAACGTTCCGAGCCCATAGTTAATCCACGCGCCAATAGTCGGGACACGGGGGTCAAGCATATGCCTACCTGAGTGGAACTGCACTTGAGCACCATGATTATCATCAGTTGTCCACATTGAGCGAACGATGGAAATGTCGTCTACCTTTGATCCAATGTGTGGAAACCAGTCGCTGACCTGAATACCGCTCTGTCCGTAGGATTTAAAGCCTGTTTGAAGTGGGTAGATCTTATTGCGTTGTTGGCCGTTCGCATCGTTGACAACAACGACACGAACGCGTTTGAGATTCTCCGAGGTTTGAACATCTGCATACGGGGTTTCAGAAATAGATTGGCCGGCGTATCGATTGAGGGCGGGTTTGGGGTCAAAGCTCTCCATGTGGCTGACTCCGCCTCGCATGAAAAGCCAGATTACACTTTTAGCTTTTGGCTTGAAGTGTGGCTTGCCATCAGGTGATTGAGTCGGCTGTCCATGCAGAGGGGTCTCTTGCAGCATCGATGACAAAGCCATCCCCGCAAGTCCGGAACTTGAGTGGAGGAATGTTCGTCGGTTTGGAATTGGATTTAACATGCGATTGATCAAGGAGATTCGATTTTTCTCAGTTGACAGTGATCCGTTATCTCAGTGAATTGATTTGCATTCGTCAGCACCATCAGCGAATCGTGATGAATTCGTGGTGGTTGAGGATTGCATGTACTAAACGCTCACGAGCAAACCAAGATGACTCTGACTCCTCGGTTGATTCTGTGTTGGTTTGAGAATCAATTCGTCGCAAGAAATTTGTGCAAATCTCGAGTTCCTCCGATGTCGCATGGCGAGCAAGTAGCCGCTCAAACGCTACTTCAATGAACCGTTTGTCGGTCGTCTCTTCGTTTTCTTTTTTGAATCGATTATTAATCTCACCGGCACATGAGAGAGACAGTTCGCTGTTGACCATAGCAAGAGCCTGTTGCGGGACAATGCTCTCACTGCGACGATAGCAAGCGAGTACATTGGCATTGTCAAATGTCTCAAGGAATTGATCCTTGATGTCCGGTGAGTGTTTTAGATACAAGCTACGCCTTCGAGATGTTGGGTTGTGGTCCAGACTCGGTCCCCCAATCGTTAAATCGATTTGCCCTGAGAGTGCCAGTAAGCTGTCTCGTAATAGTTGTGATTCCATGCGACGGGCATTCATCCTCCAGTACAAACGGTTCTCGGGGTCTTTGGTAAGGGTCTCTGCATGCGCATGGAGATTGGACGACCTTCGTCGGTAGACGTCTGAAGTCACGATCAGACGGTGAAGGTACTTGAAGCTCCAGCCTGATTGCATGAATTCAAACGCCAATGCGTCAAGCAGTTCTTGATGAATGGGTGCTTTCGCTCTTAATCCGAAATCAAAAACAGATTCAACCAAAGGTTTACCAAAATGACGCATCCATACTTGATTTACGGCGACTCGAGCCGTGAGTGGATTGTTCTTGGACGCAATCCAGTTTGCAAATGCGCTTCTGCGACCAGAACTTTGCGTTGAATACGTCGCTGGATAGTCAGCATCTTTGTGTGCTGGAGACTCCAACGCTTTGCGAGTTACTTTGAGCGATTTGTACTGCGCGGTGCTATCTGAACTTGTTTGTAAGGTTTCAATTAGTTTCCGGGCCTTCTCAATATTCGCTGATTCATTTTTACCTGTTTGTGCTTGTCTTAATTGAGCTTCGGCAATCAGAAGCTCTTGCTGTGACTTTGCTGCTCGGAGACGCGCCGCATGAGTTTCTTTCGAAGTTGTTTGGGCGGCTGCCAAAGAGGGGTCGTCTTGCTGAATATTGTGTGTGCTTTGCTTGTAAGTCGCTAGGTCAGCAAGTATCGTCGCTTCGATTGAATCCTTTTCACGCTTTATTTTTTCCAAATTGGCTTCTGCAATTCTCTGTTTCGCTTCAACGTCATCGACAGCTGTGGATGGATTTTTGGACTCGGTCAATGCAACTTCATCCGCGAGCGATTGAATGGTCAATTCATCGAACGCAACCGTCGAGTCAAAACCAGAGAGAGAGAACGTGCCATCGAATCTCGCAGGAAATTGATAGGCAACCATCAATTTGCCATCCAGCCAGACGTTGATCAGTCGATCTCGGATTGCAAAACGAAGGTGGTAGCGTTTTCCCTCTTCAATGGTTTGAGATTTGCGACCCTCTATTGGATAGTCTGATTGGCCCTTAAGTGTCGTTGCCACCTGGATTTTCGGGCCGGGAGCGTGTGCGCTGGTGTAAACGAAGTTGCGATTTTGATTGTCAGCAGATTCATCAAATCGAAAGGTGACTGAACGGTAGATTGTTCCGCCTGTATGAGTGTAGAAGCAGTTGACCTCGAAGTTGCGAGGGATTGCCTGTTTCAGCCTTGCAAAGTGTTGCTCTCGAGTCGGCTCCGTTTGATGGAGCATCCCGTCATGGATTTTCCAATTCCCACCAATCAGCTCCCATCGCTCTGTATCGAGAGAATCAAATGATTCCGAGAGCTTGAACGTTTCCGAACTGGGTGTTGAGTCTTGGGTTGGTTGCTCGGTTTTTGATTTTTTGTAAGCTTCGAATTCTTTTGTGGCGAGCTGAAGTTCTTTTTCTGCTGTCCGGATTTCGCTCTCAAGCCTTGTTAGCTGATCTTGTAGTACATGCGGACGTGTTCCTGGTGCAAACGCGTAACTCGGTAATGAAACACGACGGATGGGATGCTGAGTATCGGAAAAAATCGAGGGGACGCCCGGTTGAATAACGGTGTCTTTATCAGGGTTCGCTGGATCACCTCTCTTGTGCAAAAAGGTGGTTGCGTCTGGCTTGTCATCAAAAACTCGCGGTAGTCCATCTTTTTCAAGATCTGTGACACCGGGAATTGGGTCTAGACGTACTTGGTGTGGCTCGAAGATTGCTCGCATTCGATAGTAATCAATGTGCGATATTGGATCGTATTTGTGGTCGTGGCATTTCGCGCAGTTCATCGTCAGGCCGAGAAAAGCCTTGCTGGTGTGTTCAATGGTGCTGTCGAGCCACGTTGTGCGATTGAAAAGATAGTAGTTCCTCGCCAGGAATCCCGTAGCAGCCAACGCAGAGGGGTCCGTGGGTGATAATTCATCCCCAGCCAACATTTCGCGAATCATCTGGTCATATCCCTTATCTCCATTAAGGGATTCAATGATCCAATCTCGCCAGTGCCAAAGATGTTTTTGGCTGTTTCTGAGCTGTTCTCCAAGTCCGTACCAGTCGGAGTATCGCCAGACATCCATCCACTGTCTTGCCCATCGCTCACCGTGTTGTGGGCTATCCAGTAATTCGTCCACGATTGCTTCAAAGGGCCTCGGGTCTGCTAGCTGCTCTGCGGTCGGAGGAAGTCCAATGAGGTCGAGATAAAGTCGACGGATTTGAATGGTTTTTGTCGCGAGTTCTTGAGGCTCGATGCCGAACACTTCATGCTTCTCTGCGAGAAACGCATCAATTGGGTTCGATCTGTCTTGATCAGGTCGATACCTTGGCGATTTCACTGGTTGAAAAGCCCAATGGTCCGCTGGTCCAAGAGGTGTCTTTTCGTCCGGTGCTTCGGCACCGTTTTTTATCCAAGAGATCACTTGCGCCATTTGATCTTTCGTCAGAGCGGCACCCTCCCCTTCAGGAGGCATGCGGTCGCTACCATCAGATTGGATGCGTTCAATCATTAGGCTTGATGCATGGTCCTCGAGATTGAGCACCGATCCACTGTCCCCACCTTGTAGCATTAGGGTTTTGGTTTCCAGGCGAAGTCCTGACTCCTGCTTTAACGCACCGTGACACGAGTAGCACTTCTCTGCCAGTAGTGGTTTGATTTCTGCGATGTATTGAGTTTCGTCAGCGGATACCACCTGCCAGCTCAGCGTCAAGAAGATCAACAGGTTCGCGAGTCGAAACACAGCTGATGCGTCCTTTTAGTTTTGAGATGATTTTGTAACAATTGGCGGGCAAGCTTACTTTCAGTATTTTGGTCGATTCTTGCCCGCAATGCGAAGTGTTTTTTGGGTTTTGATTCAGTTTCAGTCATTCTCAGAATTCATTTTCTCTACATAGTCCTCACGTAGTGGACTGAAGACATCAAGCACCACCGCAGGACCATCTTCAGCAATTGCTCGGTGAGGGATATTCGGAGGAATCAAGTACATTTTTCCGGGACCAAGTGTGCGAGTTTCGCTACCAATTGTGAGACGAAGCTTACCCTGAATGACGATGCCACCTTGCTCGTGGGGGTGATCATGCAGTGGGATTTCTGCACCAGAATCCATCTCTACATGGGAGAGCATCAGATTCTCGCCATAGGGTGTACGTAATCGGCATCCGGTTGCCACTTTGAGAGGGTTGATGTTTTCTAGGTCGATGAACGCCATAACGTTCCCTGTTTGGTTGAGCGGGTGTTCCAAGATGATGCGGTTCACAACAGCAGGGCTTTAAGTACGGGGACTGTAGTGACCAGTCGTCCGTCAATCTTAGCGTTTTCTGGTTGGAGTGGGCCAGTTGTTCGAGGATGGTTCCCGTCCGTTTATCATCTTTATTGATTCGATCAAAAAATACATGGTCGATTTGGCTCACGTTGCGTTCATGTGATAAACAAATTGCCTCGGTTGCTTCATTTGACTGGTGCGATGGTTTACGATCTGTACAAAACAGAAGCTGGCTATGCTTTACGCGTTTTCGTTCCAATCATGAATTTCGATTGCAAAAAGGTATTTCAATGAATCGTCAATGTTGTGGTTTCGCTGAAGAGGTTCGATCAGCGATCTCTCATTGCGTTGTGATGCTTATTTCCTCTTTGGCTCTTTCATCAAGTTCTGGTTTTGCAATCGAAGATGATGCTTCTAATTCAACTAACAAGCGGGGTTTGAAATCACGTTTGAATGTTGTCTTTGTTCTATGTGACGATCATCGATACGACTGTCTGAGTATCGAGGATCATCCATTCCTTGAGACGCCTCATCTGGACCAGCTTGCCAAGGAGGGTGCTCTTTGCAGTAAGGCATACGTCACAACGTCACTCTGTTCTCCAAGCCGAGCATCAATCCTGACGGGCCTCTATGCTCACAATCACCGGGTTGTTGATAATTACCATCCGGTTGATCAGTCGCTGGTGTTCTTCCCTCAGCAGATGCAAAAAGCTGGCTATGAAACTGCTTTTTTTGGAAAGTGGCACATGGGAGGTAATGACGATGAGCCACAGCGAGGGTTCGATCACTGGCTCGCATTTAAGGGACAGGGAACCTATTGGCCTGATGGACATGGAACCACTCGAGAGGTTCCTCAGACGACGTATGATGGTTTCAACCTGAATGGAAAACGCATTCAGCAGAACGGGTACATCACGGACGAGTTAACCGACTATGCGATTCAATGGATTCAAGCACGAAAAAGTGACAAGCCGTTCTTCATGTATGTGAGCCATAAAGCAGTACATGCTGATTTTGTGCCAGCAGATCGGCATCGAGGCCAATATGACAGCGAATCGCTTCCAATCACGATTCCTTCGGTTGAAGAGATGGAACAAGGTAATCTACCGATGTGGGTCCGTAATCAACGCAATAGTCGGCATGGCGCAGATTTCGGTTACAACCTCGAGGGCTTTTCACCTGAAGTGTATTACCGTCGTTATTGTGAATCGCTTTTGGCGGTCGACGAAAGTGTAGGTCGTTTGCGGAGGGCGATTGGGGACGCTGGACTCGGTTCGAATACACTGTTTATCTACATGGGTGACAACGGGTTTCAGTTTGGCGATCACGGTTTGATTGATAAGCGTACCGCTTACGAAGCGAGTGCGCGGGTACCGTTGATATTAGCAGCAAAAGGACGTATTCCCGCGGGTATGCGATTTGAGCAGCTGGTAGGAAATATCGACATTGCTCCAACCATCCTCGAAGCAACCGAATCTCCTGAGATGACTCATTCTGACGGCAAAAGCTTTTGGGCGGCCGTTCAGGGTAAGAAATCTGCGGTGGGCAGCCGAGATTCTCTGCTTTACGAGTATTACTGGGAGAGAAATTATCCTCATACTCCAACGCTGCATGCAGTTTTGGGTGGCCGGTGGAAGTACATACGCTGCCACGGTTTGTGGGATCGCGATGAATTGTATGATCTGCAAAACGATCCTCAGGAATTGAGCAATCTGATCGATGATCCGTCACAGAAGGATCGCATCCGCGTTATGAACCAACAGTTGTGGGAGTTGTTGTTTAAGAGCGACGGGCATGAGATACCGCTTCTTGAGGATCGAGGCCCCACCTTTCCGTGGAGGCATCCAGGTGAGGCAACTCAGGCCAAGTTTCCCAGTGAGTTTTTTCGTCGAAGTGAATCTGGAAAGTAGAAGGCACGCTTGGATGGCATGTTATGATTACTCCTCGTCCGGTCATCGCGTGCATTGAACTTGTATCCAGTGTCCCGATCAAGTGAGCCCAGATCCTCGTTTCGATTGAATAATTGGACCGGGCTCAGTCCTTTCAGCAGTTTCGGGAGAGGAGATTCAGTCGGGGATGATTTCGCCTCGCGTTAAATCCTCAAAGGTTTCCCGCTGGCGAATTAATTTCGCTTCACCATTTTCAATCAGCACCTCAGCGGCGCGGGTCTTGCTGTTGTAGTTGCTCGCCATGACGAACCCGTAGGCTCCAGCATTTTCGAGAACAATGTAGTCACCAACTCGAGGGGCGGGCAAACGCCTTGAGTCAACATATCCGCCTTCGCGCTGTGTGAAAATATCACCGGATTCGCAGAGCGGACCGCCGACAACAACATCGAGTTGTTCCCTTTCGGAGGCATTTCCGGATCTAGCTGCGACCGATATAGGATGGTACGAGCCATACATGACCGGCCGGGCGAGGTCGTTGAATCCTGCGTCCACAAGCGCGAAAAGGTTGGCTCCCATTTTCTTCACACTGCGAACCTCTGCGAGAAGGTAGCCGCTTTCGGCAGCAAGAAATCGGCCGGGTTCGATTTCAAGTGATACGCGATGGCCGAATCGGTCGCTGAGTCGATTGCGAACAGCGTCCCAAAGTTCAAAGTACTTATCGAGGTCGACGTAAGTTTCTTCAGCGCGATAGGGAACTGGAAGTCCACCGCCAGCACTGATGGTGTGGAGCGTCCGTCCGACGGTGATGGCAGCTTTTTCCATTGCATCACAGACTTCGCTCAGGTGCTCCAAGTCGGTGCCCGAACCAATGTGCATGTGAAGACCGGTGACGGTGACTCCCGTCTGGTCCGCGCGCAGGAGGCAGTCGTCGATTTGAGTGTGCCAGATGCCATGCTTGCTCTGTTCACCGCCAGTATTCGTTTTCTGACTGTGTCCGTGTCCAAAACCCGGGTTAATTCGAAGTGTGACCTCCGCTCCGGGTCGGCGTTCGCCTAGTTGACTGATCATGTCGGGAGAACCGCAATTAACAACAAGTCCTTTATCGACAACCATCTCAAGTGCGGCTCGGTCGAAAAGGTCAGCGGTGTAGACGATTTCTGCCTTCGATGGTTCTGCGGAGTATCCAGCAGCAAGAGCGCGGTGGATTTCCCCTGCGCTTACCGCATCCACCACGACACCCAGTCGACGCATTCGATCCAAAATTGCCAGATTTCCGCACGCTTTTTGTGCGTAACGTATCACGTCGAATCGGGATAGTTCAGCAATTCTTTGCTGGATCACATTGAGGTCGTAGGCGTAAGTCGGCGTTCCAAATTGATCAGCGAGGTCTTGAACCGGAATTCCTGAAATCTCTTGGCGAGCATTGGAGAACATTTCGGGGGTGCTCATGGTCGTGGTAGCGGGTTTTCGGTTGAATCTGGTGGGGCAGTGTAAGGGCGTTGCCGTTTTGGGTATCGAAGCGATCTGTGTGACCGTTTCCGACTCATTTGCCTGATGTTTTCAGCCTGGGGGAGCCCTCAGCCTATCAGACAAGGGATAGTTCCAGCACGTGGCGTCTGCCAGAGATGCATGAATCAGGAAGGCCGAGCTGCGGATGTTCGGTTTCTAGCAATCCGGACTGAATCAGCGGACGAATACCGCTGGAATATTTTGTTTCCGCAGGCCCACTTCCACAAGCAGTGGCAAAAGTGAAGAGGAGACGGCTCTATCGGATCGACGAATTACGTGCTAGACGCGACGAGTTCCAACGCGACGACTTTCTGGGCACAGTGAGCTAAGGCTCGCTGTGCATGGCCCATCCAGTGATTGAAAGTCCCATTGAGCAATCGAAAGGCTGACCTCGTGAAGCGAGGCCAGCCCAGTCGCATCCGAGGGTCCATCCTCGGAGTGAGCGTGTGATCCGGTCCTACCCTAGCCTTGGTTGAAGGGGTTGGTTGTGATCACGTGGTGGATCGCGGTCGCCTCTGCCTTTTTTCGAGGGCCTTGGGGGCCAGGTCTACGGCCTCTTCTACGCCCTTGCTGAATCGGTACAAATCGGCTGTCGATGTGCTGAAGTAGCTTGCTGATGCAGAGTTTATTAATACTGAGTGTCATTTCTTCAGACTCATCCTTGAGTGCATCGTGAAGACTCTTTGGAATGCGAATGGTGATCATTCTCTCAGGTTCCGCTGCGTCGCTCTTGGACGGGTCATGGCTTCGTAGCGCGGCAAGCATCTCCTGTAGTTCCGCAAAGGTCTCAGTGGACTCAAATTTTCTTCGCTCGTCCGTGTCAGGGTAGAACTGGCGAACGATACCTGTCGAGCCGAGGATTTCACGGTAGAAGGCAACCCAGTTGCCGGTTTTACTGAACGCATCCTGAGCAATCCTGAGGATCTCCTGAGGGCGAAGCTCCTTGGGGGTCTCCTCATTAAGGGGGGCAATGTTCAACCGATTAACGGAGGTATCGACGTTGGCCGGGTCAGGATCGCTAGCATATCGCAATTGGCTCTCGGACGTTGGTTCGGACATTGTTACGTCTTCCTTGCTGGGAGGTGATTCGCTTGGACGGATAATCGGTGTAATCCTCATAAGCGGTCAAGCGGAAGTGCGTAACATATGCTTGCATTTAGACTTACGGCATGTGCTCGGTTGTTAGGCGGCCGTGCTTCCAAGGCGGGCACGCGATCGGTGCACATGAAATGTGCATGTCGTGATGTGCAACGACTAAGTGTCCTTCTTGTTGCGTTTGCTGTTTTGCAAGCATTTTTTTGTTTTCTTTCCCTTTCACTCTTCGCTTTTGATCCACTCATCAGGTTGGAAGTTTTGTTTTGCAAAGGCGTCTAAATGGTCTGGAAACCTATTCAGGGGGTGTATGTTTATCCTGGTTTTCGACTCGATTGTCAGCTTGGGCAAAGTTGTGGTTCCTGCCCGAGCAGGCTCTGCTTGTAGTGGAAGTGCTTGTGTCGTCTACGCCGGTAAAAACTGCTCTTCAGTACTCATGGGGATTTAGAGAAAGCACTTTGGCGCAAGAGTTTTTGTTGCATTGATGAGGTTTATCGGGTCTGCGTCTGGTTTTGGCTTTCTGCGTTCCCGGACTAGTTCGACGGTGAGGGGCGTAGATCGTTATCGCTACTGGGCAGGCTCTGGTTTTTTCGCGGTAACTGGAGCAGTATCGCTTCGAGGCGGCCAGGGTTCCGAGGGCCTGTCTCTTGGAGGAGATTCACTTGAATCTGGGTCATCTGCTAGGTGTTTAGGGGTCGGAATTTTACCCGTAAATGCGTTTCTGTTTCTGAGCTCGAAGTTGGGGTATTCATCTAACGGGTCCCCTTTTGTGGTGTCGCAAAAGCGTTGTTAGTACCCATCGTATTGGGAAAACGGAAAAAAACGGGGCAATGCTGCGGGTTTCTCGGCCAAACACGCGTAATAGAGGTAGCGAACATTTGCACTGAAAACATCTCTTTGCGATACTGTTCTTAATAAACTCAGCCAATTCCCCCCAGCGGCACCCGCTGCTGTGACCTTTTAAAACACTCTGCTTGGAGCTCCTTATGAAACGGACCCGCGATGGATTTACCCTCGTTGAATTGCTGGTGGTGATCGCCATCATCGGAATTTTAATGGGGCTTCTGATTCCAGCCGTTAATGCCGCCCGAGAAACCGCACGTCGAAATCAGTGTGCGTCCAACATCAAGAACTTTGCATTAGGGGCCGTTCAGTACGAGAACGCAAAGAAAGCCTTGCCTCCATGGGTTGCGAAATTCGGCTACTTCGACCCTTCAAAAACGGGTGCCGGAGGGACCGACCCCACGGATCTCGGTAATTTCTCGGGCACGGTACCTGCACACGCCAAAATCGGTGGGTGGGGTGTCTCTTTACTGCCATGGCTTGATGCACAGCCAACTTATGAGCATTGGACGCAAGATCGATATCCCGTTCTGAGTGACGGAAACGGTGATCTTGAGGCGACCACCGGGGCGTCAGGGACCAACTTTCATGAACTTGCTGCTCCGAATCTCGCCATCTTTCAGTGCCCTAGCAATCCAGCTGCTCAAGGCTCCCACGGTAAGAACAGTTACGTAACCAACAACGGCATGTCTACGGTATACACGACGAAGGGTCACTCAAGTTCCAGTCCGGGAACCGTAGTGAACTCTTTCCTCGCATCTCAATCCAAGGCTAACAGTTGCTTCACCTCCCAGTACCGCGGCTTGGATAGCAATAGCAAGCTTCTGCCGACTGCAACTCCAGTTCGACTGGATGATCTGAAGGACGGTCAGGGAAACACTGTCTTGGTCTCCGAGAACGTGCAGGCATCACCTTGGCACCGTCCAGGTTTCTTGAATGGTGCAAATTTACAATCCGCCAACGGAGACATCGATGCTTCCGCGAGCCTCCAGTATTCGCGATTTTCCAACGGTTTGGTATGGCATTATGAGGATCCAAAGGCGACTGTTCTGAATGCGATTAACCCAAATCCTCCACAAAGCCCAGCTGGGACGAATGTCTTTGAGGTTTATCAGCAACACCAAATTAATGGTGGTGGGGTTGATGTTAGCGAAGACATTTTTGTTCTAACGATGGCGGATAACGTTTGGGACGCTCCGAGTCTTGCACGCCCCTCGTCGGCGCACGTTGAGGGTGTTAATTGTGCATTCGCTGACGGTCAAACTCGATTCATCACAACCAATGTTGATTACCGAGTCTATCAAGCACTGCTGACTCCACGTGGCAAGAGCAGCGATGTGCCTTGGAAGGAATTTGTGCTGACTGATGAGATCGGTCAGTAACATTGCATGACGCTTACCGAAATCTTATGAAGCCGAGGTGTGATCCACCTCGGCTTTTTCTATGCGCTGCGAATTCTGTGGTTCATTCCGCATGTTCTTGGACTCAAATTCAGCAAATCGAGGAGTGTATCCGTACTCGGTTCTTACGCAGAGACTCGCTTGGTGCGGTCGGGTATTGCAGGTTTTAACATTTGATTGTTTTTTGCCACCGAGTTGGCAAACTTCGGAGGGTTTGCGGGTCAAACGGCTGGGGAAAAGTGGAGCGGTTCGTCGATAACTTCACTTGCAACAGGAATGCACGAACTTCTATTTCCGTTCGAGCTGACGTATCCGGGACAGGAGATCTGAGCGTCTAGCCAATCAGCTTTTAGGCCCTCTCGTGACCAAAACGATTCCCGACTACTTGCGTTTGCATGGACAAAAAGATCTCACCATTAATTCCATTTCCGACCGGCAGAGCGGGCTTGAGACGTTTTGGCAGTCCTTTTCCGATGCCACCGGTTGGCGTATCAATCAGAAGGCGTTTCAACAAGGCGAGGTTGGTATCCTTCCCGCTGTGAACCTGCAAACCTCCGAAATGGCCTCCGACATTGCTGTGAGTAAGATGGCGGCGACAAGGTTGGCTGAGTCGGCGGGCCAATTGGTTCGTGAACTTGAGGCGAATCGAGAGCGAATGCGTCTTCAGGAGATAGAGCTTGCCGCACGCGCTCCCGTTCTCGGATCTGAGACTGAACGCAAGCGTTTGTCAGATCAACTTGATTCGTTACTCGAACGAGCGGTTGTTGGCACGGGCTGTAAAGCGGCAGCGATTTACTTGTTGGATGATGAGACACAGAAATTGCATTGTCGGTTGAGTTACGGCTTGCCTGATGATCGAATTGATCAGCCGCCGCGCGCCCTGAGAGGAAGTAGAGGAGACCTTCAGGCGATGGTCGATCGAGTTGTGGCGATTTCCGATCTGACTGCAGAGGATCGTGCAACCTGGAGCAGTCCTGAGGATGCGTACGCCGCAGCAATATGCGCCTCGATCGAGAGCGACGAAGTCCCAATTGGAACGCTGTGGATTTTCAGTGAGAAGCAAAAAGATTTTTCAATCGCTGAAACCACGATCGCAGAGATGTCAGCTGCTGAAATTGGGGATCGTCTTCAAAAGGCCTCCTCAGAAAAACAGCTCGTCAATGAATTGCGTCATGAACCCGCCCAGGATCTTGCTCAGTGGCAATATGAAGCACTGCCGGTTGGAAGCCTTGTTGCCTCCGGTTGGCGGGTTGATGGCTTGCTCGAGTCACCCAAAACTTGGGCAAGCGGCTGGCATTTGTGGGATATTTTACCCGACGGAACCTTGATGATCGTTCTCGCCGAGGCGGTTGATGATTCGGTAAAAGGTGCGTTGACCGCCACGTTGGCCCGAGCAGCGGTAACCGCTCACACCGGTTATCGGCATAAGCCAACGGATCTTCTTCAAAGGGTTAGCGATACTTTGTGGCAGTCTAGCACCGCTGAGCAATTGCTCTCTTTGATGTACGCTCGTATCGATCCGTTCAGCGGTGAGGGGGAAATTGCTTTCGCGGGTAGTTTGAAGGCGGTCATTGCAAATCGCTACGGATATCGATCGATCTGCTCGAAAGTAAGCGACCCACTCAATACGTCGATTGAAGTGGGGTGTGTGACAGGGGAATTCCACTTGCAGCAGGGTGAAACCTTCCTGGCATTTTCCGAAGGATTCGCTGATAGTTTTTCTGACTCTGTTTCGGTGTCACAGTCGCTTCAGGAAGCGATGGCAGCCAAAGAGACTAATCCACTTGCAAGGATGCGTCGGCAGATCGCAAAGCAGGATCTCGTTCGCGAACGCGGTGCTGTCACTTTGTTGAGAGAGTAGATCACCTGTGAGCGATTCGCCGTCAATCACGAGAGAAAACCTGATCCGATTGGTTGATGGATCGTGATCTAAGTCATAATCTCATGGACGACTTCACCATGCACATCGGTTAGGCGAAAATCGCGTCCATCGTGACGGAAGGTGAGTTCCTCGTGATTCAAACCGAGAAGGTGCAAGAGTGTTGCGTGCCAGTCATGCATGTGCACCTTACCTTGAATCGCATGATGTCCAAATTCATCAGTCTCCCCGTAGCTGAATCCCGGTTTCAAACCCGCACCTGCTGCAAAGATGCTGAAGCCGTCTGGATTATGATCGCGACCCGTTCCGTTATCTTGTGCATAAGGTGTGCGTCCGAATTCACCGCCCCACCAAATTAAGGTGTCTTCGAGAAGCCCGCGTTGCTTCAGGTCTTGGATGAGTCCTGCAACCGGTTGGTCGGTATTGAACGCGTGATCCTCATGCTTCTTGAGGTTCGAATGTTGATCCCATCTTGGGTTATTGGTGTTGTCGCCGTAATTCACTTGTACAAATCGGACGCCGGCTTCGCAGAGACGACGTGCCATCAAACACTGTCGGCCAAAGTTATCCGTTTTTTCTTGTCCGATCCCATACATCTTTTGAATGTGTTCTGGTTCATCGGAAAGATCTAGCAGATCAGGTGCGGTGGTTTGCATCCGCCATGCGAGTTCATAGGAATTGAGGACGGCGTCAAATTCACCCGACGCAGCATGTTTAGCAACTTGCTGCTCATTTAACCGCCGCAGTACTTCAAGTTGTTGCTCCTGTTGGCCTTGTGTCCATCTTCCATTGGAGATGTTCTTCAATTTAATGTTGTTTGCGTTACCACCTGCGCGTCCAATGGCAGTGCCTTGGTACACCGGGGGCAGAAATGCATTGTTGTAATTCCGCGGACCACCATTACCCATGGCTGGTTGCAATGTGACAAAGCCAGGGAGGTTTTCGTTCTCGCTGCCCAGACCATATAGCACCCAGGATCCGAGTGATGGGCGGATTAAATTTATCGATCCGGTGTGAAGGAAGAGAGTTGCTGGCCCGTGAGCGACTCCGTTGGTATGCATCCCCTTCAAGAAACACAGGTCATCGACGGTTTTCGCAATGTGGGGAAAAAGTTCTGAAACGTATTGGCCACATTCACCGTGCTGTTTGAATTTCCATGGTGATTGGAAGATGCGATGTTTTATGACTTCCTTTCGCTTTGCAAGAACCCTGGCGTCGTCGAAGACTTCCTTCTCTCCATTGCGTTTTTCAAGGATGGGCTTGTAGTCGAATGTATCGACGTGGCTAGGACCACCCTGCATGAAAACAAATATGATCCGTTTGGCTCTTGCCGGGAAATGCGGGGGCATCGCACGTAGAGGATTGACCGCATTACTGGCTTGCTCGGATGCATGTGAAGAGCATGTAAGAGCTGAGGCCGCAAGATGACCAAAACCGCATCCCAGCGATTGCAATAGCTGTCTTCGATTGAAATTGGTCAGTTGATGCATCGTGTTAGTTCAAGTAGAGAAAGTCAACGCTCTGGCAAAGCGTTTGGTAAATCATTGTCCAATGATTTACCGCGGTTTCCGCCTCTTCATTATCGTCATCGGTTGTCGGTGAAGGTTTAGCCAAACCAAGCATGATTTCCGTTTCTATTGTACTCGGAAGTCGTCCGACGGTTTGAAGGAAAGCGAATTCCAGTTTTTCCGTGCTGTTCAGGTCCGATGCAACCAGGTGTTGGGCTGCTTTTTGTGATTGTTCCAAGACCATCGGATGGTTCATGAGCCATAAGGCTTGTGATGCCACGGTGCTTTCGTTACGGCGTCCTTGTTGGATGTTTGGATCGGCAAAATCAAAGAACTCAAACACCTCAGGAAGGGTGTTTCTGAAAATGGGAAGGTAGACACTGCGCTGCTGACTGTCAAACTGGTAGTCATATTCAATCGTTGTTCCTGGTTTGATGCTTGGGCCTCCTCGTTTCTGATCGAGCGACTTACCAAGTACAAGCAGGGTGTCACGAAGGTCTTCCGCACGGAGGCGTTTTCTATTGGCTCGGCTAAAGAGCCGATTGTCAGGGTCGACTTTCTGGTTTTGGATTGAGTCTGACGACTGTTGATAGGTGCTCGATAACGCGATCGTTTTGATCAAGCTCTTGATGGACCAATTCTTGTCAATGAACTCGTGTGCGAGATGATCAAGCAGCTCTGGATGAGATGGAGGTGTTCCGGTGCTCCCAAAATTATCCAAGGACGGAACAATACCTCGGCCCATCATCCAGTACCAGATCCGATTCGCCATGACTCTGGCAGTAAGAGGGTGCTTTGCACTTGCGATCCAGTGTGCAAGTTCCAGCCGGCCGCTCTGTTTTTCATCGAGTTTCGGAAATGCTTCCCATTTCGCGGCAGATAGAACATCTCTCGGAATGATTTCGCCTTTCTGAGCGGTGACACCCCGAATCGCAACTGCAATGTCACAAGGGCTATCGATCTCGGTCACCGCCATTGCGACGGGGCGTTTGATACTCTCCTTCTCTTCTTTCTTAATGACTGCTTCGAGGTTTTTAATTTCACCCTGCAGTGCTTTGATATCTTTGTTGTCTTTGGGTTTGGCCGTTGTATTGAAGATCGGGAAGGTCTCATCGATCGACTGCTCAGCAGCTGCAAGGATGATTGAATCTGCAATCACAACACCATCCTGCCCACGTTGATTTGCAATGGTGATGATCGCTGGATTGTTGTCATCAAAAGTGAAAGTTCCTAGTTCATAGAAAACTCCGTGAACCGGTGGGGGTTTACGCTGATTGACGGTAACCGTTGTTTCTCCTCCGGCGTGTTTGATCGTCACGGGTACTTTTGAGGATCGATTTGGGCCGGTCGTGTAGCTTGCATAAATTCTGTATTCGCCCGATGAACGCTCTTGGTCGGTGTAGGTGACAGACTTTTCACCAGGTTTTTTGTTGTCGTCGTGGATGTATTGAGTACCCACATAACCGGCAACGAATTCTGACTGAGTCCAATCTCCTTTAATCTTCGCATCGCTATCATCAAGGACGACTGCTTTGATTGTATCGATGGGGATCTGCTTTTTCGGCTTTCCAGTTCCTTTCAGTTCGTTCAATTGATCTTTTGCTTTTTTTAGATCTTCACGAAGCTCTTCGATTCGCTTCTGTTGAACCTCAAACAGACGCTCCTTCTCTTTCTCGAGAGGGAGTTTTACGGTGTTCCAGGTGGAGACGTTAGAGTGAATAAGGGAGTTCGTACTCTTTAATATTCCCGCAAGCGCGTAGTAATCGGCAGTGGGAATCGGGTCAAATTTGTGGTCGTGGCATCTCGCGCATCCAATGGTCATGCCCATCATCGATTTGCCAATTGTGTCAAGTTGCTCGTCCACGACATCCATTTCAAGGATGTCTTTATCTTGCAATTCATAGTTGGTGGGACCAAGTAGCAAAAAACCAGTCGCTATCAAGTTGCGTTGGCGCTCCAGGTTGCTCTCGCTGCTTAGCAGGTCACCAGCGATCTGTTCGACGATGAATCGGTCGTAGGGAGTTCCCTCGTTGAATGATTCGATGACGTAATCGCGGTAACGCCATGCATCTGGGAAAAGCAAGGTTCGACCACCACCGCTTGATTCTGCAAAGCGAACCACATCAAGCCAGTGTCTGCCCCAGCGTTCACCAAATTCAGGTCGACTGAGTAGGTCATCAATGAGCGTTTCCCAAGCGTTGGGATCAGGATCGGAGATGAATTTCTTGATCGCCTCAGGGGTTGGTGGCAGCCCAATTAGATCGTAATGCAGCCGACGAATGAGTGTTTCCCGACTGGCACTCGGAGCGGGACTGAGTTGTTCGTCTTGTAGTTGCCGAAAGATAAAATGATCGAGGCTGGAAGAGGCCCACTGGGTTGTTTCATTGGCTATTGAGACCGTTGGGCTGCTAAGAGGTTGAAAAGACCAGAACGATTTATCGACTTGCTTTGTCTTGTTTTCATCGGATGAACCTGGTGGGTTTCCAACTTCTCGTGGATCATGGGCTCCACTCTGTATCCATTTTTCGAATGCCGCAATGGTGTCAGCAGGAAGCTTTCCACGGGGTGGCATTTCCATGGAACCGGTCTCGTACCTGATGACTTCGAGCAAGAGGCTGTCCATGTCACCCGGGATGATAGCTGGACCTGAGTCGCCACCCATAGCCCAGCCGTTTTTGGAATCTAGTCGGAGACCACCGCGTTGCTTTTCCATTCCATGGCATTGCTCGCAGTGGTCGATAAAGGTTGGTCGAATGACTTTCTCAAAAATCTCTCGACTTGCATCGATTCCACCCTTTGTCGTCTGTTGTTGTGCAAAGCTGCTTGCTGATGAACCGATAAAGAGGGGCAATATGGCGATGACGCAGCTTCTCCATGAGGGTAATTCCCTGCAGGATTTGCTCGGTGCTATTCTTCTAAAGGCCACTAACAAGTCTTCAATCCTCATCGACGCGATTTGCCATCTTTTGAATCCATCTACCTTAAGAAATAAAACGCTTTCATATTGAAAAGCGAGTGTGCCAAATCACTCCACGCCCGTTCATCAAGGCTTCCATGCACTTTTGATTGACTCTCAAGAAACTGCTCAAACGTCAAGAGTTGATCTGCGATCGGTTCATGTCCGTGTGCGGCCACCACCATCGAACGGATTTTCTCTTGTGTGGGTCGTGAATCATCGGAAGCAATTTTTTTACCCCAGCGATTCGCTAACTCAATGACCAGCGGGTCGTTCATTAGAGCGAGCGCTTGAGCAGGAACATTTGAGGTGCTGCGACGACCCTGAGGTCCAAATGGGTTGGGTGTATCAAAGGTGGCAAAAAATGGGTTCAAGAAGTTTCTGTAGACCGATAGGTAGATGCTTCGCCTGCCGTTTCCATCCAAGGGGCCGCTCCCACGCGCGCCTCGTCCAGTCATGAATTCGGTTCGGTGTGTTGGAACACTGCCGTCATAATGCTTTGGGTTCAAACTGTCCGAAATCGCAAGCATCGCGTCTCGAATCGATTCACCGGTTAGTCGACGAACCGGCATGAAGTACAGTGATTCATTGGTTGGATCGTTCGACGCAATCCGCTCCTTTGATAATGCTGATGATGGTTTGCTCTGCTGCCGATAGGTTGCCGAGAGGACGATTGACTTGATCGTGTGCTTGATCGACCAGTTGGCCTCCATGTGATCACTTGCAAGCCAATCCAAAAGCTGGAGATTTGAAGCGGGCTGCCCCTGAGGTCCGAAGTCATCCACCGTGGGAACGATCCCAGTGCCAAAAAGGTGATGCCAGATACGATTAACGATGACCCGTGAGGTCAGAGGGTTACTGGGATCGGTGAGCTGATTTGCCAAATCAAGACGAGAACCAGTCGTTCCACCAAGTGCGGTGAGATTTCTCGGAGGGACTAAATCACCGGGGTTGGTATGGCTACCTCGAATGTAAACGGATGCGTCTTCCGATGTACCTTGCGCCATGGAGAGTGCAAAACGCGGAGCTCCAAGCTGACGATTAATCGCTACTGCGGATTCGACAAGCGTTGTCGTATCCGGAGCCAGAGTGGAAATGAGATCCACTGATTTCTGTGATTGCCATGCAAGCCATCGATTGCCGATTCCATTTCCTAAGTCACTAATCGAACGATCAATAGATTCATTTAGTTTTTGTTCTTCCAGAGTTGCTTCTTCGCTGATCGCTGGGGCTCCGGCATCCGAGAAAATGATTTGGTCAATCGCGATTTCTGTGTCGCCGTTGTCAATAAATTCAAGGTAACAGCGATGACCAAGGTACTTCCTCAGATTCCCCCCGATACTCTTCCAAGCCCACTTACCCCCTGTGTCGGAGGCGTTTCCTTTAAGGAGGGTTCCTCCAAACAGCAAGCCGTTGTACGTCGTCATCTGGTAGTTATCGATAACGACCTGGATTTTGACGTTCGCAGTGGCTTTGATGAGAAAATGAATGTTGCTTTTCTCAATCACGAAGGTCGGAGATCGAAGTGCACCAACTTGTTTGTTCCCCCAGAAACCGCTGTCAATCGTCTCTGGCATCGCGAGGGTGCCGTCTGCTCGAACAAGTACCTTCTCCCCAATGGCGTGGAAAGCGCCATTGGTGGTTGACCAGCCTTCAGGGATTTTTCCATCCGAGAAGTTTTCAAAATGAATGGTTTGTGCATCATTTTGCTGCGGAGTAGAGGCCGCTGTTTGGAGCTGTGCTGGAAGGTCATTGGGAGAGACCTTTGTCTTAAGTGAGTCTCGAAAGCTTTCTGTGTTTTGTGAGGCCGACACGAGGTGGTCACTTGATTGATCGATCAATGACTTGATTTGACGTCTTGCATTGTGCTGCTGTTGATTGACATCGAGATTGAACTCTTGCCTCGCACTACTTTGAATGTGTGCGCTCAGTGCATAGTAGTCCTTGGTGGAAATGGCATCGAATTTGTGGTCATGGCACCGAGCGCATGCAACAGTGAGACCGAGGAACGATTTTCCAAAGACATCAATCTGGTTATCAATGATGTCTGCTTCGTTACCTAAAACATCTGTCGGAGCATGTGTTGCTTCGTGCAAGTACCAGAATCCGGTGCCTATCACCGATTCATTGAACTTCAATTCGGGGTGGAGTCTGGGCGGAGTGACCAAGTCGCCTGCAAGATGCTCTCTAAGAAATTGATCGTACGGAAGGTCCGAATTGAAAGCTCGAATAACGTAGTCTCGATATTCGGTAGCGTAGGGTAGCCCGTAATCAAATTCATGCCCGTAGCTTTCCGCATAGCGCATCAAGTCTAGCCAGTGCCTTGCCCATTTTTCACCATAGAAAGTTGAGTCGAGAAGCGTGTCAACTACTTTCTCATATGCGTTGGTTGATTCATCTGACAGGAAGTCATGAATTTGGTTACTCGTGGGTGGTAGTCCAATCAGATCGAAGTAGACGCGTCGCAACCAAGTTGCTTTGCTCGCTTCTTCCGCAGGATGGAGGCCTCGTTCTTCTTGTGCTGCAAGAACGAAGCGATCAATGTTGTTGATTGGCCACTGAGTTAGATCCAGCTGCTCAGGAGGGCTGACTTTTTTAATAGGTCGCCAAGACCAATGTTCAGCAAACCGTTTATCAAGATTGAAAGCTTCCGTCTCTGTATCGCCCCGGTTCCCCTCGACTTTCTCTCTGGGGTCTGGCGCACCCATTTCAATCCAATTCTCCAAGGTGCTAATTTGATCCTTGGAAAGCTTTGATCGAGGCGGCATACCGCTTATGACATTTTCTTCGTATCGAATTGCCTCCACGAGAAGGCTTTCTTCAACGGAGTGTGGTACCAAAGCTGGACCCGAGTCACCGCCAGTTTCCCAGCCCCACTTTGAGTCAAGTAAAAGTCCTGCTTCGATACTTTCTGAATCAGTCGAGTGGCACTCGTAGCAATGTTCAACCAGTATGGGACGAACCTTAGACTCAAAAAAAGCAATTTGATCCGAGGTTGGAGTTTGGGTCTCTTCCGTCATCCCACAGACAACGAGCGGATTGCCTGTCGTGACGCCGACAAGGGTTAGAGCGGTGATGATCAGTTTTTGAATTGATTGATTCAGGGGTCTAAAACTCATGCGACCACCTCCTTGATGATATTTCCGTGTACGTCGGTCAAACGCATGTCACGCCCGCTAAATCGAAAGGTACTCTGCGTGTGATCAATACCCAGAAGGTGAAGCATGGTCGCATGCAAGTCATGAATTTCAAAACGATTCTCTACGGCACGGTAACCCCATTCATCGGTCGCGCCGACGCTGGCGCCGGCCTTTACGCCGCCTCCTGCCATCCAGATCGTGAATCCAAATGGATTGTGATCACGGCCATTGGAGCCTTGCGCGAATGGGGTACGTCCAAATTCACCTGCCCAGACAACGAGTGTCGACTCCAGCAGCCCGGTTCGTTTCAGGTCTTTGATCAGCCCTGCAATCGGTTGGTCAACGGTTCGGCAATTTTTGTTGTGGCCGTCAGTCAGGCCCCCGTGTTGATCCCAGCGGTCACCGTTTCCGCCAGGGCATGTCAATTCGATGAAGCGTACACCTCGCTCGACCAGTCTTCGTGCGAGTAAGCACTGTCGCGCAAAGGTTTTTGTATTATTAAAATCTGCATCTAAACCATAAAGGCGTTTTGTTTCTTCTGTCTCTTGGCTGAGGTCCATCAATTCAGGTACCGAACGCTGCATCTGGTACGCTGTCTCGTAGTTATTGATTGCAGCTTCAATTTCAGGCTCACCACCAAGTGACTGGTTCAGTTCCGAGTCGAACTTTCGAATTAGATCTAGTTTGTTTAATTGGATCTGATCGGTTTTTTCTCTTCGTTGAATGTTGGGAAGTGGTTGATCCTTCGGGAGAAAGATCGAACCCTGGTAGGCGGAGGGTAAGAATCCTGACCCAAAACAATCAAGACCGCCAGGTGGGATGAGTCCTCCATTGATCACAACAAAACCAGGTAAGTTTTGGTTCTCGCTGCCGAGTCCATAGCCTAGCCAAGCACCCATGCTTGGGCGTCCTTGTAGCCCATTACCGGTATGCAAAAAGTAATTGGCGGAAGTATGCTCTGAAAACTTAGAAGTCATCGATTTAACGAATGCAAGTTCATCAGCAACTTCAGTAAGATGCGGGAACAATGAGCTGATCCAGTGCCCACTTTCGCCGTGCTGTTTAAAGTCCCAAGGACTTTTGAGTACGTTGCCAACTGCGTCAAATTGTGTCGGCGCAAGGTTGCCGATGACTTCGTGCGGATTCTTTCCGTTGTATTTTTCTAGAGCGGGTTTGTAATCGAACGTATCTACGTGCGAGGGGCCACCATCCATGTACAGGAAGATGACATTTTTTGCTTTTGCGGGAAAGTGTGAGGGCTTAGGCGACCAAGGAGAATCGTTTTTACCAGCCGACGCTTCAGCCGCACCGGATAGGTTTTGCTGAAGGCTCTGCAGCGCAATGGCTCCAAATCCATTAGCACACCAATGAAGCATCTCTCTTCGGTTCTGCGGACGCTGCGCGAATCGACGACAATGATTTTTAGCCATGAGTGTTTCTATTCAATGAAAGTCTTGTGACTGTCGGTTCGGTTGAAATTTGTTGGTCAGGTAGCCAATAACATTTCTTGATTGGTCTCAGGATCGTTATGGATATCACCTTTTGTCAGAACCAGTGATTTTGACGGTCACTTTCATGTCTCGCATCGTTTAATCAGTGGTTCAAAATAATCAGTGGTGCAGGTGTAAAACCGCTGCCTGTGTGAGATATCAACTCATCGTATCCGTGTCAGGATTATATCTGACTTCTGATGGTCTCACTATTGTTTTGGCGACACCCTGAAGAGCTATCGTCTGTCCGGCTGAAGAATTTGATCGATTATATCGCCTGGCGAGCTGGATTTAGGACAGCAACCTTGTCAGGTTCCCGTTCGAATCCCCTGCAGAGCCTGATCTTGCGAGGGATCCTGTGGCGATTTTCACCGTGATGAGCCTTGATATTTGGGACGCATCTGGGGGTGAGGTACGGATACAGAGGATCATGGAGAGGTTTTTGCGAGTTCAGTTTTTAAATAACTCACATAGACTCTTGCCACATCACCCATGTAATGATGGGGTGCATCGGCCGCCGACTTCTCCAGCCATTTCAGAGCTTCTTTTTGATCACCTTTCGCATCCGCATAGAGCCCTAGATAAAAATATCCGTAAAACTCGGCTCTACTTCTTTCTCCTGAAGATTGTGGGATCGCGTTGATTCTTTTTTTCACAACGTCAGTATCACCGGACTTCAGCATTTCAAGAACCTCTTCCATCGGGATACGAGGGTCATCCGGTGCTGGGAGGACTAGCGTGCTGGCTTTTTCAAAAGACTCAGCACGAGCAAGGCAAAGGAAATGCCATGCTGCATTTTCGACATCGTTCGGATTCACGCCTCGATGAACCTCAAATTGCCGAACACCTTCTGGGTACTTTCCCGAAAAATATTGCGCGATACCCCGTTGCCATAAATAGGGCAAAGCATTTGGATCTTCTTTAAGGTAGAGATCGAAGTACTTCAGCGAATCAGCAGGTTTCCCGCATCGTAGTAATGTGTCGGCCACCGTCATCATTGCTGTGGGTGAGTCTCCGTGATCCTTTATTAATTGATTGACTGCTTCCATTGCCTTTTTCTGGTCACCCGTGGTTAACGCAGTCCCGGCGAGGCTTCGTAATTGTGTTTCTGACAATGGCTGCTTCGACGGTTTCGGCTCTTGCCCAAAAAGGTTTGCTGCAAGGCACGTAAAACCTATCAACGTGAAAACACGAATCGGCATTTCGCCGAGTGAGCTGAAGATCTGTTGAAAAAGCATGGCAGGTTGAATCATTGACAGAGTTAGGAAATGCTTGGAGCTTTTGATTTTACTACAAAAACAACTTTCCCACGCACCTCTGCCGCAGTTTTAGAGAGGATGATCCGACTCGCACCGATTAACGATTTCAAGTAGCTCAATAGCAGGTTCGCCATCACAATGGATCAATGCTGTTCTTCCAAAAAGCGTTGTTTCAGCCGTTTGGTCCATCTTTTCTAACAAAGAAGGTCCAGCAGCCACTTCCCATAGGCCGCATAGTTCAACTTCTCGCAAGACGTTGTGATTAATCAGTACTCGACCCAGTGGGATCTCTTGGCTTTCAATCTGGGTCCACACGGCTGGGGCCAGCTTTTCAACGTCCAAGCGAACAATCCCATATTGAACAACTCGTCGCGATGCTTGAGTAACCAGAGTGATTTCCCGCGAATACCATTTTTCGGATCGATGGCTGGAATGCACTTTGACGTCTACAGCCTCTTTTGCATGGGCTTCAACCGTGACCGTCATGTGCGCGTGATGATCCAACAAGTCATCGTAGGGTGCAGGGACCGATTTTCGCTGATGAAACAAACCGAGTTGATGGTGTCCAATTGGATCGCGGTAGAACTCCTCTACCAAGTCCTGCAGATTTACACCTCGTTCAGCTCGAGAGGGATTTGCTCCGGTCATGCGTTCCTCTGAAGCTAGTGAATTGGCGCACTGACGCCAATCGAAACCACGGGAGGAGATGGAAGCTCGGGACGTTCCAGCACGGTGTCCACGAGGAAATAAAGCAGGCGTCGAAACGGGTCGATATCCAAGTCGTCAGCAACCTGTTCAGCTCGGATTTGGTGCTTGTCAACCAATTCTAATGCGGTTTCAAATACATTCGCTTGGTCGTATAGCTGACGAACTCGCGCGATACGTTCTTGGTCAGTTAGTTTGCATTCGCTGTCAGCTAAACTCAGAAGTTCCTCTGCTTCCTGTTCTGGTAAACTCTGCAAAGCGAGCGCCCATAGCAGTGTAGGACGACCTCCAATGACATCGCCTCCAGCGAGTCGCTTGTTGGAGTCATCGCCGGTCCAGTCGTCAATGTCATTGAGGATCTGAAAGGCAACACCGAGGTTTCTGCTGAAGGTCCGAATTGCTTCTCGATACTGATCCACTTCACCGGCGAGTCGGACGCCGCTAATCAAAGCCGCCTCAAATGCTGGCGAGGTTTTCAATGCATAAATCTTTAATGCATCAAGCGGGGAAAGTCTGCGGTCCTTCGCATCTCTCCATAAAAGTTCAGCGCCCTGGCCTTCGGAAAGTCGCATGTGTGCCGTGGCAAGTGAATCAAGAACATCAGCACGTGCTTCTGATGATATTTCATCTTCCGCATGGGTCATGCTCAGAAGGCGATAGCCAAGACCAATTAGATAATCACCAACATTGATCGCAGTGGCGAGTCCGAACCTTCGATGAACCGCTAGTTGACCGTAGCGATAGGCGTCATCGTCTTGAATGTCATCATGGACCAGGCTCGCCTTGTGAAATGTTTCAATGCTCATGGCAGCTCTGCGGACTGCTCTGGGGATCTCAGAGATCACGTCGGCTTTCGAGGGATCTGTACAATGCCCACCCGTCATCGCATCATAAGCTGCCAGAGTGATAAAGGGTCGAGAGTGTTTACCTCCTCGGCATAGGAAGTCGTAAGCGATGTGTTCCGTTCCAGCGATGCGATCCATTTTGTCGATCGACTCTGTGGTAACGGCCTGATCGCCTAATAAGCTTCGATCACGAGTTCGAGGTGCATTGTCGTCGATGTTTTCAGGTTTGAATAATTGTTCAGCTGCCCGCATGAGGTGGACGTACGTGCGGGCGCGTTTCGCCTCCGGTTGATACGGAGTGCGGATCATTTCATCCACCCATGGTTCATCAACTTTGGTGTTTCTGCAGTCGCTACTCAACAGCGGCACCGCCATGCAAGGAATGCCGGCAAGAAGAACTTTGTCGATCGCTTTTTCTAAAACGTTCAAGCATGCGACACCGACGACAGCGTCCACGTAACCACCGACAATAATCTTCATCACGACGGGAGAGCCCTCGGCTACTAGCACTCGGTAGCCCATCTCCTCTGCGATGCCGCGGAAATCAGCAATGCTGCATGCTCCACATTCTTTGCAGTTCATGCCGAACTGATCGTAATCCGCAGGGCAGCCTTCGGCATGTTTAAGGCAATGCGGAAGCAGGAATAATCGACGTTCGGGTGGTACGGCAGAGAGAGGGCCTTTCCAGAAAGCGCTGCTGATCATCACCATCGTCCAACCGAGATAAGACTCTGGCAAATCAGCCTCGGCTAGAGTTGATCGAGCAATCTGCTCCATTTCGTCTTTCGTGACCGGTACCTCCGGATCTAGTCGGCTTGCCACGTCTTCACACCGGGCGCGCAAGCTTTCTCTAAGTTCCAGGGTTTCCGGAACTTCCTTCAAATGGCTCGTCTTTCGTCTCGCTGGACGATCGGAGGCGGATTCCAGATTCGCAGACGATTCGGTGGTGGTGACTCCGCTCGACAATCCATTTACCTCTGGATGTGTGGGTGGCCGCTTGTTGGCGTATGGGATGTAAATCTGGGTGGGCAAAACTTCAGTTGATGGCATCGCTTACTGAGGCCAACCAGTTTTCAGCTTTTCACTATCTTTTGATTTCTCGTTATCCGCCGCTAGCCGAAGGAATTTGCCTA
>CAXQOB010000027.1:0-75540 GCA_964225475.1 Candidatus Nitrosopumilus sp. | reverse complement strand
TGATGTTATCGTCTTTCCCTGTATAGACGACCAAGTCACTTCTTTGAGATTCTTCAACCGCTCGCATCACATAAATCGTTTGATATCTGTTGAACGCTGCAACTTTGATTGCCCGAAGGTTTTCAATTTCCGTAAGACGGCGCCAATAATCATAAGACAGAACGCGACCGCCCACCGCTGGCTGCAGGTAGAAACCGAAGACAGGGATTATTGCGGCGATAGCGCGCGTGTGCTCGACAATTTGATTTTCCTCCATCGCACTGAAAAGCGATGGAGAAAGTAATCCCAATTGAAAACCTAACTCAGATGCTAACCCCGCTTCCGCGATCGTTTCACGCCGGTCGCCACACAAACCAGCGACACGAATCACCTGCTGATCAGCTGTTTCTTCTTGGTCGATCGTGTCCGCGACACATTTTAAAACGGGCTCCAATAAACCATGCTGTCGGATCTCGAACTGAGTGGTGTGTACCCCCACTGCGACTCCGCCTGCACCACAGGACAGGTAATATCGGATTAGTGCTCGCTGGTATCTGGAGTTCCAAACACCATTCTCATCCAGAGCCAGTGGACAAGCCGGAATGACTACACCCTCAATCAGTGATTGTTGCCAAGATTTCATCAATAGCCCCCAAGGAACTTTTACTCGCTAGCAGCGCCAAACTAAAACTCCGTTGCTATCTGGGATTCCAAGCACAATGCAACTCCGATGAAACCTAGTAGTTCCCATCACGGATCTGAAAATGCGTTGGTTTCCCGAGAGTTGGATTACCGCTTTGCAACCATTCGGTAATCCAATCCATCACCCGCTCGATAGGCATCTCCGGATCTCCAAAGGTGGACCTTGCCGTTCGATTATTGCTCAGCCAGCACTCGGGAGACTCATCACCCACGAATCGAACGTTCTTCCCCATTCGATAGGCAAAACCCTCTGCTATCTGTCTTACAGAAAGTATCTCATTTCCGGTCACGTTCACGACCGATGCCGGTGCGTCAACTAGTGAAAGGCTTTGAATGATATGGGAAACCGCATCTCGCTGCCAAATCACGTTGACATATCCTGTAGAAATATCGACGGGTTGGTCCATGAGCACACACTTAGCGATGTCAACCAAAACACCGTATCGCAACTCAACGGAGTAATTCAAACGAACCAGTGTGACTTTGGTCCCCGTCTTTTTTGCTTGATCACGAAAAGCATTTTCCCTTTCAATGCAGGATTGAGCATAAGCTCCTGGAGGCTTCATTTCGTCCGTCTCTTTCGATCCTCCTGAGTTGACCGAGGTAAATGAATAAACGCATCCTGTCGACATGGCAACAAGCTTGGAATCCGCATAGCGGTTGGCAACAAGACTCGGCATTTCTTGGTTCATTTTACGAAGCAGATGTGGCTGATCAGCCGTACCGAATTTTATTCCAGCTAGAAAAAAAATGTTTTGTGCGTTTGGCAATGCATCAAGCGCATGTGGGTCACTAAGATCAGCGCGCAAGATGGGAATGGAAGCGGCATCAAACGCGGCACGCGAATCGGGTTTAGAAAACCGTGACACCGCTCGAACCAAATCTCGTTGCCCCAGAGAGTTCATCGCTCGCTGTAACATTCGAGTAAGGTGGAAGCCCATTTTCCCAGCCGCGCCGAGAACCATACAGTCGCCCGGGTTTTGCCGAAGGATATCGAGAACGCCGAAATCTGGCCGTGATAATCTCTCATCCAATTCATGCAGAGAGTTTGGATAGGTTTCAGAATGATTTGACATGAATTGATTCTCTGCCTCGAGCTGTGGCAAAAGATGGCCGGCTACCACGTCTTAACGGAAGATGCTCTGCCGAGTTGGCCATCAAACGATGCTTTCCAATGGAACCGACGAGTTGCAGGCGTCACATTACGAACAACAACCCCAGGAGAACCCCTCTCCGTGGTGGCATGCATGTAGAAAAGCTTGCTTCACTTTACGAATGAGGACTATTATATGGCGTGCTAAGGACGCACAGCCTACCCCTTAAAACTCTGTAAATTCGCAAGTCTTGCCGACATGCGTTGACAGAGGCCTACCCAAACATGATTGGAGATCACGATCATGCTCACCATCCAGGGACAGAAGAGTCGGTATTGTGATGGAATCTCGCGCCGCGGTTTCCTGAAGATCGGAGGTTTGTCGTTCGGAGCAGGCGGTTTTTCACTCGCGGATTTAATGCGAGCAGAAGCGGCCTCGGGGAAGAGTCAGTCGCACAAAGCGGTCATCAACATCTTTTTAGCTGGCGGTCCTCCCCATCAGGACATGTGGGAGATCAAATCAGATGCTCCCAGTGAAATCCGTGGTGAATTTCAGGCAATCAAGACGAATGTCCCCGGCATCGAGATCTGCGAAGTGTTTCCGAAACTCGCAGGAATGATGGACAAGTCAGCGGTGATCCGAAGCGTTGTTGGATGCTCCGGTGGGCACGATGCAATTCAATGCCTCTCGGGATGGCGTTCTAACGAACTGCAAAGTATTGGTGGACGGCCGGCAATTGGTTCCGCAGTCTCCAAATTATTTGGGCCAGTCGACCCTTCAATGCCACCCAACGTCGGACTGGCAGCAAAAACAAAACATGTCCCGTGGTCCGACTCAGGCAAAGCCGGCTTCTTGGGAGCAGCATATGCTCCGTTTAAACCGGATGGTCCAGGCATGCAAAACATGTCCTTGAATGGTATCACCCTCGATCGTTTATCGGATCGAAGAAAACTTCTATCACAGATTGATTCAATGAGACGCGATATTGACATCTCAGGCACGATGGAAGGAATGGATGCATTTGGGCAACGAGCACTCGATGTGCTGACAAGTAGTAAACTGCTTGATGCCTTGGACCTGAGCAAAGAAGACCCAAAAATTGTCGCTCGATATGGGGATGGCAAACCATACAAGTACCAGTACGACGGTGCGCCGACCTGCAATGACCACCTGCTCATGGCTCGTCGATTGGTGGAGGCGGGTGCACGTGTCGTCAGTCTTAGCTACGGTCGCTGGGATAGCCATGGCGAAAACTTTGATCTGGTCCGTGATCATGGATCAAAGCTTGACCAATGCTTGAGTGCTCTGATTGAGGACCTCGAAGTCCGGGGCATGCTGGATGATGTGACCGTGGTGGTATGGGGTGAATTCGGACGCACACCAAAAATCAATGATAAAGCTGGCAGAGACCACTGGACCCAGGTCAGTTGCGCTTGGATGGCGGGAGGTGGAATGCGAACCGGTCAAGCAATCGGTGCGACCAATAAAATGGGCGAAGTCCCTGCTGACCGACCTGTCCATATGCAAGAGGTCGTTGCAACGCTTTACCATAATCTGGGAATTGACACTGCAACGGTCACCATTCCAGACCCAACAGGTCGACCACAGTACTTAGTTGATCATGATCCGATTCAAGAATTGATTGGTTAGCAATGAATTCTTGAATGAAGTCACTGCTCGGTGGAGAGATGGTTTTGAGACTGAACCAGCAGACAATTTAAGGACACAACAAGCTTTTCCCGAATCATTTTCGTCACCTCAAAACGCACCCATTTGCTGAAACGTTCAATCGATCACGACAAATCCTGAAACAGCAACCGTATCAATATGCGAATCCTTTCGAGAAGCTCCGAGACGTTTCAAATGATTTTCAAGACAGCACCTTTCCATGTCTTGTGCGCTGTCGCAACGTTGCTGATCATCCCTTTTGGATCAGCGAGGCCTGCACTTGCAAACAATCCAACCGCGGCAATCAAAACCATTCGGTTCGATCACTCGCAAGAACTTTCGATGGCTGGTCGTGATGCTCGGCTTCAATTACTCGTCACGGGTCTCACTCAGGATGGTCAGGAAATCGATCTATCACATCAAGTCAGTTTGGCGGCTACACCCATAGGGATCGTTGACTTTGATGGTAGCTTGGTGGTTCCCCTTGCTGACGGCGAAGTATCGATCACAGCAACTACACCCGATGGCCAGTCTGCAGTAACCCAAGTAAATGTGGCACAGATGGGCAATGAGGCAACGATCAGTTTTCCTGACAGGATCGTTCCCATTTTTACGAAACTGGGCTGCAATGGTGGAGGATGCCACGGAAAGGTAGCGGGCCAGAACGGATTCAAGCTATCGCTTCTTGGCTTTGGCCCGAAGGAAGACCATGAACACCTTGCCAGTGAATCTCGTGGCCGTCGTATCTCATTTGCCAACCCAGATGGAAGCCTTCTTCTATTAAAAGCGATTAACGCTTCACCCCATGGGGGCGGTCAAAGACTTGAAAAAGACAGCTACGAGTATCGCATCATGCGACGCTGGATATCACAAGGGATGCCATATGGCGAACAAGAAACATCGGAATTGACTGGAATCGAAGTGATTCCTAACCATCGACGTATGGCTGCGAATTCGTCTCAGCAACTAACGGTTGTCGCAAACTACTCTGATGGGTCACGGGAAGACATTACTCGTGCAGCGGTGTTTGAATCCAATGACCCCTCAATGGCATCTGTTAACGACCAAGGCTTGGTAGATCTAAATGAAGTTGTCGGCGATGTTGCTGTCATGACTCGTTACCAAGGTCATGTTGGTGTCTTTAGGGCGGACATTCCCCTAGCGAGACCAGACGGACAAGAGAAACCCACCTACACCGAACCAAGTGACAATTTAGTTGACCAGCTCGTCTGGAAGAAGCTTGAATCTTTGAGCATCCCAACTTCTGACCTTTGTGATGACAGCACATTTCTTCGTCGCATCACTCTGGACCTCGCTGGACGACTGCCAACCCCGAAAGAGGTCGAGGAATTCCAAAAGAATCAAAACTCACAAAAACGCGAAGCTGTAATTGAGCGTCTTTTGGCTAGTGAAGACTATGCCGACTACTTCGCTGGCAAATGGAACTCGATCCTGCGCAATCAACGCAAAGGTGGGGGCCTGCGTTTTGCGTCTCTTGCTTTTCATCACTGGATCCGGGAGAGCATCTACCAGAACAAACCGTATGATCAATTCGTCCGAGACATCGTGGCTGCATCCGGTAGCGTCGCCAGTCATCCACCTGTTGTTTGGTATCAGCAAGTCCCCGATACCAACCAACGAATTGAAGACGCAGCTCAATTATTCCTAGGTCAAAGAATTCAATGCGCTCGCTGTCATCACCACCCTTATGAAAAATGGAGTCAGGCAGATTACGCGCAACTTTCCGCATTTTTCACAACCGTCAGCAAGAAGAGCACGGCCGACCCTGCTGAGCCAAGTTTCTTTTCCAAGGTTGGAGGTGCAACGGCGCGTGACCCAAGTTCTGGAAAAAATCTCACACCTGCAGGGCTTGATTCGGAAAGCATGCAACTTGCTCCCCATGAAGATCCGAGGCAAGCATTCGCAGAATGGATGGTTGCACCGGAGAATCCTTTCCTCGCCAAAGCATTGGTGAATCGATATTGGAAACATTTCATGGGGAGAGGTCTGGTTGAACCGGAAGATGACCTTCGAGTTACTAATCCGCCCTCGAACCCAGAATTGATTGACGGCTTGGCTCAACATTTCGTTGAGTATGGATTTGATACAAAATCACTGATTCGGCTCATCGTTCAATCCAAAACCTACCAACGATCGAGCGATGCCAAGGCTGAAAACATTGGTGATAAGAGGAGTTACTCACGTTACTACCCAAAACGGTTGCAGGCCGAAGTTTTATTGGATGCCATTGATCTTGTCACACTGTCCCCCACTCGCTTTGCCGGTATGCCGGCGGGTGTTCGGGCGGTCGCGTTACCTGACACGGGTTTTGATTCCTATTTCTTAACCGTATTTGGACGCCCTCAATCGAGTACTGCATGTGAATGCGAACGATCTCAAGAGGCGAATCTGTCACAGAGCTTGCACCTACTGAACTCCGAAGAGATACAGAGCAAACTCTCCGGCGAGAATGGCCGAGCCTCACAACTTGCGAAAGATCCTCGAGCAGATTCAGAGAAGGTTGACGAAATCTACATCATCGCCTTGGGCCGTCATCCAAATGAGATGGAACATCAAGCATCGATTTCCTATGTGTCGGGCAAAGAAAACAAACGTGAAGCCTATGAAGATTTGATCTGGTCACTCATCAATTCCAAGGAATTCCTCTTCAATCACTAGAACGCAAAGATTGCGACTAAGCTATTGGATTGCAAACAGAGGAATCACACCTCCCAGAGGTGTGATACGATAACAAGTTTTGAAAGCATCGCTGGCCAGTGTTCCATCTCCAGTGATCAGCACAAGAAAAGCCGCAGAATCTAGATGCTTGGCAAAGTCAGCATCGGCAACCGCCGCGAATGAGTGTCCCTGCGTTTGCATCTTTCATCCAATTGGAGAACGATCACCCTTGTACTTTGGGCGATCCCGACCTTTATTTCATCCGTTGCAAATAAATGACGTTCATTGCAATTAGAATGGTGAAAATTCTTTTAGAATTAACGAAAGTGCTGCCGCTCCATGCAGAGGGTATGCGGTTGGCAGCTCAATGAGAGTCGCAAAATAAAAGCTGATTCCTGATTTCGCCAAAGAGCAATAACTTCAAGTGAGTAGTCTGTCGTATGGATCCAGCCAAACTAGGACAAGTGATTTACTGCAATCTCCCTAAGACGCTTTTCAAGAATCTGAGAAGCACAATCACAATGGGGATACTGGGTCTTCTTCTAACCTCTACTGAAGCGCAGGGCCAAATCGAGCCCACGCAACTCCTTTCGGTGTCCAGAACGGGCGGCCAGCGTGAAACGAGTTTTGAAATTCAAGTTGAGCAAGGAACGCATCTTGTTGATGTCGACTCCATCCTGTTTTCCGACCCTCGAATTCTAGGTACCGTGATCACTGCTGAACCTCGCCCTTTCTCCGAGGCCCCCGTCCGTCAATTTGGTCGATTCACTGTTACCATTCCCTCGGAGGTTGCACCGGGACGATACGAGATGCGAGTTGGCGGTAGAAACGGCCTCTCAAACCCTCGTGCATTTTTGGTGACAGATTTGCCACACGAAGTGCCCCAGAGCGTTGGACACGATCTTGCGTCTGCAACCACCTTGCCTCTGAACCATTTCCTGCATGCTGATACCAGTGCTGCAACCATCGATTTTTACAAATTGCAACTGGAGCAGCCATCGACCTTGAAGATTGACATTCTGGCGCAACGAATGGATTCTCGAATGATACCGACCTGCAAGGTACTGGATTCATCGGGCCACCAAATTGAAAGCGTACGAGGGGCTGATGGAGTCGATGTCACCTGGGTATCACGTGACCCGTTGCCTGCGGGAACCTACTACTTGGCAATCAACGATTTTATCTATCGCGGCGGTTCAGACTACCACTACCAACTTGTAGCCCGCACAGAGATTGACCAACCCACCATTCCGTACTCTTCAAGTCAAAGCGGCCAACTACCAAACCATTGGACAACCAATTCAGTGGCGTTTCGGTCCGACCAAAAAGCCAACACGTTTGCGGCGGATTCAAACAACAACTCCGGTCCAAACGCGGAACAGTTACAACTGCCGCACCAAGGGAACTACCTCTTCTCCGAAGAGAAGAAAGGGAGAGCTTTTGAATTCACTGCCGAGAAAGGGCAAGTGATTGCGGTCGACGTTATCGCGGAACGTTTGGGTGAGCCATCAGATGGACGCGTTGTTATTCAACGAATCGAACCACAAGAATCCGCGTTGCCAAAGCTGCACGATGTCACCAACTTTGATGATAGCCAATCCATCTCTGACGGTGCGATGAATCTCTTCACAAAAGATCCATCTGGACTCATTACTGCACCTGAAAGTGCCAATTACCTCGTTTCGATACGAGATTTAGATATTGGTCATTCGCTAAAGAAGGCCAAAAGATTTTCACTTCGAATCGGTCAACCTCAGCCTTCATTCCAACTGGTTGCCTACCGCCCCTACGCTCATACAGATCTCCAGCAATCCCAACCCATTGGTACACGTTTATTTCGAGGTGGTACGGAAATCATACGAGTCTTTGCGATTCGGCAAGATGGCTGGAACGGAGAGATTCGTATCCGATGTGAAGGCTTGCCTGAGGGGGTCACTGCGCCAGAGGCGGTGATTGCAGCAAATCAAAAATTCGCGCAGATCCCAATTACCGCGAGTGTCGATGCTCCAGCGTCGTCCACTGCAATCCAACTCATCGGGCAGAGCAAAGAGGGATCTATCGAGCGGGAGGCGATACCAACGGTGATTCAATGGGGAAAGGGTGCGGGGAGGGACTACATTCAAACGCGACAAACGGATGCAATATGGGTTTCTGTCTCCGAACTCGATCAAGCACAAATCTCGGCAACATTCGGTGGCGAAACGACGATCGAGGTAAAGAAAGGCGAGTCGGTCAAAATCCCCGTCAAACTGCAGCGAAACGAAGGAGGCAAAGCGGCTTGCGTCGCTCGAGCACGCCACTTTCCGCCGGGCATCAAAGCTGCGGATTTAACGATTCCACCCGAAAATAACGAAGGTGCGTGCGAAATCAAAGCAGAACCAGCAGCTGCAGCAGGAACTTATTCGCTGTGGCTACAGTTAGAAACTAAAATAAAAATCAAACCGAACCCGCAAGCCCTTCAGCGCGCAGAGGCCTATCGAGCAAGGTTACAAACCCTGATCGAGACCTCAACTGAAGAAGAGAACCTTGACTCATTAAAATCGGCGGCTGCAGAAGCAGACAAACTTGTTGAGGCAGCAAAAAAAGCTGCGAATGAAAAAGAAATCACCGTTTATCTACCCACTACTAACGCGACCCTACGGGTTATTGACCCATGATTCGATCAGTCTCCCAATTGCTACTTATTCCCTTTTCTTTGGTCACAGCCAGTAGCGTTGTAGCTCAAGAGCTCCCGATTCCAATAGCCGAAGTGCAACGAGAATCAGAGGTGGATTTCGCAAAAGAGATCTTACCGGTCCTGAAGAAAAACTGCTTGGCGTGCCATCACGAAAAGGAAGCAGAGGGAGGACTGATCCTGGAAACAGTCGATTCGATTCATACGGGTGGAGATAGTGGTTCGAGCGTTGACGTTGCGGATCCGATCATGAGTCTGTTACTGACTCGTGCAAGTGGAGAGGAAGAACCGCTCATGCCACCTGAGGACAATGCAGTCGGCGCAAAGCCACTGACGCCTGCAGAACTAGGACTCCTCAAACGATGGATTCAAGAAGGCGCCAAAGGCAGTGAAATGCTCGCCGAATCGATTGATTGGCAAGAAATACCAGAAACGGTTAGGACGTCTTTTGCAGTGGCAATGGCACCAACCAATCAATTCGCAGTCGTTGGTCGTGGTAATCGAACACATGTAATCGAGATAAAAGATACGAAAGACGGTGAGTCGTCGAGTGATTCATTTTCGCACTTGATCGACCCATCAGTTCCTGGAGAGAATGCTAGTCATGTTGATCTGATTCAGACAATCTGCATCTCCCCGGATTCACAACGCATCGCTACCGGTGGCTTCCGAACCGTCAAGCTCTGGAAGAGAAATTCACTGCCTCTCTCGAAATCGACACAGCAATTCCTGAATGCCAGCGGGATCATCTCAATTAATCAAGATCAATCATTGGCTGCTTGTGTGAACCCTCTTGGTGATATCGAAATCTGGAGCATTGCGGACGGGAAACTGCAAGCGACTTTAAAGGGCCACTCGGGATCAATCACGGCTCTTTCCTGGAATACTGCGGATCACTTACTCAGCGCTGACACCTCCGGAAAAGTGATGCTGTGGACGGTCGCTGACGGTAATCTTCAGCAAGAAATCCAAACCGCCATCTCAATTCATTCCGTTACCCATTCTACTGACGGGACGAAACTAGCAGCTGTCTCCGTCTCAGGCCACATACACCGAGGAACGATTGACCCCGCAAACCATCAAATCTCAATTGAACCTGAACCGGTGGCGGGTATTGAAAATGCTTCATCAGCAATCTTCTACCAATCGGAAACCCCCGTTCTGGTCGTCGCTGACACAACACAAACTGCTGTGCTCGTGGGTGCCGACAATCAGATCATCAGGAAGATAGATCATGGTGCGCCTATTCGAACGATTGCAGTGTCTAATTCACTCAAACAACTTTTCACTGGGGGAAACAATGGTGTCACGCGTTCTTGGAATCTAGACAACGGAGAAGAGATTCACAGCTTCAAGTCCAATCCTCAAAACCGACTACTCCTCACGTATGCGGAGCAAAATTCGAAGAGGCAGACGCAGAAAGTTGATCGACTGAACAAGCAAACCGAGGAGCTCGAAAAACGCCTAAAAAGTGAAAACGAAGTCCTGACGAAAGCGACTGAGGAGCAGAACAAAGCCAAAACGGCTCTTGAGGAAAAAGAGAAGGGTCGAGCGGATGCAGCCAATGCAGTTACCGCCACAGAGGCGGCCATTAAGATGGCACAAGATGCAATCACGGCTGCAGAAAAAACAACAGCTGACTCGCAAAAAAACATGACGAATGCCATGACGCAGTCAGAGGCATTTCAAAAAGAACTTGAAGCGGAAAAACAACGCTTCACCATAGCAAACAAAGAGGTTGAAACTCTAAAGACGAGCCTTGCGGAAATCACAGAAAAACTAAAGCAAGCTGAAGTCGCTGCAGAAGCAATCAAGAAGAAGGTGGATGAGAAAAGCACTTTGCTCAGCGATGCAAATAAAAGGAGCGCCGATGCTAAAGCGCAAATCGAATCGTCAGCAAAAATCATCACGGATTCCAAGGCGTCCATCGAGAAAGGCAACAAAGACCTAGAGAACCAGAAGAAAGCATTGGCGACAGCGGAAGAGGAAAAAAAGAAAGGTGAAGCAGAATTATCCAAACGGACACAAGCATTTGAGACCTCAAAGGAAGCCCAGAAACGAGCCGAGGCAGCTATCCCATCACACAAAGCTGTCATCGAAGCAGAACAGAGAGAAATGCTCCGATTAGAACAAGAGCTGAGCCTTAACCAATCAAAGCAGGAAGGTAGCTCGCAAAGCGTGCTTGCGATCGCGGTCAACGAAGCCTCGCAGCAATTGGCTACGATACACCTTGATCAATCTGTCAGAATCTTTGACCTCAAAACCGGGCAACCAGAATTAAGCCGGAAAGGCGAATTTGACCTTACCAACCCCGGTCAAACAGGACTCCTTTGGGTCGGCGATGAATTGGTTGCATTTGGCCATCAACAAAAAACGCAAGCTTGGTCGACTCGAAATGAGTGGAAACTTGAACGAACAATCGGATCACCTGATAACGCTAGCTTGATAAGTGACCGAATCACCGCGATGGATTTCCGCAACGACGGACTCAGCTTGGCCGTTGGCTCAGGAGCACCCAGTCGTTCCGGTGAAGTTAAAGTTTTCAGTGTTGAATCAGGTCGATTAATTCGTGACTTCGGCGAGATCCACAGCGATTCCGTTTTAGGCTTACGCTTCTCGCCTCGAGGAAACATGATCGCCTCCTCAGCCGCTGACAAAACAGTGCGACTACTTGACCTAGCAACTGGCAAAGTCACCCGATCACTTGAGGGTCACACGCACCATGTGCTGGCCGTTGCGTGGCAAGATGACGAGCAAACCTTGGCATCAGCAAGCGCCGACAAAACAATCAAGATATGGGACATCGAAACAGGTGAGCAACGAAGAACCATCTCAGGTTTTGGAAAAGAAATCACCGCCGTGAAATACATCGCCGCAACAAATCAATTAGCCACCGCGTGTGCGGATGGCCAGGCGAGACTCTACGACACATCGAACGGTAAATCTCTTAAAAGCTTCAATGCGAATGGTGATTTCCTTTACTCGCTATCACTATCCTTGGACGGAAAGCGATTACTCGCGTCAGGGCAAAGTGGTGTGCTCCGCCTCTGGAACGTAGAGGATGGAAAGCTACTCCAAGAATGGAAATAGAGGTCAGGGTCAAAACACAATCACGCTCTTTAATCACTCTACGTCCCGAACCTATCGCAACAAGAGATCAGGGAGAACCGCTCAAGGCGGGTTAACGCCAAGACGCTGGTCGAGTCCATCATGCTGGGCGGTGCCATAGGAATGGGCAGTGTCATACCAAACAGTGTACGCCAATCGCCTTGACCAAAGTTTGCGAAAGCACGAACGCAAACCAGTTTACGCTCCGATCAACTTGGCGATCATCTTACCTTCGTTCACAGTGGGTCTTTCTAGCCGGCCTTGATAGTTGTAACTCAGCTTCAATCGATCCAACCCCATCAGATGCAGAATACTTGCATGGATATCATGGACATGTGCACGTTCCTCGATGGCATAAAGAGAAAGCTCATCGGTAGCACCGATGACCTGACCGCCGCGAACACCTCCACCGGCCATCCACATTGTGAATCCCGTCGGATTATGATCGCGTCCATCTCCCTTTTCGCTCATCGGTGTACGGCCGAATTCTCCGCCCCAAACAACCAATGTTTCATCTAGCAATCCGCGTCGCTTCAAATCACTAAGCAATGCAGCAATCGGCTGATCGACTGCGCCGCAGTACTTGGTGTGGTTTGCTTCAATTGCTGAGTGTGCGTCCCACCCACTCCCTGTACCGCTGTACAACTGGATAAATCGAACGCCACGCTCAACCATTCGCCGTGCTAACAAACACAACTTTCCATAACCAGCGGTCTTCTCATTATTCAATCCATATAGCTCATGCGTCTCCGCTGTCTCGCGTGAAAGCTCAACCGCTTCGGGCGCTGCTGCCTGCATTCGGTACGCCAATTCGTAGGACGCAATCCGAGCGTCTAGATCCGAAACACCTGGCAATCTTGAGGCATGCTGCTGATTTATCTTCTCGATAAGACTGAGCTTCTTTTGCTGACGCTCCGCATCAACCCCTTTAGGAAGCGCAAGATTAGCAATTGCTTCCCCATCAGCAGTGTCACCAACAGGGGTACCCTGATAGGTGGCTGGAAGGAACCCCTGCCCCCAACTTCGAACGCCATTGGTTCCCGCACTACGCTTGTCCTTCATCACCACGAACGCCGGTAAATCTTGATTCTCGGTTCCCAGACCGTAGGAAACCCAAGCTCCCAACGAGGGCCTGCCGCCGAGAGTGCTACCAGTATTCATAAGGTTGCATCCACCGGAGTGATTAATCCCTTCACCATAACAAGAGCGAATCACAGCCAAGTCATCTGCGTGGCGTGCTACATTCGGAAACCAATCACTGATCTCAAGTCCACTCTCGCCATACCTTGCCCATTTCCGTTTTGTCTCCAGTAAGGGTGCGTTCTTTTCTCCCATGGCGGTGAGTGGTTCACGAAAGCTATTGGGTAGTGGCTGTCCCGCAAGCTGATTCAACAACGGCTTGCGATCAAACGTGTCTAATTGACTCGGACCACCTTCCATGAAAAGGAAGATGACTCGTTTTGCAGTTGCAGGATGATGCCCATCGGGTGCAGCAACAAAACGACTCGCTTCACTTGAACTCGCCAGCATCCCAGAAAGTGCAACGGCACCAAACCCAGCACCAGCGTTCGCCAGGAATTGGCGACGGTTTTCTGGAACCTGAAAATGGGGTACACCAGCTTGGCTACAGAGGCTCGACGTCCGGTTTCTCATTGCATTCCCTCAATCAATAAAAAGAAACGCGTTACTGTTGATCAAGATGTGGCAAACATCTACCTGACCTTCTAATCCAGATTTAACCAACGGAACCAACAAGTTGATCGTCTCTGGGCTTGGTGGAACACCTGCGATAACACGATGTGCTAATTCAACATAACGAACATGAAAAAGTCCGTCGGGGTCATCAGCCAATTGCTTCTTTACCTCCGCCCTGATCCTATCTGCAAACTGACTCGCGACACCGATGACTCGAGAGCTATTCATCATCATCAGCGACTGGGGTGCGGTTGTCGTCACATCTCTCTTGGCGGTCCCAACCAGCCCCGGTGGGCTATCCAATGCAGTCAGCATGCCATCAACAGAATTACGCATCCTCCTGAGGTAGAGGGATCGCCTTGGCCCCGTTCCTTTAATGGATGGGCCACCGAACTCATAATCAAGTTGATTCATTGCAATAAGCAACGTGTCACGATACTGTTCGGCATCCACTCGCCGAACGGACCGACGCCATAGCAATCGGTTTTCAGGATCAATTTTCATTGCCTGATCCATCAATGAATTGGTCGACGCCTGCTGATAAGTCTCACTCAATACAATCTCACGTTGAACCGACTGAATATCCCAGCCAGAATCAATCAGTCGTTTCGCGAGGTAATCGAGAAGACGAGGATGAGAAGGTGGATTGCCAAGTTCACCAAAATCATTGGGACTATCGACAAGTCCTGTGTCAAAGTGATACTGCCAGAGACGATTCACAAACACTCGCGCCGTGATTGCGTTGTCTCTCGAGACGAGCCATTCAGCCAACGCAGTTCTACGGCCAGAGGTTCCTTCAGATGACCCGGCAGGCTGACACTCCAAATCCAAACCACCGAAGAGCTGCGGAGTTCCTGGTGAATACGAAGTGCCTTTGGTGCGTCCCGGTAAGCGAGTGGGCCTTATCTCGCCAGCTGCGTCACTGATTGACATCAAATCTGCAGCTCGATAGGGGTTCGCCGCGTAACGATCGAGTTCCTTCAAGATCTCTTCTCGACGCTTAAACCGTTCATCTCCCAATTTTGATTTTGAACGCGTACCCGAAATACCTTCCTCAAAAAACTGTCGTTCAATCAAGTAGGCCATCTGATGTTCATAGGAGTTTCGCTGTTCAGGTCGTTTGTGATACATCGCCTGCAGCTCATTGGTAAACTTCTTCACCACGCCCATTCCCAACGCATTGATATCATCAGCTTCAACCTCCTCAAGTTCCTTCAACAGACGGTCAACCTCTGACCTCTCTGCATCGGATAACTTCAGCTTGCGCTGCCAATCATTGAAAAAGATGGGTTCAAAAACGCTACGCAGTCGGTAGTAATCAGATCGCGGAATCGGGTCAAATTTATGATCGTGGCATTTGGCACAAGCAAGCCCGGTAGCCAGAAACACATCAGCCGTTACGTCAGTCATCTCATCGACAATATTTTGCCACTGTCCCTCGGCATCACGCTGGTTGTATTCGTAGATACCAAGTCTCAAGAAGCCCACCGCTGCAAGCGCCTCTTCGTTATCGGGCTGGTATTCATCACCCGCAATTTGCAACTTAACAAATTGATCGTATGGCATCTGCTTATTGAAAGCGTCTACAACAAACTGCCTGTAACGCCACGCTTGAGGTCGGTAGGCATCGGCACGCCATCCATCAGAATCTGCGTAGCGCACTAAATCCAGCCAAAGCCTAGCCATTCTCTCGCCATAGGCAGGACTGGAAAACATCTCATTAACAAGTCTCTGATAGGCTCCCGGCCGCCTGTCCTTTTCAAATCGATCAACAGACTCCGGGGTGGGTGGCAAACCAAGAAGGTCATAGGAAAGACGACGCAGCAAGCGAGCACGATCTGAAACCGCTGCCCTCTGAAGACCCACCGAAGCCAGCTTTGCATCCACATAATGATCGATACGATGCCGGGATGGTAAATGACCCACACGCCCATCAGGCAAGTGAGAATCCAAGGGTTGTGCTGCCCACCAACCCTTGATTCGCTCGGACAGATTGCGATCGCTGGTCACTGCGGAAACCTCATGCTCTGGCCAGCGAGCACCTTGCTGCACCCACTTCTCAAGTACCGAGATCGACTTGGCATCTAATTGCTGGTTCGGCGGCATCTCTAAATCTTGATAGTTCACCGCGGAGATCAACAAACTCGCATTGGGGTCACCCGGTACCACAGCCGGTCCACTATCACCACCGCGGAGAATTGCTTGATGACGATCGAGTGACAAACCGCCATCAGGCTCATCACCCGAGTGGCACTCGTGACAGTGCTGAGAAAGTAATGGCCGCACCTCTGATTCAAAAAACGTCATCGCCTCTGCATCGACCTTATCATTCGCAATCGTCTTGCCAGACAGCAAGCCACTAACCATCAGAACGATGGATAGACACCGAAAAGTGAATGGAATGGTTGATAACTGGACTGAAGAAGTCATGCGTAAAATCATCATCGATGGCAAAGAAGGGAAAGCAACCCACTTTTGAACCCATCCAGATTAAAGAACTGCGGTTAAAGAATCAAAGCAATTTTGGTGACAGATTACCCTCAGCTCCTAAACAAGCTCACTCAAAATCACCCAATCAACTTCGCTCCAGTCTAACCGACAACTGCCGGGGAGCGACGCATCACCAGTGAGCCCCTGCCTGAGCGGTGGCCGCTGATCCCTACCAAGGACAGAAGTACCAATATCGCGTGGCGGTCGCCTTAGGGGGTATGTTGCAAGAATTCACCTGCATGAATCAGTCGTGAATCTCCTCTTCTCCAACTTCTAACGCATTGGGATCGGACTCAACCCGTCGATCCTTCCGCTCAACTTGACGTTTTGTCATGAGCAGCTGAACCGCGTCATATGCAGCGTGCGCCACGATCGGCACTAGCAAATTGCCTGACCACATCAGCAGCACCCCGAAATACACACCCATGAGTCCGGCAAGGAGGATGTACATCTTCGTGATTGGGTGAAAAAAACCAAAAACTGCCGAAGAGAGAAGTAGTGCCAGTAGTTCGGGATCAACGGAAAGCTCAAACCCGGAAAGGCCGTCTCGGAACCAACCCATTAACCAGCCGCGGAAAAGCAGTTCTTCACCAACACCCGCGCAGACGCTGATCATGATCAACTCGGGCACTCGAAGTCGTACCAGAGCGCCAATCATCTGATCATCGCTCAATTGCTCCAGCTCCCGGATCGGTCCCCATGGAATCCGTCGAATCAACTCCACAACGATTAGCATCGGAACTGCGGCGAGCGTTCCTTGCCAGAGCCCGTCGATGATCGGACGCAAATTTTCGGAGGTCAGCTCTGGAACGAACTCACGCGCTGATGGGCCCAGAATCCAACCAAGGACGATCGCGACCACAGCCAGTGCGGTTTCAAATAGCACCGCGGTTGCAAACACCTCATCGGGGGTTTGTTCATGCTGCTCGGTGGATTCGTCTGACATCGAAGGCTGGGTATGGTTGAGGAGGGCAAAACGACCAGAGAGTGTACCGGCTCAAGCAAATCAACGCCATTGTCGCGGTTTACGGGAAACAGAGGCCACTGAGCTCAATCGCCAGATTCATCTCAAGCACCCTCGAAAAGAGTGCGAGCAACAGCAAAGGAAAGTGCGAGCAGTTGCTGAAAAGGCTGATCCGAACGGCCTTCCTGTCAAAGGACGTCATTGAGCAAGACAAGAACAGCGACAAGATGCCGGAGAAAAAGGACCATTCGAATCGAAGGATGACCAAGGGAGAATGCCACAAAAGAACATTTTGGATAATCCCCTCAGGGTTCGGTGCTCTGCCGTAGGTTCACTAAGCTATCGGATCCCCTGCTGCAGAAGTGACCTTCGAATCGACCGCATCGCATTGAAAGTGGCGAATTCGAGAAGGAGTGATTCCAGAACTAGACTTTCATGGATAACCTTTGAGGTCTGATTGGGATCCGATCGTCCTTGGGGCCTACCCCAGCAGCAGGCCAAACCAGAGGCTGCACGGACAGTGATGTCTCCTCGTGTTTCAAACTCCTGAATCCCCTCACCGTATTAGAAGCCCCCGTGAAGTCACAGTGTCTCATCAGCTTCGGCAGTAATCTCGGCAATCGCGACTGCCTAATCGCGGAAGCCGCCAGGATCATTGCCAAATCACCGCTGGTTGACAATTTGCGAGCAAGCAGGCTCTTTGAAACCCCTCCAATAGGTGGCCCACAGGGCCAGGAGCCCTTCCTCAACGCCGTCGCAGCATTTGAGACCGATCACGCAGCGCGGCAAATCCTCTGGCTGCTCCAGGAAACAGAGGAGAAGCTCGGTCGGCAACGTAAAATTAGATGGGATGCCAGATCGATCGATTTGGACGTTGTTCTTCACGGTGAGCTGATGGGCGGAGGAACGGGCCTGATCGTTCCGCATCCTCGATACACGGCGAGGCAATTTGTTTTACAGCCGGCATGCGATGTTGCGTCGGAGTATCGGGACCCCCGGTTTGGATGGACCATCAATAAACTGGCGAAACACCTGCAGTCAGGACCACCCTCGATAGCCCTCAACGGAGGAAGTGAAGGCCTAAGACTGCAGATTTGTGAACGATTGGCGCACGAACACGGCATTCAAACGTTTACCTCGATTGATGCCTTAGAGTCTCTTGGCACCCTAGAAACCGATCAGGATCTTGGATCCAAAGTGGCTGAGAGCGGAAAGGAATCGCATGAAATGTCCAAAAATGGCCGGAATTCCCCACAGGACCAGCCTTGGGTCTCCAGTTTTGTTCCTCCACTGGAGTCAAGGCAGGAGGTGAAGCCTTCGGATGATTCAAAACCGAGACCTCCGGACATGACGCCGCTTCTACTTGGCCGAATTCAATCGAGTTCACCGGAGACAAGATGGCCTGCGCCCCACCAAATGTGGCCCTCTGGATGGAATTGGCCTGAATACCGACTCGAGATCGATGACATGGACTGGGCCGTTTCGGAACTGGTTTCGGCCATTGATTCAATGCAATGCCCGGTAATACCAATCACCGAAGACGGTAATTGGTGGATCTAGAGCGAATCTTCCGTCTGACTGCTGCGACACAATGTCGCTGAATTTCATGCTGCCATTGCCAGCTTGCAATGCCGATCATCATACTGTGTGCTGCGTTCCGTTATAGCGCGATCATTTCCTTTGCTACTAGCACGTTATTTAAAGCCTCGAGTTGATCGAAGGCCGATTTAAATCATGCAACGTTTTCTGTTTCCACGCTGGACGAATCCTCTTGTCGGTTTGCTGTTGGTCGCTGGGGCGGCTGGGGCGGTATTTGCGGGCGCCATGGGCGGGCTCATTACCGATCCACAAACCCTCAATGTTGGCTATCAACCCGAGCAACCTGTTCCTTTCAGTCACGCGATCCATGCCGGTCAGCTGAAGCTGGATTGTCGCTACTGCCATAACACCGTGTTCGACGCGGCCCATGCGGCGGTACCACCGACCGCGACTTGCATCAACTGCCACAGTCCCGCCAATGAACAGGGCATCACGGCTCTTGCGGCCGTTCACGCGGAGAGCCCAAAGCTGGAACCGATCCACGATAGTTGGGCAGAGGGCCGGAGCGTTGGATGGAAACGGATCCACAATCTTCCTGAATTCGTCTACTTCAACCATGCCGCACACGTCAATTCTGGGGTGAGCTGCAAGACCTGTCACGGGCGGATCGACCAAATGGAAGAGGTTTATCAGGCAAAAGAACTTTCGATGGCCTGGTGCATTCAATGCCACCGGAATCCTGAACCACATCTGCGTCCGACGGAGTTTGTAACCAAACTCGACTGGGAGCCACTTGGCGAAAACGGACAGGAACTAACAGCCGAGGAGCGACACCAATACGGTGCGGGGCTGAAAGAGGAGAAGAACATCAATCCTCAAGTGCATTGTGCCGTCTGCCATCGTTAGCACGCGGCCAAAAATGGCGCGTTTTTCCGTGCCATGACAGAGTAACCTGAATTTATTTTTTCGACGTCCTTTCATCCATTCTTTCGATATGACCTCCAACGAATCGGCATCTTCGTCACCCTCGAAGTCGGGAAAGCCATCGTACTGGCGCAGCCTCTCGGAATTGCGCGGAAGCGAAGAATTCGAGCAGTATCTCGATCGTGAATTCCCCGTTGCTGCATCAGAATTCCCTGAGGGCGTCTCCCGCCGACGATGGATGCAGCTGATGGGTGCATCGCTTGCATTTGCAGGAGTTGCAGGATGCCGGTACCCAGAAGAGACGATTGAACCTTTTGTGATCCGTCCTGAGGGCCGAATCCCCGGGGAATCCTACCTGCGGGCGACCAATTTTGAGCTGGCGGGGCGAGTGTACAACCTGTTCATTTCCTGCGTGGATGGACGACCTCTCAAGATCGAGCCCAACACCGCACATCCAAGTAATGTGGGTACTGACGCCTATTCGCAAGCCTCGATCCTGGGTTTGTACGATCCAGATCGAGCTCGAGATGACGAAGGCTTCCTTCTACGAAACGTCAAAGAAGAGAATCGCAGTTACGCCAGCGATTGGACGGAGTTTGAGGAGTACCTTTCGGGAGTGCTAGAGGAATCAGGAGATGGCTCACGAATGGCTCTGCTTTTTGAGTCCACTCGATCTCCCTCCGTTGCTCGAATGCTTTCCGCGGTCAAAACCCGGTTCCCCGGGGTCAAGCTGTGTCGGTACGATGCGGTCACCAGCGATACAATGCGTCAGGCAACGACGAACATCCTCGGGACGCCATCGCGACAGGCACTCGACCTTGCCAATGCTGAAATCGTTGTCACCTTGCAAGCAGATATCCTTGGCAACGACACCGGCATGCTTAACAACGCCGCCGGCTACAGCAAACGGCGTGACCCGCTCGCCAAAGAGGGGATGAATCGTCTCTACGTCGTCGAGGGCGGATACACCAGCACCGGTGCATCGGCGGACTCGCGACTTGCACTCGCTCCGAGCCAGATGCCAGCTTTCATTGCGGAACTCGGGCGCCGCGTTGAATCGCTGCGGGGACAGGAACCTCATCAGCACGACAAGGAAACAGATTGCTACGATGAGCTATCGGCCGGTCAGCGACTGGAACGCTTCATCGATGTTCTCGCTCATGACATCGCGGAAAAGGCGGATAAGACGGTAATCGTCGTGGGTGAACAGCTGGGTGCTGAAGCGATTGAAGCCGGTATTCGGATGAACGAGAAACTCGGTTCGCTCGGGTCCTTGCAGAGCTTTTACCCACTGCCCGACGGAGAGATCAACGAAACGGTCTCCCTAGGAAAGCTCGCAGGTGAAATGAACGCTGGAAACATCGACAGCTTACTCATTCTGGACGGCAATCCCGTTGTCACTGCACCGGGTGAAATCGACTTTGCGTCGGCAATTGGGAAAGTTAAAAACACAATTTATGCCGGCCTCTACAACGACGAAACAGGATCGGTTTGCAAGTGGTCAATTCCGCTTACCCATCCACTCGAGGCTTGGGGTGATGCGGTCAACGACAATGGATTCTACGGAATCTGTCAGCCTCAGATTCTTCCTCTTCTCGGCGGTAAAGACGTCATTGAAGTTCTGGCGACGATCGCAGGAGAATCATCCACGGACCCGCAGTCGATCCTTCGTCGGACTGCGGATTCCCTTGCCAGCGAAGACTTAAGTGATCGACAATGGCGTCAGTTACTTCACGACGGCTACGCAACAGAGCTCACGATCGGTCAGTCTGACTTGACCCTGCTTGGGGAAGCGACTGAGGTCACAGCGAATGCCACCGCGAAATCGGAAGTTGACAAGGACAACACCGAAATCATTTTCGCACCCGCAGATGGCCTCTATGATGGTCGGTTTGCGAACAATGGTTGGCTGCAGGAAATGCCACAGTCCTTAACAAAGCTAAGTTGGGACAACGCGGCGGTGATGAGCCCCACGACCGCGGAGGCACTGGAAATTGAGCACGGTCAATTCGTCGTCTTGACAGTGGGCGACAACAAAGTCGCACTTCCCGTTTACGAGATGCCCGGCTGTGCAGCAGGTGTGATCACCACAACCCTCGGTTATGGACGAACCAGAGCCGGAATGGTTGGAGGGCACGACATTGAGGGTGTCGAGATCATCGGTACCGATGTGTCTCCCATTCGAACCGCAGAAACGCTTTGCATTGCTTACGGAGTCAAAGCAAGACGTCGACTCGATCGATATGAACTTTCAACCACTCAGGATCACTGGGCCATTGATGAGGGTGGTCAAAAAGAAACACAAACTCGGAGCTTCACGCTAGTCCGAGAGGGCACAGCAGCACTCTTTGACAAAGCAGAAGATGGCCACGAAGAAGAAACCATTGAAGCTTACGTCGAAGCCAAAGGCCCTCATGTTCCCCACGTAGGTCCCAGTGGCTCACCGTGGAAAGAACCGATCAATGCGATTGAAGAGAAAAACGAGGAAGAAGGAAAGCCTGTACCTCAATGGGGCATGTCAATCGATCTCTCGAAGTGCACCGGATGCAATGCTTGCGTGGTGGCCTGCCAGAGCGAGAACAACGTACCGATTGTCGGTCGTGAGCAGGTCCTCAACAGTCGCGAAATGCACTGGCTACGTGTGGACAGGTACTTCCAGGGCGATAAAGAAAACGCTGATATCGTTCAGCAACCCGTCGCATGCATGCATTGCGAAACTGCTCCCTGTGAACAAGTGTGTCCCGTTGCAGCAACGGTACACACCGACGAGGGCATCAACGCGATGGCTTACAACCGTTGCATCGGAACCAGGTACTGCGCCAACAACTGTCCTTTCAAAGTTCGACGGTTCAATTACTTCAATTACAACGAAGACATTGGAACTGGGTATGGCTGGAACGCGTTCCCGGGCAACATCGAAAGCGCGAACCGCAAGCTACAAGCTCTCGTCATGAATCCGGAAGTTACCGTGCGCGGTCGCGGAGTGATGGAAAAATGCACGTACTGTGTTCAGCGAGTTGAGTCGGCCAAAATCACCGCGAGGAAAGAGGGTGGTCGGGAGATCCGTGATGGCGATGTGGTCACGGCTTGCCAATCAGCTTGTCCAACCAAAGCAATTGAATTTGGAAACATTGCGGACAAAGAGTCCGCGGTTGCAAAGAGCCATAAGCTACCCCACAGCTACGGCATGCTCTCCCAATTGAATGTCAAGCCGAGGACCGAATACCTTGCCCGAATTCGGAACACTCCAGAGCGACTCATGACGCGAAAACAAATTGAGGACATCGAAGAGCTCCAACACTTGGGTGAACACGCTCATGGAGCTCACGATGCGGAGGGCCATGGCCATGATGATCATGATCACGACGAACACAAAGCAGAGGCTCACACCGAGGAGCATGCGAATGACCAGCATGACCACGAGAAGAGCGAAAGCGAACCGAAGACAGAAGCGAAAGCCGCTGCTTCGGAGTAAGACTGACCCAACATTCAGTCACCATCACTGTTAACCACTCATTACCAACTGATCCCTGATATCCCTATGTCACTTGCCATTCCCAACGGTCTGGACAACTCCGTCGAACAACCCGGCCAACGAGCTCCGTTGGTCTTGGGGGATACCACCTATCACGACATCACCGAGTCCGTGTGTCAGGTCGCTGAACGCCGACCCAGCACCGGTTGGGTGATTGGTTTCCTGATCTCATTTGCGCTTCTGCAATGGCTAACGATTTGCATTCTTTACTTGATCTACACCGGTGTTGGTGTCTGGGGTAACCGGTCACCAATCTTTTGGGGTTGGCCGATTGTCAACTTTGTTTTTTGGGTCGGTATCGGACACGCTGGCACGCTGATCAGTGCGATTTTGTTTATCTTTCGTCAAGAATGGCGAACGAGCATTAACCGCGCCGCGGAGGCCATGACCATTTTTGCTGTGGCTTGTGCGGGTACATTCCCGGGGATCCACGTAGGCCGAGCTTGGCTCGCTTTCTGGCTGGCTCCCTACCCAAGTTTAAATCTTTGGATGTGGCCTCAATTCCGAAGCCCACTCCTTTGGGACGTTTTTGCGGTCAGCACCTACGGAACGGTTTCTCTACTGTTCTGGTACATGGGAATGGTGCCTGACCTGGCCACGTTCCGAGATCGCTCCAAGAACAAGTTTCGCCGAATGGCGTACGGGATTCTGTCCCTCGGGTGGTCCGGCTCTTCGCGGCACTGGATGAGGTACGAGAAAGCCTACGCGTTGCTTGCAGCCTTCGCCGCACCTTTGGTGCTCTCGGTTCACACGATCGTTTCTTTTGACTTCGCGGTTTCACAGGTACCTGGCTGGCACACCACGATTTTCCCACCCTACTTCGTGGCGGGTGCGATTTTCAGCGGATTTGCGATGGTGCTAACACTCATGATTCCTGCTCGAAAAATGCTCGGGCTGGAAAAACTGATCACGATCCGTCACTTGGACAACATGTGCAAGATCATTCTGGCAACAGGCTCGATTGTAGGCTTAGCGTACGGAACTGAATTTTTCATCGCTTGGTACGGTCAGGTTCAAGAGGAACAATTTGCGTTCCTTAACCGAGCATTCGGTCCTTATTGGTGGGCTTACTGGACGATGATTTCCTGCAATGTGATCAGCCCACAACTATTCTGGTTTAAGAAATTCCGAACGACGCCGTGGATCATTGTGATCGTTTCGATCTTTGTGAACATCGGAATGTGGTTCGAACGATTTGTCATTGTGATTACGAGCCTTTCACGCGACTACTTGCCAAGTGCTTGGGCATACTTCAGTCCAACCTGGGTCGACTGGTCAATGCTGATTGGATCCTTTGGACTGTTCTTTACTCTCTTCCTGTTGTTCTGCCGATTGATGCCGGTAATCAACATGGCTGAGACCAAAGCCACTTTGGCGAAGCAGTACCACATGTCCCATTCGGACGAACATTAGAAGTAAATGTAGAGATTTAGGGATAAGTCATTCGTTCATGAAAATGGGTGACTTATCGGGTTTACGAGTCATCACCAACTGTGGCCTTGGCTAAACAAGCTGCGAATTGATGTCAGAAAATAACGAAAAGAAAGTTCACGGAATCGTCGCTGAATACGAATCGGTCGACACGCTACTCCATGCGTGTCGACGAGTTCGAGATGCGGGATATAAGAAGACGGACGCCTACACACCGTTTCCGGTACATGGAATAGACAAGGCGTTGGGCATCAAGCCAACGATTCTGCCTTGGATTGTCCTGGGATGCGGACTCACCGGTACGGTAACCGCGTTGGTCATGCAGATTTGGATGAACTCGATTGATTACCCATATATTATCTCGGGCAAGCCGTACATCTCGCTACCTGCTTTCATGCCGGTTGCATTTGAATTGACGGTTTTGTTTTCGTCCTTTGGTGCCTTCTTTGGCATGTGGGCTCTCAATGGCTTACCTAAATTCAGCAACCCACTGTTCACTGACCCTCGATTTGACCGCGTAACGGACGACCGCTTCTTCCTGTACGTCGACTCGAGTGATGAGTTGTACGACGAAAGTGCAGTTCGTGAGATATACGAAAAAACCGGTGGTGAGCATATCAACGCGGTTCAGGAGGATGACTCCTCCGACAAGATCCCAAAACCCATTTTCATGGCGTGGGGTCTCGTGATTGCGGCTTCCGTCATTCCGCTGCTCGTTGTCCTGAAGATGCGAGTGACCAATAGCGAGTCACCACGCTTTCATATTTTCTACGACATGGACTTCTCACCTGCGAAAGACGCCCAACAAGGTTCCACCTTGTTCGCCGATGGCAGGGCGATGCGAGCAGATGTTCCGGGAACGGTTGCCAGGGGTGAATCCAACTACGACATGGATTTCATGACGGGCGCCCAGATTGACAAGCTGTCTTCGTCGAATCCACCTCTCGCGGAGCGTCTAGTGCGTCTTAGCGCTGGTCCGATCGGACCCCAAGATGACACCACGGCAGACTCGGTGGAGGAAACAGAGCAGGAGTCCGACGAAAAGACAGAAGCAACCGCAACCGACACCACGCCGTGGTTAACCAGCAACCCACTTGGTAACAGCGAAGCCGTCCTCAGGCAGGGCCAGAAGTACTTCGGCATCTACTGCTCGGTGTGTCATGGGATGAACGGTGGGGGCAACGGATTGGTTAATCGTCGGGCACAGAAGATCCTCTCGCCCACGTGGATTCCCCCGTCATCGCTGCATCAAGATAGCCTTTACGACGATAAGTATCCCGACGGCAAGCTATTCAGCACGATCAGCAATGGCATTCGGAAGATGCCAGGTTACGCCGCTCAAATCAAAGCGAAGGACCGTTGGGCAATAGTTGCCTATGTGAGGGCACTTCAGAAGAGCCGAAACGCAAGCATTGATTCGATTCCGGAAGAGATGCGAGAGGAAATTCTCCAACAAATGGAAGCTGTAGAGCAGCGATTGGCAGAGGAAGCAGAAGCGGAGCAACAAGCTCAAGCTTCCAACGAGACCGCCACTTCGAAAGAAGAGTAGTTGAAAAGATTGCTGTTGTTCGATTGTCTCGATCAGCAGCAGAGAAAACGACAACCAGTAAGTTTAAACGTTATCGCACGACCTGATACCGATGTCAGAACACGCCACTCCGAATATTAAATCGGCCGACGACCCGGCCTTTCAACTGCCCGCCTCGCTCGGGTCGCTCAGCATGCCACTGTCCATTGGTGGATTGGTGCTTCTGCTCGCGGGTTGGGGTTTGGCGAACAGTATCCACGCGCGCTTCGGAATGTCAGCCTACCTCACTGCATTTGTCTATTGTCTCTCGATTGCCGTTGGCTGTCTTTTCTTCGTCATCATCCAACATCTAGTCCGAGCTGGCTGGAGTGTAGTGATTCGCCGTATTGCAGAGACGGTGATGTTGATGGTGATTCCGCTCGCGATCCTCTTTCTACCGATCATCGGTACGTTATTGTTCGGCGAAGGAGTGCTGTACCGTTGGGATGACCCCGGTTATCAGACGGCAAATCATTTGGACAAAGAGATATGGGATCAAAAAATACGTTGGTTGAACTCCAGCTGGTTTACGGTTCGTGCCGTGATTTACTTTGCGATTTGGTCTGCCTTAGCTCTGTTTTACTACCGCGGCAGTATCAACCAAGACGCAACGGGTGACAAATCCATCACTGACAAACTTCAATACTGGAGTGGTCCAGCGATCGTGATGTTCTGCGGTGCTACTTCCTTTGCAGCATTCGACTGGGTGATGAGTCTTGCACCGATGTGGTTCTCGACCATGTTCGGAGTGTACGTCTTTGCGGGAAGCATCCTCTCTGCACACTGCATCTTATCAGTGGCAGTTTTCATGCTGCAAAAAGGCGGAGCAATTCGTGAAGAGGTAACCATCGAGCATTACCATGACCTTGGCAAATACATGTTTGGCTTTGTGTTCTTCTGGACGTACATCGCCTTCAGTCAATTTCTGCTGATTTGGTACGGAAATATTCCGGAGGAAACCCACTGGTTCTATGAGCGGGGTCTAGGGCAGGATCACCTGACTGCTTGGGGCGCGATTGGCTTAATCTTGATTTTCTTCCACTGGATTCTTCCTTTCGCGGGGTTAATGAGTCGTCATGTGAGACGAAACCCAAAACTCGTCTTTGCGTGGGCAACTTACTTGTTGATCCTCCATTTCGTCGACGTCTACTGGATGATCATGCCGGAATCGGCAGCAGACGGCGGAGGTCACGCCTCGACGGAAGGAGCCATGGGAATCACCGCTAGCGTGCTATGTGTTCTGGGAATGTTCTCGTTCATGATTGGGATGGTCCTGCGAATCGCCAAGCAAAATGCGGTCATTGCCGTACACGACCCCCGGCTTCAAGAATCCATTGCGTTTGAAAACATTTAGACCGAGGCGAAAAGACGCACTTCGGTCCAAGCAACGAAACAACTTTTAACACACTCATTTCGAATTTTTTGACATGGCTGCATACGACGATTTAGATGTCAAACGCATTTTCGTAGTCGGAATCGCTTCGGTTGTTGTGACGGCAGTCACTGCTTTAGCGGTTCAAGTCCTGTACTACGCGATGGCTCAGCAACAGAAGGCGGAGACGGCGGCTGCGAGTAATTACGCCCGGCAAAACTCCATCCTGAAGGCTCAGCAAGACGAAATTTCGACATACGGTGTTGACGAGAATACCGGAAAACTCGTTATTCCTGTCGACAAAGCGATTGAAATGATATCCGGCAGTGCCTCCAACGAAGACACTGAAACTTAAAAATAAAAGCCCCAAAGCTCACACGAAGTAGTCCAAGGTAACTGACTTGATGCCAACGCAAGGGAACCGAGAGCCATTCTTGGTCAACACAGCAGTCCTCTCAGCGTTTGCGATACTTATCGCATTCGGAGGATTGCAGCGCGCCGTGGGTCAGGGCGCTTTGCGAGAGGGCGACACGGTGACGCTAAATGATTCAATCCCCAGAGAAGTGCGAGACGTCACCGTCACGCAAAACCTCGGAGACAGTCTTCCACTCAACCTGCCACTGACTGATTCCGCGGGCCGTGCGATGGAATCAGGATACGTTTTCCAAGGCGGAAAGCCAGTCATCGTCACGCTCAATTACAGCGACTGCCCGATGCTCTGCAACGTTCAACTGAGCCAACTTTCGCGGACGCTGGCGAAATCGGATTTAAAGATCGGTGAGGATTTTGAAATCCTTACCGTTAGCATCGACCCCAAAGAATCGTCCGAAACATCTACCAAGACGAAGAACAAATTCGCCAAGCCGCTAACCAAACAGCATCCGAAGGTAATGGATGGATGGACATTCTGCACTGCAGAGCAGAACACCATTGATCGTTTGTCTGATTCCCTTGGCTTCAGCTACACCTATGACGAAAAGACGGGTGAATACTACCACCCAGCGATGCTCGCTTTCATTTCACCGAAAGGGATCATTACGCGTTACTCGCTCGAGGTTGGATTTGAAATCCAAGACTTACGAAAAGCATTAGTCGAAGCAGGGCAGGGCACTGTCGGTTCGCCGGTCGACCAATTATTGCTTTGGTGCTTTAGCTTTGACCCATCAAGCAACAGTTATGTGCCGCAAGCATGGAAGATCATGCGTGCTGGCGGTGCGACTGCGGTTATTCTGATCGTTATTTGCATGACTCCATATTGGATTGGTTCGAAGCGAAACCCTCAAATCGAACAACCTGCTGAAGATTCTGACGCAGATTCCACGCTTACTGACTCAATTACTTCCCCGGACTTGACGAACGATCCATCATCGTGAGTCAACTCCCATTGTTCCTGACATAGTTCCACAATGTTTGCCAAATCATTTTCATCGATGTTCGTATTAGGCGACTATGCACCAGATTACTCCTGGTTTCCAGAGGGTGCATCAACCTTTTCTGCGGATAACGATTGGCTGTTCGGACTGATTTCGATCATCTGCGTGTTATTTTTCATCCCCATCGCGTTTGCGCTTTTCTACTTTGCATTTAAGTATCAGAAGCCAAAGGGAACTCCCGCTGAAAGTAACACCGCTCACAATACGCCGCTTGAACTTGCATGGTCGATTGGTCCGTCATTCTTCTTGGTAGGGATGTTTATTTTCGGAGCCAAAGCGTACCTAGATCATCGCACCGTTCCCGATGGAGCCAATGACATCGGCCTCGAGGGTTACAAATGGGGCTGGACCTTCAACTACGGCAGTGGTGTTTACAACCCGGAACTGCACCTATTGGTTGATGAGCCAACCAAGCTTTCGATGCGTTCGAAGGACGTCATCCACAGTGTGTTCATTCCCGCGTTTCGCGCCAAAAAAGATGTCGTTCCCGGTCGCTATAACTACATGTGGTTCAAGCCAACGGTAGTAAGTAAAAAGGTCCCCGAGTCCGAGTTGAAGGCAGCGATAGAAAACGCGAAAGCGGCAGGTGGAGCTTGGGATTATGATCGTTGGGGATTCACAAAAGATGGTTACGAGTTCTACGATCTCTACTGCACTGAATACTGCGGTGATAATCACTCGGAAATGCAAACCGTTGTGGTGGTTCACGAAACGCTTGAAGACCTAAACGATTGGATTGAGGAATATAGTAAGCGTAATCCCGATACCACAGCGCCAGCCGCATACGGTGAGACACTTTACCAGCAACGCGGTTGCAAAGGTTGCCACTCTCTCGACGGCACCAAAATCGTCGGCCCATCATTCAAAGAAAGCTATGGGAACCAGCGTTCCTTTGTAAATGCTGATCCGATGATCGCTGATGAAAACTACATTCGAGAATCAATCTTATATCCAAAAGCAAAAATTGTGGTCGGCCACCAACCGGTGATGCCGAGTTCCAAAGGACAACTCAGCGACGACGACATTTACTGTCTCATTGAATACTTGAAAACAGTCTCCGACTATACACCCGCAGCGGAGACTCCGTCAGACGCTGAATCCGAGACTGGGGCAGAAGAGTCCCCGAAGGAAACGGACCAAGAGTCGGCAGCAGAGTAGAATTAAGACACCAACGCTCTCGGAGAATGAAACCGAGAGCCCTGGTTAAGAATGAGATTTTCAGTCACGAACACATCAATTAAACAATCACTGGACGCCCACCGCGTTTCGAACGTTAGAGGTTAATGAAATGTCTGCTGGATCAATTCCATCAGGTGATCAGATCAAGGATCCTGGTTATCCGACCGCAAGCGAAAACTACCTGACAAACTCCAAAGGAGCTCTGACTTGGTTATTCACGCTTGACCACAAACGCATTGGTGTCATGTACCTGATCGGCGTCATGACCGCGTTCTTCACTGCGGGAATTCTTGCTCTTCTAATCCGACTGCACCTGTTAGAACCAGACGGATTTATATTTTCCGGAGCAAAGGCAAACATTTGGTACAACCGAGTGTTCACGCTGCATGGTGCGATCATGGTGTTCCTCTTTATCATTCCAAGCGTACCGGCGGCACTCGGAAATTTTCTCGTACCCGTGATGCTTGGAGCCAAAGACGTCGCATTTCCTAGATTGAATCTAAGCAGCTTTTATCTGTGGGTCTTTGGTGCGATATTCTTCATTTGTGCGATGTGTTCAAGTGGTTTGGACACCGGCTGGACGTTCTACACGCCGTACAGCACGACAACTGACAGCGCGGTCATCTTGGCAACATCCGGGGCATTCATTCTTGGCTTCAGCTCAATTTTCACCGGTTTGAATTTTATTGTCACGATCAACACCATGCGTCCCCCGGGGATGACATGGTTTCGCATGCCACTCTTTCTGTGGGCAACTTACGCGACCAGTATCATCCAAGTCCTGGCAACACCTGTTCTAGGAATCACGTTACTTCTATTGATTGCTGAACGGGTCATGCACATCGGGATTTTTGATCCTGAATTCAACGGGGATCCGGTGACGTTCCAGCACTTCTTCTGGTTTTACAGCCATCCGGCTGTTTACATCATGATCCTGCCTGCTTTCGGCGTGATCAGCGATTTGATCAGCGTACACAGTCACAAGCGGATTTTTGGTTACCGATTCATTGCTTACTCGTCGATCGCGATTGCACTGCTTGGTTTCCTCGTCTGGGGACATCACATGTTCACAGCAGGAATGGGTCCAATGACGACCATCATTTTCAGCGCTTTAACGTTCACCGTTTCTGTGCCCTCTGCGATCAAAGTCTTCAACTGGCTCGCAACGATGTACAAAGGCTCAATCAGCCTGACCACTCCGATGTGTTTTGTCATTTCGTTCATCTTCCTTTTCACCATCGGTGGCCTCACCGGACTGCATCTCGGCACGCTAGCCACGGACATGCACCTGCATGACACTTACTTCGTGGTTGCTCACTTCCACTACGTGATGGTTGGTGGAACTCTTGTCGCGTTCCTTGGTGCTCTGTTCCATTGGTGGCCGAAGATGTTCGGAAAGATGTACAATGAAACCGGTGGTAGAATCTCAGCTCTATTGATTTTCCTAGGGTTCAACCTGACATTTCTGCCACAATTTGTTCTCGGTAGTCGGGGGATGCCCCGTCGCTACGCGACCTATGACCCTGAATTCCAGGCGCTTCACCAACTCAGCACCGCAGGCACACTTCTGCTTACGGTGGGGCTGTTCGTTGCTCTTGTAGTTCTAATTCGCTCACTTCTTAGTGGAAAAAGAGCACCTGCGAACCCTTGGGGTGGTGCGACGCTTGAATGGCAATGCACAAGTCCCCCGCCGTTCTACAACTTTGAACGCCCACCGGTAGTGGGTGACCCGTACGATTTCAGCGATATTTTTTGGGATACAGAAAACGACCGCTACGTGACCGTTGAGCCGGATCGTAAGATAGTACCCGAGGAGCAACCTGAACCAGTTCATGCTGACGGGTCTAATTGATGGTCAAACCATCCTGCCGTAATTTTGAATTGATCCTTTCCAAATAGAATTTTCCTTTTCATGTCCACCATCGAAGCCGCGGCTGAAAACGCACATGACGCCCATGGTCACGACCACGACCATCCGTCTTTTTTGGCGCACCACTTTGACACCCCCGAACAGCAATTCGACAGCGGGAAGCTGGGAATATGGTTGTTTCTGGTCACGGAGATCCTGTTTTTCAGCGGGATGTTCTGTGCTTACGCTATTTTTCGAATGCTCCGGCCGGATGTTTTCGAAGGCTGCAGCGAATTTCTCAACACGAAATTGGGTGCAATCAACACCGGTGTCTTGCTGTTTAGCTCTTTGACGATGGCCTGGGCAGTTCGATGCTCTCAGGTAAAACAAGATCGAGGGTTAGTTGGGATGCTCGCCGCAACCCTGTCCTGTGCGATGATCTTTTTGGGCGTAAAAGCAATTGAATATTCTCACAAGTGGGAGATGGGATTACTGCCAGCTGGCATGTTTTTCTATGATCCGGCCAATCCGCATCCTGAAAGCCACACGAACTACCTGTTCTATATCTGCCTACCGTTCATGATCCTATTGGCAGGCGTCGTGCTGTGGTTGCTCGCCTCACTCATCACTCGAAACAAATTTCACATTCAGTGCGCGATGCCGCTATCAGTAGCTGCAGCGTGCTTCTTCGTTGGAATCGGACTCGGGATGATTTTGGAAAGTGGCGAGAGCGAACACGGGAGCGATTCTCACCACTCGTCCGCCCATGATACAGAAGTTCCGAGTGAAATGACTCTCATCACAATGGGCGAATCGGACGTTCTCCAACGGTTGGCATCTGATGCGACGAACTCTGGCGTCAAGAGCGAATTGAACGCTCGACTGAAGCAATCGGAGAACGCGGGCACGGCAGTCGTCCAGGAAGTAGAGGAGAAGGCGGGTGCGATCGTTGACGTTAAAGAAGACGTCATGACAAAATCGAAAGCGGGCGTATTCTTCAGTATCTATTACTGCATGACCGGCGTTCATGCGGTCCACATCATCGTTGGGATCGGTTTTCTCGTTTGGCTTCTGATTCGTGCGGTGCGGAAAGACTTCAATCCCCAATACTTCGGACCGGTCGATTATGTTGGGTTGTACTGGCACTTGGTCGACCTGATATGGATTTACTTGTTCCCGCTACTGTATCTAATCCGCTAATTATCCGAGATTGATAACTACTTTTCTGCATAGATTATCTTTCCACGACTTTCATTGATTCATCGTTAAACGTTTGCTTCGGAATTAACCATGGCTTCTCACGGTCACTCAAAAGACGGTTACGACTTCGCACACCCCATTCCAGTGCCGATGTTACTGTCGGTATTTGTCGCGCTTGTCATTCTGACGATTGTTACAGTAGCGCAAGCAAGCTTCGACATTGGGAGTTTGGACATAGTGGTTGTGATGGTAATCGCAACGATCAAGGCGGGACTTGTCATGGCATTCTTCATGCACATGGCCTATGACAAGCCCTTTAACGTAATCGTGTTTCTCTCCTCATTTGCATTTGTTGCCTTGTTCCTGATTTTTACAATGAGCGACAGCAAGCAGACTTCTCCTGATTTTGAGCCGGTCGTTGATGGTCCAATCGCGACTGTTGAGGAATCAGCTGAAGAAGAAATCATCGAAGCCGAAGCACCGCCGGTGACCGAATAGGAGTCACCTCAGGAGCCTGAATCAGCGGTTAAAGTTCTCCTATCCTCAATGGAGAACTCTCTACCCTCATGCGAGGAACAAGTCTCCGAAGCCAGACATCAGTCCCTCTTTTCAAGACGATCCTGAAAGCCTCTCACCAAATGCAGTGAACCCGCGTGGCCCGTTGGCTACGGTGTGAATTTCTGCGTCCATCTCAGTTTGCCCCCCCAGATGTTACGGACTGTCGATTGATTACTACGTTGGTCCATACCCATTAATCCAAATAGAAATGATCTGAGTCGTTTGAAATCAGGTCTTTTCGCCTGGAAAATGGCTAAAACACAGAAAAGGAGTAAGTCCTACAGCCATTTAACTAAACCCCCGATTAGTCGGGGTTTATTGAGATGAGCCTCTGTAGGACCACCGCGTCCGCCCCTAGAATGGGAGAGCGATTTTACTCCTAGCAAGACATATTGCAGATTATCTTAGAGCGTCAGACCGTTACGGCTGACCTCTCACCTTTTTTCATTCCCACCCAAGGTCAACTCATCATGGCCCTGATTATTCTCAGATGCATCTTTTTATTATGTGCTGGTGGTGTCTCGGCGATCATCAACGCTTCGCTCTCAGACACATCCACTACGGTTCCATGGATTGTTTTCTCAAGCATCATGGGCGCTGCAGTTTTGGTGGTCATCGCAGATATTTACGCACCGAAAAAGAAAATCGACACAATTTCCTCTTTGTATTTCGGGGTGTTGATAGGTGTCCTTCTCACCTATGTCCTATCGGTTGCTCTAGCCCCCCTGCTGACACAGTCATTTAATGCAGGAATCATTCAACTACTGATCGGACTGGTGCTTTGCTACCTCTGCACGAGCGTTCTCCTTCAGACAAAAGATGATTTTCGATTCCTGATTCCTTACGTTGAATTCGTTCGTGAGGTGAAGGGATTTAAACCACTTATCCTCGACACAAGCGTGGTGATTGATGGCAGAATTGCCGACCTGGTGGCGACAGAAGTATTTGATAATCAATTGATTATGCCGCGTTTCGCACTGACTGAGCTCCAAGCGATTGCTGACAGCAGCGATAAAATGAGGCGAACTCGAGGACGAAGAGGCTTAGACATCCTCAATCAAATGAGATCAGACGAAAAAATTGACCTGACCATTTTCGATCGAGATCTACCGGAACTCGCTGGTCAAACGGTTGATTTAAAACTTGTGCTGCTCGCAAAACACCTTGAGGGCAAGGTAGTTACCGGTGATTACAATCTCAATAAGGTAGCCAAATTGCATAATGTCCCCGTGATTAATCTCAATGAAATCAGCAACTCACTTCGTCCCACATTCTTGCCAGATGAAACTTTCAAAATAAAAGTAATGAAGGAAGGAGAAGGTGCAGAGCAGGGGATCGGCTATCTCGACGACGGGACAATGGTGGTTATTGAAGGTGCCCGCAATCAGATTGGAAAGGAATTAGAGGTGCGCGTTACCAGCACTCTGCAGACGAATGCTGGAAGAATGATCTTTACCAAGTTCAATGAAGATTGATTTATCAATTGACTTTGAATTCGTCAAACGATGACGCGTTGCGTTAAAGACAATCTCGCTTTTGCGAACCAACACAATCGCTCTATAACATTTTGATTTTGCTTTCCATCGTGAGCGTGTTGCACCCAAACAAGATGTGACTTTGATTACAATTGTTCTGTGTAATCCAAACCATGCGGATTACCTCTCACCACTCGTTTGATTTCTTTGACTCTAATTGCACATGTGTCCCTACATCATGACCTTTCGCCGTCCCTGTATGCTTTGTCTACCGTTGTTGCTTACGATTGGCCTGCTGGTCTCGAGTGGATCTGCACAAGAATGGACGAATTTGATCAGCGGAGATTCACTCAAAGACTGGAAAAAAGTAGGAGGAGGAGCTTCGTATCGATTAGAAAATGGGATCATCACTGGCAAGACTGGGCCCGGAAAGAACACCTTTCTCACCCGAGGTCCCTACGGGGACTTTGAATTGGAGTTTGAGGTGCGATGTGACGCGGAATTGAACTCAGGCGTTCAAATACGGAGCCAGACTTATTCCAAACCAACTCCGCAAGAATCCAAACCAAATCGCATTCGCGATGCGGGAGAAGTTTACGGTTATCAATGTGAAATCACTTCGAAGACCAATGGAGAGAATGGCTGTGCCGGTAATTTTTGGGACGAAGGCAGAAGAACACGTTGGTTGGACACCGACGTGAAAGCGGCAAAAAAACAATCACTTTATAAGGCGGGTGAGTGGAATCACTACCGAATCATTGCGAAAGGCGATCACATTGTCAGCTTCGTCAATGGGGAACCGGTTGCCGATTTCCATGATGACCGAGATCAGACGGGATTCATAGGTCTTCAAGTTCATGCGATTAAAAAGGGATTGGGTCCTTTTGAAGTTTCTTGGAGGAACATCAGAATTCGTGAATTCAACACGAAGCCCTAATCGGTCACTCTGATCGCAAGCGATTCCCCTCCGGTTAGAGGAAACGCAAAGAGTGATTAACCGCGAGTCATTTCGGACGATCGCAGTCGCTCCAATTCTTCGGTCAATTCTTTGACCTTTCCGGGCATTTGAAGATAGAGATTCTTTGACTCAGAGGGATCAGAAGACAGATTGTACAACTGCCCCTCAGGACCCTCAGGCAAAGCCTTAACGTTACGGGGTTTTGAAAAGCCACCAGAACCCAGTCCAGTGATCAACTTCCAATCCCCATCCCGTATCGTCCATAGACCACTGCCTGTACGCATGACCAGCGAATGACGTGAGCTGTTCTTTTTCTTGTTTTGCAGCGTGCTGAGAAAACTAAAACTATCTGGCGCGGAGTGTTTTTTGAGTTTGACATCCAGCAGTTCTGCGAGCGTAGCGAGCACATCGGTAAAACAAACCAATTGAGAATTGGCGGTACCTGCCTCGACATGCCCCGGCCATCGGACAATGAACGGCATTCGATGCCCGCCTTCCCAAGCGTCTGCCTTCATTCCACGCAAACCACCAACGCTATCATGCCCGAAACGCTCTCGATCGACTTCATACCAAACCGGACCATTGTCAGAGGTAACGATGACAATCGTTTCATCGGTCAGGCCACTCTCTTCCAGCTTAGCTAGTACACGGCCGATCATCGCATCAACCATGACCAGAAAGTCTCCATAAAGCCCTGCGCCACTTTGACCAATGAATGACTCAGCAGGTAACCATGGTGTGTGTGGAGCTGGATAGGCCAAATAAAGAAAGAACGGGTCTTGTGGCTCAGACTGCCTCATGGATTCAATTGATTCAATCGCCTCTTGAGTAAAACGTGGCAAAACATCTTTGAGCTCCAGATTTGGAGCGATACCGCCCTCACGCCAAAATGCACCCTGAATCGGCGACCATCCCTCGGTATGATTCTCAGCAATTCGTAGCGTCGGTGGCTCGATAGCCCGATCATCTCGAATGTAGAAATACGGGGGTATATCGGTTGAAGCCCGAATCCCGAAAAATGAATCAAAACCGCAATCAACGGGTCCTCCGGGCAAAGGTGCATCGTATCCATTCTCATTAAAACCAAGATGCCATTTCCCAACCATTGAGGTTTGGTATCCCTCTGCTTTAAGCATCGAAGCAATCGTTGTTTGCCCTGGATCGATCACGGCAAGACGGGGCCATTTTCGGACATCGGTTCGAAATGGATATCGGCCGGTGAGCAACCCATAACGTGAAAGATGGCAAAGTGGACCTGGCGCGTGTGCGTCCGTAAATCGCATCCCTTGCTTTGCGAGAGCATCAGAGTTTGGTGTTGGAATCTTTGAGTCCGAGTTGTAACAAGCAGGATCACCGTAACCCATGTCGTCAACCATAATCAGCACAACATTCGGTCGATGTGCTTCTTTTCCAAACAACGTCAATCCTGTGATCGACGAGCAGATAACGCTCAATAAAAAAGCAAAAAGTATACGCATCATCAGTAACTCAACAATTGGTAAAGGATGCTGCCGACAGAATTCTGCGATCAGACGGATTGAGATTCCGTAAACTTATCATGAAACAATGCCGTCAGGAACACTGCAACAATGTTCAAACGGGGCCTAAGTGAATCGCGGCTATCGTCTCACGACTCCGTTTCATTAAGCAACCAACGCAGAGATTACGACCAACGGCATTGAACACACATCGAAACGCATCCGTTGTCGCCTCAGGAGATACCCTCGTTCGAGAGTGCGTCAAAGACCTCCTGAAATACTTCACGATTCTTAGAACGCGCCGCTTCGCAAAGATCAACGATTACCTGATGCTCATTTTCATTCATCAAAAATGCAAGTAACTCTTTTTGATGAGCATCATCGGGCAACTCATGTCGAGCTGCCGTATTCATCAGTCTCAAATTGCCCTCAACTCGACGCAAAAAACGATAACCATCGATTAATGTATCCGCCTGTTGCTTATGAATACATCCTGCCTCTACCAGAGCAAGGAGCGAATCGGTCGTGCCAACCCGCCTAATCTGAGGAAACTGGCGCAGGTGACGCAAGGTCAGCGCCTGCGAAACGAACTCCACATCGACGGTTCCACCGACCCCTCGTTTGAGATTGTCTAGTCGAGCCGTCTGTTCCATCCGAAACCTCATCTCTCGAATCTCATTCGCCATTGAGGATGTCCACTGAAGTGAACACAAGGTTTCATGAACAATCTCATCCACTCTTTTTCGTAGCTGATGAGTACCCGAAATTGCTCGAGCCTTGCACAGAGCCAACCACTGCCACAGTGGAGCTTCTTGGTTTCTGAAACGAGAGAAAAATGCTTCCATCTGCATCGCCCACAGGCCCTCCTCACCGGAATCCCGTAATCGAGAATCCAGTTCGTACAACCTTGGAAGACCGCTAGAGTCATTCACCCGATCAAGAATTCTCCTCGCCATTTGGTTGAAGAATTGTTGATTGGTCAGGGTAGCTCGGTGACCACCCGGCCGTCTCTGCGTATTACCATCGCATACGTAAAGGAAGACCGCGTCAAGATTACTGTGGTAATTTGGCTCGCGAGCGCCAAGTTTCCCAAGAGCAAGAATCACACACCCTGAACGCTCTCCGCTGTCATCCACAGGATCACCATACTGCATAGCAAGGCTCTCCTGCTCATATTCAGCAACACGCCGCAGACAAGACTCTGCCGTATCTCCAATCGCTTGATGAATCGACTCCAAAGATTCTTTAGCAAGAATATCGCGAACGCCAATCATTAAGTGCGCGCTGCTCTTAAAGCTGTGAAGAATTAATTCGATCTCTACTGCTCCCCGACAGAGCTCAATTGAATGGGAATCAAGACGTGAGGTTGTTGGTAGTCGATTCATCAACAGTGAATCAATTAGCTCATCAATCATCCCTGGACTAGTTGTCAGGATACCAGCGAGGTAGGGCGTAGCAGCGCACAACCGAACCATTAGATTCATTGTTGGTTGACTGCTGGCCATCAATTCCCAAAGTGTAGCCTTGGCACCGAGAGAATCCGTCACCCGAACCAACGAGCTCAGAGTATTGTCCGGACTCGGAGTGGTTGCGATGACCTCCAGCAGAGAGGGAGAAATCGAAGCAAAAAAGTGGCGACACCTGTGGGGAGACAGAAAAGAAACGTTCTCAACTCCTAATGCCTGAAGATGCTCCATCATGCGTTGTGAATCAGTCAAGCCATGCTTCGCCGCAACCTCCTCAATCAGTGAGGTTTCAGGGTCAGGGTCGAGGAGTAGTTCTGTCTCGATGGCCACATCCTGCGCTTTATCAGGTGCATCAAGCATGAGATGATTGATCGCTGAGCGATTTCGCTCAAATGTCTCAAGCAATAATTCCTGAAATCTCACAAGATCACCGGACGCTGCGTCAGGTGTTTTGATACCCAAGTACCAAGCAAGAGATTTTTGATCCTCATCATCTTCAGGCAACACCTTACCCGATCGATCAAACATCAGGGCAATCTGATTTTGCAATCGCCCGAGCCTTGCATAGCTCTCCGAAAAAAGCATCGACTCCTGATGAGTTAGACAGCCGGATTTCTGCAAAGCCCCAATTGCTTCATGGGTGTTACTTTTACGAACCTCTGCCAAAGTTCCACCATGAAGCAGTTGCAGAAACTGAATCGTCAGCTCTAAGTCATGTTTGCCACCCGGTGTATCGGTCAAATCAGTCGTAAGGAGTGACGATTGCTCAACTCGTTTCTCAAGCTTACGTCGAATGGTCCGAGTCTCACCCAACTCAACGCGACTCATGAATTGTTGGTAGATCCAAGCTTCGAGTCTTGCCAGCAGAGCATCGCCAAGATCACGTGATCCCGCAACAACTCTCGACTTGACAAAACTAAGGCGTTGCCAAGTTCGTCCGGCGGTTTCATAGATTCGAATTGCCTCTCGAAAGCTGCATATATGAACACCCACTTCAGAGCGAGGCCCCTCTCGCAGATCAACATCCAGTCCGTTAGTTCGCGTCGGATCGCCTCGAAGCAAACCAACAAGTTCATCGACCAGCGTGTTGTAAAAGTCGCGATGCCAGACATTATGGTTATCGATCGAATCGTAAACGAACACTAGCTTCAATGGAGAGTTATAACTCATCTCATTGCCGCCGATATTACCAAGACCAATCACCGTAACTTCCGCAACTGTCCCATCTGGTCGCTGAGGCTCACCACGCCGCTCTACCAGCCGTTGCATGACAAATTGCAAACCAACTTCAACCAATGCATCTGCGATTGCTGAAAGATAGCGTCCTGTTTTTTCTGGTGATAAACCACCAATGCATTCAGCGTAGGCGACTCGTGTTGTCTGTCGTAGGTAGAACCGATTAAACAATGTCGACACACGACTCATTTGATCAACATCAGAAAGTTGATCCGACAGTTCCTGGATTAGTTCTTCCCGTGACTTTGGTTCACCTCGTGTTTCCAAAATCCAGTGATACAGTGTCGGATCAGCAATCAGCCGATTTGCTAAAGTCTCGCTCATGCCGGTCAATTGCTGCAAAGCCAAGAACGAATCCGGCTCATCAAGCAATTGATCCAACCAAGCGTGAGTATTGTCACTTGCCTCGAAAAACCGAACCAAATTGAAGAGCGTGAGGTCAGGGTTAAGTGATTCACTTAGTTGGCGACCCAAAAGTTCATCAAACTCCATGGTGCGTGGATGACCGTTAGCCAATTCTCGCAGCCGACCAGCGTGTAGATTTGCTTGGTTCGGCTCCGTCCATTCTATGTCACGCATCCACGAAGGCACCGCATCGGATCGTTGATGTTGCGAGCTTGAATCGTCCATGAGGTACCGGAATTTTTAAAAAATTGAACTTAGTCGCTGGAAGAAGCTGGATTGGAACCTAGCGTCAGAGTTCGCAGGATTCGTTCAACGATTTCTGAATCGACCACGGGGACCGTCTCTGACCCTCTTATTGTGACAGATATTCGACTGCGTTGACTATCCTCCCGTGAACGATTCGCGCGTTGTATCCACTCAAAAAAACGGTGTCTATCCAATGAACAGCATAAAAGGTGCGGAGAATGCCAACGGCTCAATCTAGATTGAGCCTGCTCCTGCGAACTCAAAACAACGAAACGCGTCACCACGCAGCGATATCTGCAGTGGCGTTCGGGTCGCATCTACTGGAAGGCTCGAACCAACTAGCATCACTAATCGCAGTATCAATGAACGTTGGTCAGGCGAATCGGGTGTGGTGATAACCGGAAATTATCAGGCTCAGCGATCACCGAAATGAAAGGAATTCGAGGCAGACTCATGATCTTTAAGGTAAATCCTCGGTGAAATCCCTCGTGGTTGTCAGATCGTGACCTAGGGTTTGAAACGGAGCTGAGTGGGCGTATTCCCCTCTTGGCTGCAGGATTCCAATCGACGACGCGTGTCGATTTTTATCAACACGGAATGTGGCGTTTAAGCAACACGCGGGGGAACGCGTAACGCTTGCTTATTTGCGCAAACCATTTCCCAGTAAAGACTTTGATGATTTCGAGCTACTCTCCAGAAGCCATTGGCACTCAACATGCCCCCAACTCCCCTGATCAGGTGGATCGATTCGCAACGGGTGCTAAGGACCAGTCGATGGAAAAGAAATTGAACCGGCGCAGTCTTCAGGATGATGCCTTTGACGCAGAAGAGTCGGTCACGCGAAGAAATCGAGTGATGGGTCAGGAATTCACCGACCAGATCGAAGACGACCTCTTTTCGGACCCGGAGAAATCTCAGCAGCGAGATGACCTTCATACCGATCCATCAGAAGACCCGGTACGCATGTACCTCATGCAGATGGGTCAGATACCACTCCTGACTCGCGAGCAGGAAATTGCCGCCGCGCAGCAAATCGAATGCACACGAGACCGCTACCGTCATTCCATGCTGGCAACCGACTACATGCTGCAAGGAGCTCTGAAACTGCTCGAGCAAGTCCGCGATAAGAAATTGCGACTGGATCGAACGATCGAGGTTTCGGTGACAAATGCCACAGAGAAAAAAGCAATCATGAGGAGAATTGTTCCGAATTGCCGGACGCTCCATCACCTCTTGCGACTCAATCGTGCTGATTACATCACAGCAATCAACAAGCGGCTACCAAAGCGTCAGAGACGCGCGGCTTGGAAGAACCTTGTCATCCGACGAAATAAAGCCGTTCGCTTGGTGGAGGAGATGAACCTTCGCACCAGCAAACTGCAACCATTATATGAAAAAATGCGTGAAATCATGCAGCAGATGCATGCGTTACGCTACCAACTGAGTCTTCATTCCGATTTGGGACAGAGCGGTTCCAAAGATCGCACGAAGGTCAGAGCCGATCTTAATCAGCTCATGCGATCTACCTTTGAGTCGCCGGTAACGCTCAAAAAACGGGTCGTTCAGTGCGATTCTTATCGGGATGATTATGATGCAGCAAAACGCATTCTCTCTGCGGGTAACCTTCGCCTCGTTGTTTCCATCGCAAAGAAGTATCGAAATCGAGGACTTTCATTCTTGGATCTCATTCAAGAAGGCAACACGGGTCTGATGCGAGCCGTTGATAAGTTCGAGTACGCTCGAGGTTATAAGTTCAGTACCTATGCAACATGGTGGATTCGACAAGCTATCACACGAGCCATTGCCGATCAAAGCCGAACGATTCGTGTTCCGGTTCACATGATCGATACCATGAACAAGATTCGACAAATCACACGTGACTTGGTTCAGGAGATCGGAAGAGAACCAACTGCAGAAGAGGTCTGTGCGCGAAGCGGTCTTTCGATCGATGACACTCGTGTAATCTTGAAAATGAGCCGTCAACCACTCTCACTCGATCAGCCAATCGGAGATCATGAGGAAAGTGTTTTCGGAGAGTTTCTTGAGGACTACCGTGATGATGATCCACTGGTAGAAACCAATCGCGAAGCACTAAAAACTCAAATCGAATCTGCAATGGAGACCTTAAACTATCGTGAGCGAGAAATCCTACGCCTACGGTACGGTCTTGCGGATGGGTACACCTACACGCTTGAAGAAGTGGGTAGGATCTTTCAAGTAACACGAGAGAGAGTACGTCAGATCGAAAGCAAGGCGGTTCGAAAACTCCAACAGCCCTACCGCGCTAAGTCTCTGGTCAGCTTTCTGGATGGCGCCGAGCTACTGGTCCCCGATTCGATTGACGCTATCTAAGCCGAATTACCTCTACCAGAAGCATGCAGGATTGCATGCAGGCAAATCCCTGCTGCAACAGAAACGTTCAGGCTGTCCGTACCTAATTCCATTGGTATTTTCACGCAATCGGTTGCAATCGCTTCTAAACGGGGATCAACTCCCGAAGCTTCACTGCCAAGTATCAAAATGACCGGTCGATCATCTGGTTGCCAGGAGGTAACAGGAATGGACTGCTCAGAGAGTGTTGTGACGACTATTCGCACGTTCTTTTCCAGAGCAAGCCTTCGGAGCTCAACCAAAGCGTCATCAAGCAAGTAGATTTGCTGCTTAAACACATTGGCCATACTCACTCTGACGGTACGTCTAGCGTAGGGATCAGCAGACTGATGGTCCAAGAGTATGTCTGCTACCCCAAGGGCTGCCGCGGTACGAAAAATACTGCCCAGGTTTTCACTCTCTGCCACACCCAATGCAGCAATGGCAACCGCACAAACCGACTTCGACCACTGCAGCTCATCAACGCGGAGTAGATTAGGACGGGTAGCTGAAGCGAGAAAACCTCGATGAAAATCGTATCCGACCAGCTGACTGATTTCTTTTTTCGGTAACACGTAGACAGGTACCGTGTCCTCAACCAGATGCAATAGCTCGCTCTCCAACCCTTGCTGGACCAAAATGGATTGAACTTCGAGAGAGCTCAGTAATAACCGGTGAACACAAAGTCGCCCCTCTACAATAAAAGTGGTATCTGCTGCGACTGACTTTGCGCGATAACGCAAGCTGGCATAACAACTCATGATCGCTGAATCCGGTGAATTCAGGTGAATCACCCTAGCCATAAGCTGCTCCTCACTGAATGACGCTTTTTCTCAAGAGCCAACCTCTTCCTCTTAAGGTTGAATCGGTTGCAATGATCAATTTGGTCGATGTATTGATCAGGTCCCTTATTGATCAGGTCCCGTATTGATCAGGTCCCGGCAAGGCGGACCACTTGAAGGTGCTTGCAGGAATGCAGATCCTCAACAAGCAACGGCGCCTAATAAACTCGCTGCAATCCAAAATGAATTCCATGCAAGTAGAAAGTTCGGTACCGGAGATCTGCCGAGGGCCTCTCCGCTCCAGTCAGTGGGTCGGAAAAATTGACTCCGAGGTCGGGATCGATGGCTCCACACGGCTGAATCGCATCCGTGACGGCAAGCATGTGATAACCAAGCGTGAGGTCCCAACCCTCATAACGGTGCCAGCCCAGTGTTGCATTAATTTCAGGAACCCACGAAAACTGCTGATTCGTTAGACGCCCGCGGTTGGTATCTCGCACAAGAAGACCTTCAGAGGTGATATCGATGTCTGAACCAACTTGCACTCTCGTCTCACCCGATCTGAATGCCTCGCGACTCAGGGAACCGAATGCCAGCTTGGCGAGTCCCTGGAATGACCAAAAATCCTCACGGTAGTCTGCCTGTAGTCCGAGTTGGGCACCATGGAATTCATTGGCGGTTTGGAAAGTATCTCTCACTGCGATTGTCGAGCCGAGGGGCGCGAAATCATCATCGAGTGAAACGGAATTGCTTTGGATGTTCAGACTCTCATTAAAGCGCACAAACTGATAACCATACAGCAGATCAACGGTGGTCCCGAAATCAGCGCCGAGGAAGTGACGCAACGACAAGTCAGCTCCAAACGCCTCACTGTCACCATCGATCGATACTGATCCATCGGCTCGACCTGGTTCAGCAATCACTTGGGTGTCTTCGGTGGGAGTGAATTGATTCGTAAAATCTAGAAAAGGACGTAATATGATCGGTGTTCCGGTTTGATCTTGCTGATAGCTGAATTGTTTTCGGCCGCCGTACCAAACACGACCCAGCGTGCCGAAGGTTTGAGAACCGTTCATCCAACGCCCTGTTGTCAAGCGAATCCCAGATGTCATTCTCGTCATGATTCGGTCATTACCAAGCAGAACCTCTTCGCGAGTTCCGGTGCCATCAGTAACCTCGGTTGTGAGTAACTTGGGTAAACGCACGCCTCGGCGCCACATCATCAAGTAATCAACACCTCCATACCAGTTTGAATTTCCACTACGATGCGAATGAACGCCTCGCTGGCCATGCAACCCCAACAGGTCGCTCATTCGACTCAAGCTTGGGTGTCGACCAAGATCAGCACCGATCGCTGCGTCACAACCAAGCATGTCACAACCAAGCATGTCGCATTCCGCATCGCAATCTCCGCATCCGAAAAGCCCACAACCAATGGAATCGCAGGGTACCGATGAATCGCAGGGAACCGAATCGCAGTCATCGCAGCCATCACATGTGGAATCATGAGCAAACTCACGATGAGTGCGGGCGTGTTTCAATGGCAAAACTGCAAAACGGGTAAGCAGATTGAGCGGAACCAAGTCGATACGCTCCTTCCGTACGCTATTTAATCGCAAACTCGAATTATCGGGTGCTTCATTTTTCAATGAGCTCGGTTGATCTTCGGGTTTTGATTCCTCCAGATTATCCTCTTGAGCTGGAACGGATATTTCAGGTTCTTCGTGTGCAACCTGCTCAACAGCAACCGTATTGCCCTTTTCCATTTGAGAATCGGCCGATGGAGATTCAGGCGATTCGCTTTTCCCGATATCGTCGCCCCGGACATAATCCGCAAAAGTCAAAACTCTCTCGTTAACAGAGTTACGCCGACGAAGAGAAGGAACAGTTGATTCAGTTCCGTCCTTTGTTTGACCTGACTGGACAACGGTAATTTCAACCAAGGGTCGCGTTACGTTCCCCTCCTCACCGGGTTTAACAAGAACCTCTGCTCTCGGTTCGTCACTCACCACGGCGTAAGGTAAGTGTTCGTATGTGACCGACTTGGGTTCTTGACCTGATTCCTTCGACCGTTCGACCGGTTGGTAATTGTCATTGCTCGGAGAAGGTGACAAGGGCAGAACCAACTGTTTGTGCTCCAAATCCTGTGAAATGGATTGAAGCTGTGGAGGCTGTGTAGCTTCTCGTAAATTGGATTCTCCATCCCCGCCGAATACCAAGAGTGGAGGCTGATAAACTCCTCTGTCTGGGGTTTTGCCGGTGATCTGCGCATCGAGTTGCGTCATTGATGACAAGAAAAGCAATGCAAATAGAAACCGAGTGTGTTCTTTTGCTTTCCAACCATTCGGTCGCCAATTCAGATGCGTTGAAATCATCAAAGCATTCCGTCAATCATCAGTGTATTGAGTGACGGCCACCGCAAAACCACGGAGACCCATTTCGTCAATCGACAAAAGCGCCTGTAAGGATTGAGGATTTTTGGGAAAGTTTAACGATCGCGCAAATTTTACGCCTACCTGTCGCAACAATCAGCGGTGTAGAAAGCTAGCCGTTTTTCGGCGTTTTCCCCATCGAGAAAACTGCCAAATGGCTCGACTCTTCAGTTCCATCACCGAAAGCCAACCACCTCCGTGGCAGTAAGTGTCCAGGCAAACAAGGTGGCCTAAATCAAGGACTTCGCCCAAATGCTGCGGTGTATGCCCAACCACCACCGTTTTGCCGGACAAATGTGGATTTGGCACCGTCTCGTGCAAATGCTGCCATCGAAGTAATTCCGGTGGTTGCTGACTGAACTCGAGATCGGGGTCATAGGAGGCATGAGTGAGAAGAAAGCCGTCCGTTTCAGCATAATCACAGAGCGTTTTAAAGAACTCAAGATGCTCCTGAGGTAGGAAGTCACAGACTTTCGAAACGCCGTAGCTTCTGAGAGTCGCGTCTCCTCCATACGTCAGCCAAGGCTTCGGTTTCATGGACCCATCAAGAACATTCAGGAGCATTTGCTCGTGATTTCCCCGTATTCCGATGAAATTTGTGCTCTGCGTGAGCTCAATCAGTGAATCAACAACGCCCTTAGAATCCTCCCCACGGTCGATATAGTCTCCCAAAGCGATCACCAAATCGGTTGGACCGGGTTGGACATAGTCCAACAGGCCTCGGAGGGCTTTCGATTCACCGTGGATATCACCGATCACGTAGACGGATCGAAAATCTTCCATCACGAAATCCACGAAACCCCCCTATGGAACTAAAGGACTCACCGGTTCACAGTCTTATTTTGCTGCTGATACTTCCGCCCATCGTAAGGCGAATTCATCGGGAAGCAAACAAAAAAGGCAACAACACCCCCCGTTTTTCCTGTTCCGTACCCCTATCCCTAAATGTTTGAGTACTTCCAGCCGTTTTTCACGTTAGAACCCTAGTTTTTCTTTTCCCTGAACTCGCCGATACACCGGATACAAGTTGAAACTTCGGTGAATGTGGGCGAAACTATCTAACGGATCGCTCTTTTGCGAAGAAGAACTCGTCGATGACCCACCATCCTGCCCCTAATACGGAATTCCAATGTCGACAAAGACCCCTCGGGAAAGCGAAGCGCAAATCCCCAGTGATGTCCAGGAAAACAGTGTTCAGGGTGAAGCTGGGTTGGAGGAGGAATTGATCGATGAGGAATCATTTCTAGAGAATAAAGAGACCACGGCATTGATTGGGAGCATGCTCGTGCACCTGATCATTGTATTAACGCTTGCCCTCGTGCCCCTCAAAGCACCATTTGACGAGGAAGCCGTCGTCATTGTTTCGCCACCAGAGTACCAACAAGAGAAAATCGAAGAATTAATCGATGAAGTTACCTACAGCGACCTGCCACAGGTAAAAGTTGGTGCCAACAGTGTTGCCGATTCTGAAATGGCTGAAGCATCCGCCGAGATGTTTGCAGATGTCGCTCAGATTCCGAATCCAATCGATCTCGAGCCGACGGATCTTGGCCAGATAATGGTCGATAACATGTTTCAACAGGCAGTGGCTCCCCTCGACAAATTAACGAACCAAAAGGGAAAAGTCGGGCAGGGCACGCAAGGAGCGTCAGGAGCTGTCGATCGAATCACCTTCGAAATTTTAAAGATGCTCGAAGAGCGACCCACCATGGTCGTGTGGCTCTTTGACCAAAGCGGGTCTCTACACCGGCAACGTACCGAGATTAGAAATCGCTTTGATCGCATCTACACGGAACTTGGCATTGCTCAAGAAAGCGGTGCAGAGGGATTCCGAAGAGACACCAATGAAATTCCGCTTTTGACATCGATCGTTGGTTTCGGCAGCGGGGTTAATTTGTTCACCGAAGAACCTACCGATGACCTCTCTGAGATCAAATCAATCGTCGATAACATCGAGGTCGACTCATCCGGTGAAGAAAAGGTCTTTTCAGCAATTGCCTCAGCTGCCGATAAATACAAGAGCCTTCGCAGGAACCGTTCCAGCCGAGGTCCGCAAAGAAACCTACTTTTTGTCGTCGTGACTGATGAACGAGGTGATGACCCGAACATGCTGGAATCAGCAGTTGGGGAATGCCGAAAGTGGGGAATTCCTGTTTATGTGATTGGTGTTCCTGCCCCATTTGGTCGAGAGCATTCACTTGTAAAGTATGTCGATCCTGACCCAAAGTTTGACCAAACACCGCAGTGGGCCCAAGTTGATCAAGGTCCGGAGACGTTTTTACCTGAACGGGTTCAGGTTGGCTTCACTGGCAATTTCGAGCAAGAGCCCGTCATCGATAGTGGATTTGGTCCTTACGCGTTGACTCGCCTTTGCTACGAAACCGGAGGAATCTACTTCACGGTACACCCGAACCGCAATGTAAGCCGGCAGGTTAATCGACGTGAAATCGATGAATATGCCTCTGATATGAAGTACTTCTTCGATCCCAATGCAATGAGCCGTTATCGCCCTGACTATCTCTCGCCAGAGGATTACGTCTCCATGGTGAAATCAAGTCCGCTGCGAACGGCTCTTGTCAACGCTGCACAAATGAAACCTGCATCTGGAATCACTCGCCCGCGCACTCGATTCGTAAAACGTGGTGAAGCTCAACTGGTGGGTGAACTAACCACTGCCCAACAGGACGCAGCCAAATTAGAGCCTACGCTCATCCGGATGGCCGATATCCTTGAGCCTGGAATGGGAGTGAGGGACGAAGAGGAGAGTCCGCGATGGAAGGCCGGTTTCGACCTCGCCATGGGACGGGTGCTTGCACAGAAAGTGCGAACCGAAACCTACAATGCCATGTTAGCCAAAGCAAAACGTGGCATGAACTTTGAGGATGAAAACAGCAACACTTGGGTTTTAGTGCCTAGCGATGAAATCTCTGTTGGCAGCAAATGGGTCAGTCAAGCGAAGCAAGCTCGCGAGTTACTGCAAGGTGTAGTGAACCAACATTCCGGAACGCCATGGGCGTTGCTCGCAAAGCAAGAGCTCGATGTGTCAATCGGCTGGGAGTGGAAAGAGGAACAAACCGAACTCAATCCACCAAGTCCAATGCGTGCGGGCAACAACAACAATAATAACAACCCTCGACCACCAGCTGACGACAAAGCGAGGATGATCAAAAAAGCTCCTAAACGCCCGATTCCCAAACTCTAAGTAAACGGAGTCGTGAAGAGTGAAAGCATCGGCATAGGCCCGTTATTAGCGAAGCCGATCTGCACCACTTGGTGTTCACTCAACTTAATGTTCACTCAACAGCGTTGAGTGGCTGACTCACATGATTAGCTGAATCCATTCATGGCGAGGTCGTTTGAGAGCTTCGAGGTAGCAAAGCGGTGCTATCTAACTTACGCCCTGAAATCATTCCCGGATGTCTGCATAACGTCCAAGAAAGCTTGACCGTGAATGGCGTTTTGACTTGGTCAATGAAAGTCAAATCCGACAATTTATTCTTCACTCGGTGAACCGGAATCGTCACCCTCAGCAGTAGAAGGATCAGCGGATGCGGCGTTCTCCGAGGCTTGATCAGAAGTAGGTTTCTCGCCTTCTCCGGCTTCAACCGAGCTCTCCTGCCCAGCTTGATCATCCTCAGCTTCCTCTTCAGGTGGGACACGAACCACAGCAACCAGCTGATCACCTTGGTCCACGTTCATAATTCGCACACCCTGCGTGTTACGACCAATCACATTGACATCGCCAGCTTTGATTCGCTGAATCTTACCCTTACCGGTCATCATGAAGATCTCATCCTCATCGGTGACTCGAGCGATTCCAATCACTTCTCCATTTCGCTCGCTGGTTCGAATATCTCGCAAGCCCTTTCCACCGCGTTTTTGAGTTCGGTATCGAGCACCGGAACCGATTTCCTCATCGGAGCTCTCCGAATCTGCTCCCGCAGCGATTGCATTAGGTCCGAAGGAGGTTCGTTTGCCGTAACCGTTTTCACAGACGGTCAGCAAGCTGGCGTCGGGATCAGCAACGACCATCCCAACAACTCGATCACCATCCAATAGTGATATCCCCTTCACTCCCGATGTGTTTCTGCCCATCGGTCGAGCATCGGATTCCCGGAATCGAATTGCCATACCCTTTGCGGTCACCAGAATGACTTCATCGCCAGGTCCAACAACAGCAGCATCGACCAACTCATCCTCGTCTCGGAGCTTGATTGCAATAATGCCGCCTCGCTTGGGACGACTGTATTGCTCGAGAGGGGTCTTTTTCACTAACCCGCTTCGAGTCGCCATCACCACGTAATAACCTTCCTGGTCAAAGTCACGAACCGCGAGGCATTCGGCAACCTTTTCATCCTCCTCAAGATTGAGCAGATTGACAATGGCGCGACCCTTACTGGTACGCGCGAGGTGCGGGAGATCATAGACCTTTTGCCAGCGAACCTTACCCGTGGTTGTGAGGAACAATAGGTAGGCGTGAGTGCTGGCCACAAACAGATGGTTAATCGGATCCTCGTCATCTGTCTTGGCACCCCGCAGCCCCTTTCCACCGCGTCTCTGGGTGCTGTACTCGCTAGAAGGAGTACGCTTGATGTAGCCTTGATGAGTGATTGAGACCACCATTGTTTCTTCGGTGATCAAATCCTCAAGATTGATATTCCCGAGTTCCTCGTTGGAAATCTCTGTCCTTCGAACATCGCCAAAACGTCGCTTGACCTCCTCAAGATCCTCCTTGATGATTCCATAAATCCTCTCCGAGCTACCGAGGATATCCACATAATCAGCAATTTCCGCGAGTAGATTCGCGTGCTCATCCGTGAGCTTCTCCTGCTCAAGGTTGACCAGTTGCCCCAATCGCATTCGAAGAATTTCGTCCGTCTGAACACTGGTGAGTGAGTAAGTATCTGACTCACCGCGTTCGAGAACAAATTGCCGGAACCCTTCCTCGCCGAGTGCTTTTTGCATCATCGAGCCGGGACACTGAATCCCCATCAGGCGTTGCTTCGCTTCAGCCTGAGTTCGGCTCTCACGGATATTTCGAATAATCTCATCAATATCAGCCAAAGCCAGAAGCAAACCTTCGACGGTATGCTTACGGCGTCTTGCACGAGCAAGCAGGAATTGCGTGCGCCGTCGAATCACATTGACTCGATGCCGAATGAACTCCGTGAGCATATCCTTTAGCGTCAACTCACGTGGTTTTCCATCAACGAGTGCAAGGAAAATGATCGAAAAGGTCGTCTGAAGGGGCGAGAACTGGTAGAGCTGGTTGAGAACCACGTCGGGGTCAGCGTCGCGTTTCAACTCAATGACCAAGCGGACAGGCTCTTTCAAATCGCTCTCGTCTCGGATACCCGAGATACCCTTGATCTTGTCTCCATTGACGAGATCCGCAATTTTCTTGACGACTCCATCCCTCGTCTGCTGGTAGGGAATTTCTGAGACAATGATGCGGGATCGGTTTCCCTTCATTTCCTCCGTTGCACACCTGGCTCGGAGCACAATCGTACTTCGGCCGGTTCGGTAACCACGCCAAATACCAGACCGCCCACAAATAATACCACCGGTTGGAAAGTCCGGACCGGGAACAATCCCAAACAGTTCCTCATTTGACATCTCTGGACGATCAATCAAAGCAATGACTGCATCGCAAATCTCTGTCGGATTGTGTGGCGGTATGCTTGTAGCCATCCCGACTGCAATTCCTCCGGACCCGTTGACCAAGAGGTTCGGAAACTTACTCGGCAGTACAGTAGGTTCTGTCCTCGCCTCATCATAGGTCGGAATGTAATCAACTGTATCTAGCTTGATATCCTCGAGCATGGCAGCAGCGACAGCGCTTAACCTTGCCTCGGTATATCGCATAGCCGCCGGCGGGAGTCCCGCTATGCTGCCGAAGTTCCCTTGCTTATCGATTAACATTCGACGCATGTTCCATTCTTGGGCCATGCGAACAAGCGTTGGGTAAATAACACTTTCACCGTGCGGATGGTAATTTCCAGATGTATCACCAGAAATTTTTGCGCATTTCACCCTCTTACTGCCCGGCCCCAGATTGAGGTCGTTCATGGCAACGAGAATTCGACGTTGACTGGGCTTAAGCCCATCCCTCACATCGGGCAAAGCGCGGCTGACAATAACGCTCATCGCGTACGTCAAGTAACTATCGCGCAGCTCATCCTCAATTGGCATATCGAGCATGCGAAAGGCGCCAGGCCCACCCCCTGAACCGCCGTCCTCGAGGCTTGAAGCTGCGTCTTCTGGCGTTCCATTTTGGTTAGTGCTGTCGTCGTCAGCCAATGCGAAAATCCTAAGATGAGAGGGTGAGAAGGCAGCGAGAAAACTCGCTCTTCCTGACCCCGCTAAGTTTACCTGATGAGCCCACATTCCACAACGACCCAACGCCCTGAAGTGATGCTCGCAACCCCTTGCGTTGCATTAACTTGCGACTGAAAAATCGTGTGCCCCAAAGCATAAAAAAGCCGCCATTCTCAGGTTCTGAGAACGGCGGCTTTTTTGAATTGTTTGAGAAGACTTCGAAGGTGAAAACCAGCCCTCACCGTTCGGTCCTATGGCATCTCAGGAAATCACTGTCTTGAGAAATCCTGCTCATGGCCAGCCGGAGCCAATACCTAGCGAGATGGCTCAGGCCAATGAACCGTAAACCCTATCGCTGAACTCGGGCGTTACCCTTCCAAATACTCCATACCTGATCCTCATCGGCCGGCTGTCCATAATCGGTGTACATGGTTGCCGCGAGAGCACCAGTAGCCCAGCCAAATTGCGTACTTTTCTCCGCATCCCACTGACTTAAAACTCCATACAGCAAGCCACCAACAAAGCCGTCACCACCTCCAATTCGATCCAGCACACCAATCTCTCGAGGTTTGACAACATGCCAATCGTCACCACTGGAAACAATCGCGCCCCACATGTGGCTATTAGCGCTCTCCACTTCTCGAAGTGTTGTCGCAAAAAGGCTCGCATTTGAATACTGCTTCTTGACACGTTGGATCATCTCTTTGAAGCCGTCGATCTTTGCGCCAATATCCTCACCCCCCGCCTCTGGACCCTCGATGTCGAGGCACAACTGAAAATCTTCCTCATTACCGATCAGAATGTCGGATAGACTTGCGATCTCCTTGAAAGCAGCAGATAACTCGGCCTCACGTCCTCGCCAAAAGGAAGCGCGATGATTTAAGTCGAATGAGATTCGAGCTCCATGCTTTTTCGCAGCTCGAGCGATTTCCAGACAGAACTCGCTCGCATCCTCTGAGAGCGCGGCGATCAAACCAGACATATGGACAATTTTTGCACCCTCTTCTGCAAAAATTCGGTCGAGGTCGAAGTATTTGACATTTAACATCCTGCCAACCTCACCCGCACGATCATTCTGCACTCGTGGCCCGCGAGTGCCCCAACCACTATCGGCCATGTTAATCTGATGTCGGTAGCCCCATGGAGTATCCTGCTCGAATTCGGGACCCTCATAATCCATATGACGCCGAGCTAGATCATCCTTAATGAAACGGGCCACTGGACTATCTTTGACGAATGCGGTCAATATTTTCACCGGCAGACCCAAGAATGACGACACGCTGCCAACATTCGATTCCGCACTCGTTGCCTGCATTCGAAATGTGTCACTGCAGTGAAACGGCTGATGATCAACGGGCGTCAAACGAGTCCCCATACTGGTGGGAATCACAAGTGAGTATTTGGCGTCTTCGCGTAATTTAATCATTGGGGTGTCCTGTTTGTATGATTAAGTGTCAAAAACAAAATGTGATCAATGCGTTCGTGGTGTTGTCAAAGATGAGTCGAAGGAGCACTAACGCATTGAAAATAATTGGTTTTCGCTCTTGGGAAAATTGATCGCGTTGGCAAACTCAGTAAAACCTCCACGGTTATCGCATTGCCGAACTGATCGTCGTTGTGAAATGCAGTCGTCTATTAATGTCTGCGAAACCATCAAATCGTAACGGAAGCAAATCCTCCATCCACTGCAATATTCTGACCGGTCACAAACGAGGAGGCTTTACGACTGGCAAGCCAAATTGCCACTCCGGCAAGTTCTTCGGGTTTACCGAATCGAGCCATTGGAGTGTGTCCAATAATCTGCCCTCCTCGCTCGGTGTAACTGCCATCCTCGTTAAACAAGAGCTTTCGATTTTGCTCCGCAGGGAAAAAACCAGGACTGATTGCATTCACCCGAACCCCGGTTGTGGCCCACTCTCGAGCCAACCAGAGGGTGAAGTTGATCACCGCGGCTTTGGCTGCAGAATAAGCGACAACTCTGGAAAGCGGAATCATTCCTGACATGGACGCAATGTTAATCACACTGCCAACTCCGGCAGCGAGCATCTCAGGACCAAAAACCTGACACGGTAACAAGGCACCGCCGACCAAATTCAAGTCGAAAACGTCTCGCCAAGCCTCAAGGGGCAGCTTACAAATTTCACCTCCTGGCGGAATCGTTGCGTCTGGACGATTTCCACCTGCTGCGTTAACAAGCACTGTGGAAGGAGAACCGGCCCACGCATTAACGGCCTCTCTGGCCTCGTTCAAGGAATCCGCACAAAGACCGTCGGCCGCAAAAAACTTGGCGTTCCCTCCGGACGCTTCAATTTTTGAGGCGCGAGCTTCACCACGCTCCGCATTTCGACCGAGAACGGCCACCTTGGCGCCCGCCGCACCGAGCGACTCGGCCATCATCCCCCCGAGCTCGCCAGTTCCACCAATTACTACTGCAACATCATCGCTCAGTCCAAAAAGATCACTCATCAGAGTTGCCACCTGTCTCAGGTACTAGAAACATCACCTATCCAAATCCTTCAATTGGCCAAAGATCCAAGCAGCAATTCTGCTGCGTGCTCGCACACAATCAAGGTCAATTCCACGGTGAAAAACAATCACTTGATCACTCGGCAAGGAACTGACTCGGACGACCTCTGATTAACCGAATTGAACTCGCGATCAATCTAATTGGTACCACTGAAAAATAACAGGTGACACACATTTGCATCGAGTCAATATCGAAGATGTCACCGGCTGTACTAAAACGGGGGGCTGCTATCCATGCAGATGCCGAAAGTCACTAGAATGCAGAACCGTAGATGAAAAAGTGGCAATACACGAAGGATTCACCTCAATGAGCGATTCGCAGCCAACCGAAGATGGCACCGCTGAGTTACAGCCAGAGGCCTTGCCACCTGGTGGGCCAAATATGGATGTCCCTTCAGCGAGCGAGGACCAGACCGAAATCATTCGGCACGGACGCTACCCGGAATTTACATGGACTGCAATTTTTGTCGGCTGGGTAATTGGTGCTCTCATCGCAGTATCTATCGGCTATGCCGCCTTGATTCTTGGTTTCGCAATTGAAGGCTCTGAACTCGCAGCCATCCTTGGATGGGGTGTGCTGAGGGGAGTTCTTCGGCGAACAAGTATTGTTGAAAATAACATCAACCAGACGATCGCGTCGGCCGTGAATGGAGCCTCTTCTGGGATCATGTTTTCGGTCCCTGCATTGTTCATTCTGAGTCGAACTGACGGCTTGGAGAGCGTCGCCGACTTTAACATCCCGATGATGATACTCGCCTGCATTACAGGGTGTGTCCTCGGGTTGGCATTTGTGATTCCACTGCGTAAGCAGATGATCGATTTTGATCGACTCGCTTACCCCGGTGGTATTGCGGTCGCTACGATTCTCAAGTCACCGGGAGCCGGGGTTCGCAAAGCCAAATTGCTTTTACTGGGTGCCGCGATCTCAGGCATCAGCCATTTTCTTGTGATCGGTCTCCTGCCTTCGGGCGACCACGATCTCTACCTCGGTGAGAAACTTGGCCTCCCCTCGATGCTGAATATCAGTTTCTACCTCTCCGTGATGACAATTGGTGTGGGATTCCTCTCGGGAAAAGGTGGGTTCTGGTTTGGAGCTGGTGGCTTCCTTTGCTACTTCCTTCTATCACCGATGCTGTATTACTTCGGAAGCGCTCCGGTGAACGAACTTGTTCACAACCCCAATGATATGCGACTCGAGCTCTACCGCCCGCTTGGAATTGGAATGCTCGTCGGTGCTGCGATTGGTGGGATCGCCGCTTCTTTCCCGTTGATCGCTAGCGCCATGCGTTCCATGAACGCTGCAGCGAAACAGAATAAGCTATCAGGACGCAGTAGCGATGAGATGCCCATCAAGCTTCTCTATTCGGCGATCGCAATTGGCGCGGTGATCATGGTGGGGATTGCATACTTTTCCGTAGAGGAGATTACCCTAGGCCGAGCAATCTCCATGGCGGTTCTTGGAACCGTGTGGGTATGGGTTGCGGGCGTGGTGGTGGCAGAGTGCGTAGGACGCACCAACTGGTCTCCACTTTCAGGAATGACATTGATCGCAGTCACGATCCTGATCGTGATTGGAAATGGTGGATTATCCAATGCTGAAACGGTCATCTGTTCAATGCTCGTTGGGGCGGCAATCTGTCTCGCTATCTCCCAAGCCAGTGACATGATGCTGGATCTCAAATCTGGATACCTTGTCGGTGCGATACCCAGAAAACAACAGTTTGCTCAATTTGTGGGCGCTTGGCTTGGTCCGATCATTGTGATCTTCTTGATGATCCTTTTAAACGAAAGGTATGAAATCGGGTCTGACCAACTGCCAGCACCACAAGCAAAGGCTTTGGCAACCGTGACCGAGGGGATACTGAGCGGTGATGTCCCAGCCTACCGATACACCGCCGGCGCGGGTTTAGGTCTTCTACTTGCTCTCAGCGGACTCGGTGGTGTTGGAGTCTTAATCGCTCTCGGATTCTACATGCCTTTTCAAATCGCAATGACTTACACCCTTGGAAATATCTTACGTCTGTTTGCTGACAAAAAACTCGGCCAAAAATGGAGCATGGAAACAGGTATTCCGCTGGCAGCAGGACTCATTGTCGGTGAAGCTCTCGTCGGCGTAGGCGATGCCCTTTTAAAAATCGTCTTTGGAAAAAATGGCGACAACGCGTGGAATTTCAGCATTGATTCTTTTGAATTTGCGCTCACGAATTTCACAACGCTTTCAAATCAATTCCTGCTATGAACCCCCTTGTACCTGAACGCTAGCGGTGACCCCACAGAAACGACGATCGAAAGCAGCACGCGAAGGTAACACGAACCAAAATAGGTGAGTCCGTCAAACGAAAAACGTTTCGAATCACTGCACTTACCCTGTTCTTTAACCAACCATTAATTGTCTGATCACAAGAACCATGCACAGCACTGAATCAATCGTAGATACTCCAAAGCCACTTAGCCTCAACCTACTTGGTCGTATCATGTTATGGCTTGGTTTTCTCGTCGCCGCTTTCACATCGGTACTGAAACTCGAGCAAGATGACAAATGGCAAACGATCCCTTGGAGCATTTATTTACCGGCAATAGCTGTGGGTTTCGCCGGCATCGTGTTATCAAAATGCAAATCTGACTCCGAGCAATCGTGGGCAGAAAACAGTCAATCTCAGTTCGAAAATGCTTCAGCAAGTTTACTCCAGCTTGCAAACCTTATTGCAGACGCCAAGAAATTACCAGATCGCACACCTCAACAAACACTCCATTGGATCGACGCTCATTGCAGTGAACCACTAGCCAAATTCGCAAACTCAAGACAATCGATCGTCGAGCGTTTTGACATGAAAACATACGCAGATGTGATGACCGAGTTTGCGTCAGCAGAACGATACATCAACCGCTCGTGGTCAGCCGCAGCAGATGGCTACATTGACGAAATTAATCGCTGTATCGAAATAGCTCATCAACATCTCGAACAAGCGAAGAGACTCTTGCAGTCGGCAGAGGAAAGCTTGGCGTGACCGGTGCGATCGAGACAGTCGGCCTCTGCAATCTGTCAACAAAGCCTAACCACATACCAGCTGAATGAATCTGGCAAACCAAAGTGCAACAGTGCTTGATTCGCACTGAAAATGCACATCTCAATTAGGACAGTGGCAAAAGGTATTCACTGGTCAGGTGATAAGGTTGGATTCTCGTACCAGATCACTCCCAAGTTCTTAACCTCTTCGCAAGTAATCAAATCAACATCACCATCTGCATCTAGATCGATTGGAACGACGAGATCATGCTTGATACCGTCAACTCCACTTATTGGCTGAAGCCTCCATGCATCCGTTTCAGGTGATGATCGAACAAACATCCCAATCGCCATCTTGGGATTTCTCGCATTTTCAGTTGAGAAAACAATTTCCGGTTTTCCATCGAGATTGAAATCAGCGATAGCCGGCGCTTTTGCCGTCCCGTAGCTGGAGGGAATCGTGAGGTCAGTCCGATTCCAATTCTCTCGACTGTCTGCATCAGTCTGAAAAATAGCTATTTTCAGCGGACGAATGGCGACAACGACTTCCGGTTTCGAATCTCCATTGAGATCACCATGAGACAAGAACATAACCTCCTCATTAACTCCACCCACCGGGTGCTGTTGCCATTTGGTAACTGATGCATCAGTCCCAGGGCCCGGATTCTCCAACCAATAGACACCACTCGCCTCACCTTTTCGATCGGTGAAAAGTAGATCCTTATGGCCATCTCGATTCATATCAACCGCCTCGAGTGACATGAGCCATCCCATTTTTCGCATTGGATGCCACTTCCAATCCTCTACCTGTCGCGGGTCGCGAGGTAATTCCCACCATCCGAGCATCGACTGATCACCTTTGCCGCCAGCAACAATATCGAACTGACCATCGTGATTCATGTCGAAAGGAACTGCGTACATCCAACGAAACTTCCTGGTCGATGGAGTCACTTCTGTTGTTCGCCATGAATTGGCTTCCAAGTAATCGCTGCCTTTAGACCAATGAACAAAAATCGATTGTTGCGTTCCTTCACAACAACAAATCACATCCAAAGCACCGTCGGAATCTAAATCGAACATGACGGCATCCTCCACATCTGGCGTCTCACCCACAGTCACTGAAGGCCACCGCTCACGTACCAACTCATGTCCCGGGTGTAGGCAAACTCGCGACACGCCACCTTGCTCCCATCCGGTCACGATATCAAGGAGCCCATCTCCATTTAAATCAGCAATCCGGGTTCCATCAGCTCCCCGAGATTGACTGTCAATGGTGTGTCGCTTCCATAACAGATGACCTGACTGTTCCTCGGCAATGGAGTTATTAGCAAAGCAACCAACAAGGACTGCAACGAAAATGATTATTCGATCCCCAATATTCACCAAACGTTGACCATTACCGCTTCCTCCCACGAGTTGCTTTACCGACTGCATCACAGCGATCTTCCCTTTGGATTGATTGAAAGGAACATGGTGTTTTTGAGTAAACACTGAATCAAAAAGGGACCATGCGGTGATTACTTGATATGATCCAACGGATAACATAATAACCACCCCCAAGATTGAAACTTACTAAGAGCGATCAAGTCACTAACACTTCGCGAGGCAAAGTGCAAACCGATGCACATGGTAACATGCCACGCTGGGTGCCTTGTGATCACGACCAAGAGGAAAAGCCTCGCTATAGTTATTCGCGAATATGTCATATGGCGACCAGCGGACAAGTTTAAAAGATGCGGAATATGGACTTATCAAAATGCAGAACCCCTTGCGTCTAATTTCCGGCATTCGCCATGGAATTTTCATCAGTCTCGCAGCCATTAGCCTTGATGCAACGCAAGCTGAGAATCTAAGCAGTCGCTTCAAGCTAGCAGAGGGACTTGAGATTCATCAAATCGCAACCGACGCAGAGGTTCCGGACTGCACATGCATCGCAATCAACGACAAGGATCAGATCTATGCAGCAGGGCCCAATTATCTACGGATGATCCAATTGGACGAAACAGATAATGAATTCGCTTCGGTCACCAATGTTACACAGTCGATTCATCAAGCAGCACAGGGACTCTACGTCGACTCTGGATCCGTCTACTACATCGCTGACGGTGGAATTTGGCAACTTGAGCTAAATGAGGATTCAACAGATTCGGGGCAGAAACGAATCAAACACATCGATTTACCGACAGGTAGTGAGCACACATCTCATGCAATCAGAAAAGGCAAGGATGAGAACTGGTACCTCATTGTGGGTAATGCGTGCGACTCTATGGCTGCTCTTCAAAACACCAAAAACCCATTAATCCCAGAACCTCGCGCAGGAATGATTTGGAAGTTTTCCTCTGACTGGAAAAACCGATCGATCGTGGCGCACGGTCTTCGTAATGCATATGACTTTGATTTCACTGATGATGGTAATTTTGTAACCTACGACAGCGATGGCGAGCGTGACATCTCATTGCCGTGGTATCGACCGACTCGGGTCTTCTTGATCAAGCCAGGTGAGGATGCGGGCTGGGTAACTCGGAGCTGGAAGCGTCCCAACTCTGACCCGTCGATGCCAACGGTACTTGCTGAACTAGGACGAGGTTCACCTACTGGGGTGAAACGATCAAAGGGGAAACGGCTACCAGAGCGATTCCACGATGGCACCTTCGTATTAGATTGGACGTTTGGTCGAATCGTTTTCGTTTCCGATAAAGGCAGAACTGAACTGATCGCTCAACCAAGAGATTACAGCGGATTCGCAGTGACCGATATTGAAACACTGAAAGATGGCCGTTTGATTGTTAGTGTTGGGGGGCGTGGAAGCAGTGGAGGGCTTTACCTCATTGATCGGATTAGACATAAAAGTAATTCTCCTACTGAACGATCCGTTGGCATTCAAGAGACCGCAAAAGACCAACAAACAGAAGTTAACGAGACTCGAACAGCGAATCTAATTCGCCCGTCAAAGGAGAAGCGATTAATCAACCAGATTCGTGATCGACCTACACCAGCCATTCACATTGAAGCTGCGAGTCTTGCAATCTCAGCGATCGAAAATCAACCTACTGATATCGACTCTTGGCACGAATGCTTAACGCTCTTAATTGAAAGTGTAGGCGGTTTGGGCAAAGGTGACCCAAAGGATGCCCGCGGCGAAACACAGTCCGCGGCCGTATTCGATGGATACCGCGGACCGATCCGGCCAAAACTGAGTGATAAACTGCGTGACCGCGCCTCGAAGGCGATCCTCGCTGCAATTCCAAAGTATCGCGGTGAAACGACTCTGCACGATGAGATGATTCGAACCATTGCAGTTTTAGAGCCCGAAGAATCTTACGCGCTGAAGGGACTTCTAACAGAAATGCAAGAGGCTACCAATCCAATACGGAAGCTCCACTGCTTACTGGCGATCGCGAGACTACCCTGTAAACGTAGCGATGATCAGACCGAAGTTATCGTTGATGCAATGCTTGACATTGTTCGTGGCGTGCGAAGTAAAAAAATGAATACCGATCGACACTGGCCAATACGATTGGGTGAACTTTTTGACGCTTTGCAGTATCGAGATTCCCTGCTCCCCAGTCGAATCGTCGCTCATCCTGATTTCGGAGAACCAGCTGATCTAATCTGGATGGAGAGAATGGATCCCGAGAACCTAGAACGCGCGAGGCAAAAGCTACTTGCTCAGGAACCATTTCGCAACAATCCGGAAATCGCGACTTTTATCGCGCGGGGTGACGATGTTGTTCCACGGCCGATCACAAGACAATGGCTTTCCCAGGCAGAAACCAGAGAGGCCGGTTTAATCGCGCTCACCAATGATGCCAGAATCACAGATGAAATCATTCTTCGTAGTGAAGCTTGGTCCAGCAACGCAGAGATCCAGAAACTTGTTCGCAGCGAGCTGAAACGCTTAGATCTAGAAATACCTCCACGTCCGAACGAATCCGAATCAGTCAGCGTATGGGATGAACGCCTTGAGGTCATCTCGACCATCACCGGAGAGCAGAATGTCGGCGCAAAAATCTATGAAAAGAAGCTTTGCGCAAAATGTCATGATGGAAACCGAACTTTGGGGCCAAGACTCGAAGGTGTAGGAAAAAGATTCAACAGAAAAACACTTCTGAAATCCATTTATGACCCTAGTGATACGATATCGGATCGATATCGATCCAGAATAATCATCTCGAAAGAAGATGAACGGATTGAGGGAATCCCGATCTACGAAAGCGTGGACGGCATCACGCTATTAACGGCAGATGGTAAAACATTACGGATTGAAAATGACAAAATACAAACCATGAAACCATCATCCATATCGACCATGCCAGAAGGCCTACTCGATGGCCTTTCGGATCAAGAAGTAGCTTCGTTAATTGAGTACCTGAAGAGCCTATAAATTCACCATCCAGAAACTTTTTGATTACAGAAGCTGAAACCACCAAGCATTCAGTGATACCTGCAACATTTAATCGCTGTAATCTCAAGCCAACCACGAACACGCACTCGTCAAGATGAACTTCATTCGATGGAGTCCATGGACAGAGAAGACTCTTTCAACCCCAAACCATAAAACCCGCCGACCCAAGATCAAGAGAACGATGAAAAAGACTGCAATCGCCATTTCTTGCATCCTCCTCTGTCTCGTAAGTCGCGGGTATGCAAATCAACCACCGAATCTCGTGGTTATACTCTGCGACGACCTTGGCTACGGCGACTTGGAGTGTTACGGACACCCCGTCATAAAAACACCGCACCTTAATCGATTAGCATCGGAGGGAATACGCTTCACGAATTGCTATTCAGCAGCACCTGTCTGCTCACCATCGCGGGTTGGCCTTCTGACAGGACGCAGCCCGAATCGAGCCGGTGTGTACGATTGGATACCGGTCGCGGGAAAACCCGCTGCGAATAAACGCCACCTCGTGCACATGCGTAAAGAGGAAAAAACAATCGCAAACTACCTCCAAGAAGCTGGTTATCAAACCTGTCAGGTTGGTAAGTGGCATTGCAATTCACGCTTCAACCAACCCGAACAACCGCAACCTGGTGACTTTGGTTTTGATCATTGGTTTGCAACACAAAACAACGCTTCGCCGTCACATAAGAACCCAAACAATTTTGTTCGCAATGGCAACAAAGTTGGCCCAACAGAAGGCTACAGCTGCCAAATTGTCGTCGATGAAGCAATCGATTGGTTAGAAACCCAAAAAAACGATCAACCTTTCTTTCTCTTTGTAGCATTCCACGAGCCACACGAACCGGTTGCTTCACCCCAAAATCTCGTTGAAGCGTATCGTCAATTCGCGCGAACTGAAGATGAGGCCCAGTACTTTGCAAACGTCGCCAATGTCGATTCGGCTGTGGGGCGTTTAGTCGACGCGATTGAACAACAAGAACTTAGAGACAACACACTCTTGGTCTTCACATCTGACAACGGCCCAGAAACCCTCAATCGCTATCGATCAGCTAATCGCTCGTACGGACAACCGGGACCACTTCGCGGTATGAAACTCCATACCACCGAAGCAGGTTTTCGTGTCGCAGGTATCATCAATTGGAAAGACCATCTCTCCAAGAACCTAATTGGCACCGCTAACCACTCGCCGATCTCATCGCTTGATTTGCTTCCAACCTTTTGTGATCTGGCCAACATAGCAATATCTTCTGACGGTGAACTCGACGGGATCTCGCTCAAGCCCCTTCTTGACGGCAAAAAGTTTACCAGACAGCAACCACTCATCTGGGCCTACTACAACGCGATCAATGAAACGCGGGTTGCGATGAGGCACGGCAAATGGAAGGTTCTGGCGAGACTGAACGGTGGTGCGACACAAAAACTAACAAACGTTACAAATGAAATGCTTCCCCTGATTCGCGATGCAAAACTGACGGACATTGAAATCTATGACCTCAGCAGGGACATTTCGGAACAGAATGATCTCGCAAAATCGGATCAAGCTCTAACCAAAGAACTCTCACAGCGACTAAGCGAGGAGTACCGCGAACTGGTTAGTGGATCACATGTATGGTGATCTTACAGATACCAACCAAATGTGCTGAGCAATGGCTTTCAAAACCGCCGAACACGAGTGGGTCATCAGAACGAGCAACCTAGCAGCACGTCGTTTTCGGTAGCCTCAAGATGGCAACTTTGCCTTTAGCTCTGTTTTTGCTTGCTGCAAAAACTGCATGGCTTCCATTGGTGTCATCGAATCCACCTCAAGCTTTTGAATTTGCTCAAGCAACGGATGATCAGCGATACCAAACAACGTCAATTGATACTGCCCACTGGTATCAGATGTACCTGGAGTTTTGATCGTGGGACGATCAAGGGCATCGCGATGATCTGCCTCAAGCTGCGCGAGAACATCCTTGGCTCGCTCGTTCACCTCCTGGGGAATACCGGCTAGGCGAGCAACGTGAATTCCGTAGCTTTTGTCTGCCCCACCACGAACAATACGATGAAGAAAAACGACTTCGTCGTTCCATTCTTTTACCGAGACATTCCAATTAGCGACTCTCGGCAGAGATTCCTCTAGCTGGGTCAGTTCGTGATAGTGAGTTGCGAAAAGCGTTCTTGCTCCGATTTGCTCGTGTAGATGCTCCGTAATTGCCCACGCCAGCGATAATCCGTCATATGTACTAGTGCCGCGGCCAATCTCATCAAGAATCACTAAACTCCTCGAAGTTGCAGTGTTAAGAATTCTTGCGGTTTCGACCATCTCGACCATGAATGTACTCTGACCGCGACTGAGTTCATCACTTGCACCCACGCGCGCGAAGATACGGTCTGCGATGCCAACCTCAGCAGACTCTGCCGGTACGAATGAACCTGCCTGGGCGAGCAAGGTGATCAAAGCCACCTGACGAATGTAGGTGCTTTTTCCAGCCATATTGGGTCCAGTGATCAATAAAATCATGCCGGACTCCGGCGATTGCACACAATCATTTGGTACGAATTCACCCTGCGGTAATGTCACATCAAGAACCGGATGACGGCCTGATTCAATCCGCAAGATTGAATCTTCATTCAACCGAGGCCTTACCCAACGTCGCTGTCCAGCAAGTTCAGCCAGCGAGGTGTAAACATCCAATTCCGCAATCGCAACAGCCACTTCCTGCAACACGGATAGATGCTGATGCGTCTCCTCACGCAACTGCTGGAAGATATGCTGTTCTCGAGCCATCGCTTTCTCATCCGCAGCGAGAACAGTTTCTTCATACTCCTTCAATTCTGGAGTGATAAATCGTTCGCAATTTTTTAGGGTCTGCTTACGAATAAAACTAGCGGGCACCTTGTCCCGATGTGCATTGGTTACCTCGAGGTAGTATCCAAAAACCTTGTTGTACCCTACCTTCAGATTCTGAATGCCAGTCTCATCCATTTGCTGCTTTTGATAGGAAGCGATCCACTCTTTTCCTCCTTTTGCCAACTCTCTCAACTGATCCAAATCAGCATCGTATCCAGATCGAATGAAATTACCGTCGGAGGCAAAAACAGGACAATCGTCAGCTAATGCGAGTTCTAACTTTTCTCTCAATTCCGGGCAAAGATGGAGGCGTTTCTGAATCAGCTGAACTCGATCAGGATGCCGCCCGTCCAACTGTGTTTTGAGCTCGGGAAGACTTTGCAGGGTGGAAGCAACTTGCTGTAAATCTCGAGGTCCAGTGCGACCGGTAGCAATTCTCGCAAGCAAACGATTTAGATCATATGTCCTCTTGAGTATTTCCCGGATGTCGGTACGAGATCCGGCATTTGTAACAAATTCCTCCACTGCATCTTGTCGGAAAGTGATAGCCTCAGAATCAATTAATGGTGCGGCAATCCAATCCGCTAGCATGCGAGAACCCATTGATGTGTTTGTGCGATCCATCACACCCAACAATGAACCTTCGCGTGAACCACTACGCAATGTTCGTGTTACTTCAAGACTACGTCGCGTCGCTGCATCAATCTGTAAAAAGCCACTGCGCCGATGCGCAGAAATGGTTCGGAAATGATCCAATCCACCTCGCTGGGTTTCCTGCAGATAAGCGAGAGTAGCACCCGCTGCACGCACTGCAGCTGAATCCGAGGATTCAAATCCGAAACCCTCGAGATTGTGAACGGCAAACTGCTTCTGCAGAATTTCGAATGATGAATCTTCCGCAAAAGACCATGCTGGCCGAGCAGTCCATGACCAGGGTGCTGTGCTATCTGGTGAAAAGCTGGCATCATCTTCACGAAATAAAACCTCAGCAGGACCGATCCTAGCCAGCTCATCCTCAACTCGAGAAGCAGGGAATGTTCCTGCCTCGAAACGACCGCTGGATAGCTCGGCCCAAGCAATACCAACTACTGGATCATCGACTTGCTGACCCTTGCTGGAAGAAAAACAGATCGCCGCCAGATAATTCGTCTCGCGAGGATCAAGCAAGCCATCATCGGTTAAGGTTCCGGCACTGACGACTCGGGTGATCTCTCGCTTCACCAGCCCTTTGGCCAGCTTGGGATCTTCCACCTGCTCGCAGACTGCAGCACGATAACCTGCCCGGATCAATTTCTGGAGGTAGGCGTCGAGTTGGTGGTGTGGAAACCCCGCCATTGCAGTCGGGTTATCACTGTCTTTATCCCGACTGGTTAATGTGAGACCAAGAATCTTTGCACCAATCTTGGCATCATCAAAAAACAATTCATAGAAATCACCCATGCGAAAAAACAGCAGTGCGTCTCCGCACGCTGCCTTCGCTTCATGGTATTGTCGCATCATCGGTGTCATAGCGGAAATCTTACCGAGTTCTCGGATGATCGCCCAGATACCGCGGCCAGACAGTGGACAGATCTTTCAGATTCTTCTTGCTGTGCGATAACGAAAATGCTCGAGAAAAAGCAGATACCCCGAAACATCGACTGCTCGCATTTTAAATAATGCACCGCGAGGAGGAACTCCTTGTCGTCACAACAATGGCTCGAGGAACAGTCATCCTCGCCGGAAATCAAAAGCCAGCAGCATCACATCTATCACCAGCTGATCCACCAAACGGTGGATTGCTCGTTTACCCGAAACGCTGGATCCAATGATGAAAGCAGCAGTTCAGACTGTTACATACCAGAGTACGGCTTGGGACTAAGCACGTACTTGTAAATCTTACTTACGGTACCTTTGTACTTCGGTACTTCCTTCAGCACTTGCCAATCCGGATGAACCCGAAAATCTAACCATGCTTGATTACGCGCCTCCTCATTCGGATAGACGGTCAAGTAAGTCAAGCTCGGTGTGAAAGGTCCAACAACCGCTTGACCGATGAAAATCGGTTGAATACCGCAATCAAGAAAAATTGGCACCTCACCGTCGTTGAACATATCAACCTTAAGATCCCCTAAACGCTCATTAGCGCTTTCATAAATCCGTAACTCATAAACACGATCAGAATTATTAAGACTGTCCTTCTTCACCTTGAGGACAGGCATGCAGTCCATCGAAATCAGAAGCTCACTTTCGATCCGTTGGTAGGGTGCCTGCCGGGGACCTCGAGCGAGGTATTCACCAGCAGCTTCAAGATACTGTTGATCCTTTTGGATTTTTTGCTTTACGGCAACAATATGCTCAGAGCTCTGATAAGGGATCACAACAACAACTCTCGCGCTTCCGGTTTGATCGGCTGCTGAGTTTTCAAACACACCAACGGGTCCCACTCCCTGCCGGACCAAGGCAGGAATTAAAGCCGTCTTCAGATATTGATCGATGGCTGCTGCATCTCCTTTCTCTCCAAGAATGTAGCTTCGAATTTCATAGTATTGATGGCCTTCAGCGGCTTGAAGCAACTGACACGCGAACGAACTGGCGACAAAGAAAAAAAGAACGAACAACCGATGCATGTGACTCTCTTCTTGGGGCTGCAGTACAAAACAATCTTAAAACGGTTTCATCATCATAACCTTACCGTTCACTGCTCGTCCAATTTCCTTAGCAGGCCCGCGTCATTTTCTAAAGACATTGAGCAAGCGATCACACACCTGCTGCGAGAAAAAAGCAAACGGGGAAAAAGCTGAAAATTGAAGCGAATCGAAGGAGCATTCAATTCGAAGAATCACTTAAAAACCGAAAAAACAACACTCAGAGAGCGAATCAAGATTGCACGCCAAGCCAACTGATCAATATCCTCCAGCATCTCCGGACAATAAACAACTCTTCCGGTTGATGGTTTCGTGGATCCTCGAATTGACTTCTGACAGCATTCCTAACCACAATCTGAGAGCTCATCATCTTCGACAGATGAACCGAACTCCGAGGCGGCATTCACTACGGTAAACCCCATGCTTGACTTAATCAATTTTGCTTCGTCCCTGAACGATGCCATGCTATTGGCAGAAACCGTCGCTAACACTAACGCGGCAGAAACAACCGAAAAACTCTTCTCGCTCCACAGCCTGTTTACGCTTGGAATACTTATCCTGCTTCAAGCGGTTCTCGGTTTTGACAATTTGCTTTACATCTCCATTGAGAGCAAAAGGGTACCCGAGGAACAGCAATCTTTGGTTCGCAAGGCTGGCATTAGTCTCGCAATCGTGTTCAGAATCGGATTGCTTTTCGTGTTGGTCAATCTTGTCGAAAAACTACAAGGAACCTTTTTTTCTGTCGACTACAAGGCTGTCGCGTTCGATTTATCTGGACACAGCTTGATTGTGATCGGTGGTGGGGCATTTATCCTTTGGACAGCAATCAAAGAAATATTCCACATGCTTGTGGTACATGACATTGCCACCGACCCTAGCAAATCGCAGAGAAGCACACTCGGCAAATCAATTACCATGATTGTTATCATGAACCTGGTATTTTCGTTCGATTCAATCTTAAGTGCGATGGCACTTACAAAACTGTTCGTAATCATGGCCACCGCCATTGTCATAAGTGGCCTGCTTATGCTTTGGCTGGCAGATCATGTCGCTGACTTTCTGCAGAAAAACCGCATGTATGAGGTACTCGGTCTATTCATTCTCTTCGTTGTGGGAATCATGCTTGTGAGCGAGGGTGGCCATCTTGCGAACCTTGAGTTCTTCGGAGCACACGTCACGGCAATGTCCAAAAGCACTTTCTACTTTGTGCTCAGCATTATGATTCTCGTTGATATCGTCCAATCGAGATATCAAAGGAAACTTCTGGCTGAACAGGACCGATTAACAAACTCAAAAGGAACCTAACAGCCTAAGCCCTCGTGACAAAAACTGTAATCGACAAGCGATGGCCACTAACAATCACCCGAACGGGTAGGCATTTTCAAGATCCAAAAGGCAAGGGCAACAAGATTAGCTGCCTAGATCCCGGGAATGACCAAACGCTCAGCTCAGGAAACAGCAAGTCACTTGATGACCCTTATTCCTCTCGAGCGTTATCGGAGGACAGAAGGTCCAGCGTTTCATCCACTTGATTCGCATCAAGACTGAGGTCGTGTTGGAATTCATTTGAATCCGAACCAACAACACGAAGGGAATCATCGACCAATGGACCCGACCACTGGTTCTCTGCCATTGCCCCTTCATCTTTTGAATCGCCGCTTGATAAATCTAGATCCGAGAACGCTTCAATCGATGCGTTGCCTTGTCCATCGGCGTTAAGCAAGGAATCCGTCCCTCCCGAATCCTGTGGCATCGCAGGCGTTTGATCCGTCGGAGACTCCACTTGCTCGCCACTGCTAACCGCCTGAGCCCTCAAACGCTGCCGGTTTAGCTCGTTGAGAACCAGCAAAACATCAAGTGATGTCACCAATGCATCGGCGTTAACATCATATGCGTAGTCTTGGTTGGTGTGGCGTACCGGACCTGGACCGTAGATATTCAAATAATTGATAATTGCCAAGGCATCCAACGCGGTAACACTCCCACTACGATCTACATCGTAAGGGTTGTCAGCATTATGGTGAGGATTTGCATTCTCATTGACTTGAATCACAAAAGTGGCAGAGAGCGGACTGAATACTGATTGCTGATCGTGAACGGTGAGGACGATCTCAATTTCAGTCTGACTATTTCTCTCCACCATCGTTTGGTCAAGAAGCTTTAAAACTCCCTCAGCCAGTTCAAATCTAGGATCATTTACAGAAAACTGAAACCGTTCGGAGGGCGTTCCACCATCGATCAAGACCCTACCAACAATCGCACCATAGACATTTTCATCCACCGTTCGATTGGTCAAATGCAAGCTTTCCGGTTGCTCAGCAACATCGGTCACATGAATCACAAGGACTTCTCTAACAGAGACACCGGGGTCAGTATCGCGAGTGGCGGTTACCACCAATACAATCACTGGCTCCGACTCAAAATCCAAGCTAACACCTGGATTCAGGTGCAGCTGTTGACCCTCTAATCGAAAACGCTCATCATCGATCTCAAGAGTATGCGATCCGAAATACTCAGGATCCTCAACGGATAAGGTTGTGACTAGTGCATCTACCGTATCCTCTGCAACCTGCACGGAATCCGGAGTAATGTTCAACTGTGGACCATTGGGATCCCTCACGTTCAAATGCAGAATATCTGTGAACGTCGCATCTGCCGCGGCGTCATACACCGTCACCGACAAACCAATGGTTGGTTCATTCTGGTAATCAAGATCGCCACCAAGATAAATCAGATTCGATCCATCAACGCCGAACCGAGAGTCCGAAAGGCTGAAGTCATAGGAACCACTCTGATCTGGATCAAGTACTTCCAGAGAACCAACCATCTCCCCTGCCTCAGAATCCATTTCCATATCTGCAAACCGGCCCCTTACAGCATTGGGAGGGTCAGGGACGGGGGTCACCTCAAACGTAAGCGTGATTGGATCTGACAAGACCTGGCCATCGTGAACCCTAACCTGCACAGACTCAGTGCCGTAGAAATGTTCGTTTGGCTGATAAAACAACGATCCATCGTACTGAACGATGGCGACGCCATTACTGGCTTCTGATTGCTGAAGCACGACCAGCTGGTTACTCTCCGGGTCAATCACTCTCGACATCAGCTCAGACGCACCCACCACAAGAACCGTATCTTCCGCGAGAGTCCATTTAATCTCGGTAGGAACATAGGGCGGATGATTATCAAGGTCGTTCAGAACACCGAAGTCCGTCGTCGATGTCGTGTCATCGTCGTTCAGTACCACGCGATGAGGTATCGGTTGACTTATTTGCACATTAACCAACCCGCTATCACCCAGTACCGAGATTGCTCGGGCACCACTCCAAGCAAGTTCAGAGGGAACTCCAACTGACTGGAGATCAACCTCAATCTCCGCAAACTTTTTTCCTTCAATTACGTCATGTAATTGAAGTGATTCAAAATCTTCACTGATGGAGACGAGTCGATGGGTGGTTGCATCAAAAGCAAGCGGCCCTGCAACATCGAATATGTGGTTAATTGGTGAGAAGTTCGCATCGACATCGAGAACGGTGACACGGTTTTGATGATCACGAACGAGCAAAATCCCTGTGGCATCATCAAATGCAATTACCTCCGAAGCACCTTCAATAGGTTGTGTTGAACCAATAATCATTTCACCCGTCGTCTGACTCAACAGTGAGACGACCAAACCCTCATCGTTAGCCCGGGCGATCAGATTCCTCTGACCGACTTCCGAAGCGACAACTTGAGTCCCTACCTCCGCCGTGATCGAGTTCGAATCAATTTCCACGCCAGCAATGGGTGAATAATCAACCCTGAATATCTCCCAAGTTTCATCTCCCTCGGCAACAACTAAACCTTGACCTTGGTCATTCAGACTTAGCCCCGACCACCGAAGGTGGTTATTTTGCAATTCGAAAGAATGCAACTGAATGGACGCCTGTGAAGGATCCACAATCCACGATGCAGATTGATGCCCAACAGAGCCGACAACGAAAAGACGACCATCAGGCAAAACGTCAAAACGCTCTGGTGAACCATCGATCACCAAGACCTCTGTCTGATCACTGGATTGAAGTTCGCCATACTCAATAGAAGAATCATCGGTATTCAATGAATACCAATAATCTTCGGATAACACTAATTGCGTAGCATTGATTGCGTTGTCGGTTAAAAACTCGGCAGTAGCAGCAGCAGGAAAAGTCTGTTGTTGCTTCGGCCCACCCCTGAAGAGATGAACGAAATACTCTCCCGACTGAAGTCCCTCAAACTCAAACTGCCCCTCCGAACTAGACAGCGCTACAGGCTCCGGAAAATCTAGCTGCCGATTTTGATTGACATCTAGGAAGACCAGACGCTGTTCCGAGAGCGGCTCGCTCGATTGATGATTGAGCGATTCATTCAAATCATTGAAGACCTCGCCCGTAATTGCAGCCAGTACACAACGTTCCCCCAATTGCTCGATGAGCAACCGCCTTCGCAGCAAAAAGGGTCGTTTTGTTCGACTTTGACGCCTTGCCATGGATGCGAATGATGAGTTTCAAGTTCGGAGAGGAGAGACTGCAGCTCGAACCTCTGACTCGCACACAAGTCAAAAGTTCCGAAAAAATGGACACGAGCAGTAAAAATCCAGTGGGTAGTGATGAGATTCTGGGAAAATGTAGTCCCACTGGCCGGCCCTGAGGGTCTATCATACGCAGGTCGGCGGATAATTCGCCTCTATTTTTGGACGAAAATCTTTGCCTTCATCCTGACTGAATTCGCCTTTGGACGGACCGTCACTCGCCAACTTTGGGAATGACGGCAAAAAAGGGTGATTAAGGTCTTTTTTACCCCAAACCGCGATGGATTCGATTCATTCGTTTTTTCCGAAGGAAGTCTCGGCAGAGTGCTTCGAGGAGTGGTTTACCAAGTGTCTACAACTTGGTTCTCCCCGACAATGAGACGAATTCAACACTGATACTACCTCCATGGCACGGAACTGGCAGTCACCTGCCCATCAGCCGGAGTGACCTGCAATCAGGACACACCCGCGCCTCGGATAAAATGTGTATTGGTAAGTCACCCCCTTCGCGTGACAACCATGCAGCAACCTCAAAAGCCAATAGAAACAAAATGACCAAGCGATTTGTCAGCGTTCTGATTCCCGCATGCATCATGTTTTTGCCAGGTTTCAGCCTCAGTTCAAACGTGGAAGCTCAGGGACTCAGTGGAGTTCCCCAACGGGTGGATGAAACCTTGGGCGGACAACAGCTAGGAAGTGAAAGCTTAGGGAGTGGCCAAAATCCGCAGCGGCGGCAAGGTGGTGGAGACCCCAGTTCGACACCCGGATACGGAGGCGGATCAAGTGCCCCTCCCCCATCCAGAGGATCTGGTCAAGGAATGCGTGGTGGTGGTTCAGGTAGCCCTCCGGGATATGGAGAAGGCTCACTCGCACCGCAAGGATTTGGCGGATCCTCTGAGCCCGGTTTAAGTGGACCCGGTGCACTGGGGCTGGGTGGATCACAAGGACGAAGTCCCTCCGGTGCACGCGGTGGAGTGCCGGGCTACAACGAACCCGGTATGGAAGACGACCCAGACATGCAAATGCAGGGTGGCTTCGGTTACGGTGATCAGGGTTTTCCGGGACAAGGACAGCCCAGCGGCGGGGCATCCAACATGAATGCCTATGGTGCGGCTCTCGCATCGATGTTTGGATCGGTCGATCTCTCTGGTCTCTTCTTTCCTAATCAAGGCATGGAAGTGCAGACCGGCCCCGTGCTGAAAAATGACGCTGAGCAAGCCTTTCGAGCTGGCCATTACCCCATGGCACTAGAACTCATGTTTGCTCACATGGCAACGGAATATGAAGATGCAAACTCAGTGATCCAGAACGTACGATTTAGCAGCCTGCTGAAGCGTCCGATCTGGAATATTCGCTGGGGTGTTTCCATCTCTGTTCGGGGAGACGAGGTTGATGACTTCTCACCCATCAAAGCAGGTGCAAAACCTTCGGGAGGGCTCGCATCCGGCGGTGGTGGTGGTCGTGGAGGATTTGGCCCCGGAGGCCTCGGTGATTTCGGTGGCTTTGATGAGTCGATGGGCCAAGATGAATTTGGCGGCGGCGATGAAGAAATGGAAATGCAGATGGAAATGGAAATGGAGATGGAAGAGGACATGGGCGGGCTGGGTGGACCCGGTGGCGGACTGGGTGGACCCGGTGCGCTTGGTATGTCCGGCGGATTTGGTGGTCCTGGGATGCGCGGCGGACCTGGAGGCGCCTTGGGGCAAGGAACACCCGCAACTGCGGCACCGGGTATTCCAGACAGAACAATGCTTTCGGCCGCAGCAAAACAAGAATTGTCCAGTTACCTAGGTTTAGTGGAACAAGTCGTTGCCGAGGAATTTAGCAATCGCTTTTCAAAAGGGCACTTTGGACCCTTGTTCGTGGCGGTTAACGAACCCACTGCAGTGGAAGCTCCAGCTGCTGCTGGTGGCTTCGATGGTTCACCAAAACCCGTTGCGGCACCACCCTCAAGAATGAGCATGGAACTTAACAACGCCTTAATCGACGCAGGTGAGTCGCAACAACCAATGTGGCTACCCGGAATCGCTTACTTAGGGCAAGTTGACTCAAGCGACACTGCAGTCTCCATTGCGGCGGAGCAACAACTGGATCTGATTCTTCATTTCGATATAAGTCTTAAGCAGATCCGAGAGGGACTGGTGCAGAATGTGTCTCGTTGTCGCCTGCTTCAGGTATCCCCACAAGCAGATGCTCAAGGGCGCAAACGACATCTGATCATTACCTCAAAAGGAATGGACAACATTGAGGCTCAGCAATCGAACGCTTCAAGCCGAAAGACTGAGAAAGAGTATATCAACGAGCAGCTCAATTCATTATGGAATCTGATTGATCGAGACATCCGAGTGATTGACTTACCACAACTCAGTTCCGATGTTGTCAAAAGACGGCTTTCCAACCTACTCGCGGGCGCGGGCAGTCGATCCCTGCGTACGCTAGCCGAGGTAAGGTATTACCAGTCACAGAACCTCATTGATGAAGCGGATGTGGAAACCCTCTTTCACATTGCTGGTGGCGAAGATGGCTTGGTTCTCCTTTACGGATCACCCGCAAAACGAATCGAGACGAGTCGCCAATGGGCCGTTGAGAATAGTCGATAGACGGATCGATCGACAGCGGCCGAGGGCGTTCGCAATCACGGTTCTGATTAACCATTGCTCCGCAAGTTAGTCGCCTGGCTTCTCGACCGAATTCGTTGCGATTAAACTAATCGCGGGGCACTTCAATTCCGCCGATCAAGGATCGTAATTCATCATCAACTGATCGGCCTTCGATCTCGGCTTCTGC
>CAXQOB010000026.1:0-38776 GCA_964225475.1 Candidatus Nitrosopumilus sp. | reverse complement strand
CAATTCCAAAGGAAAAAAAGAAAGGTAACAAGAGCGTTACTACCCTTTTATCCACGATTGGTAAACTTCAACGACAACTCGAAGAGATGCGGGTACTGGAACCTGATAATCCCAACAAAACAGATTTGGCTTATCGCAAATTCGATATTGAACAAGCGATCGACAGGGAACCCAGTCTCATTGCACAACTTGCTAAAGAGATCGAGGAAGATCCCAACGAGCTATTAGGACTTTATCAGAGCACCAATGCGTCTCTATTAGCAGATCGAAAAGGTGTCTTGTCGCGTTTTAATGAGATTCCCTCCATCGATCGCAAGACCAAGAAATTTGCGGAGGAGGAACCGAAGCAACCCCCTCGCACGACGTTGGTCATCGATTACCTGGAGTTTGAAGGTCCACTCTATGATGCTTGGCCACCGGAACATCACACAAATCTACTTCCCCCATCGAATGCCAATGAACGTGACAGAGCTGAAACAGCGATTTCATCATTCATGGCTCGTGCGTATCGACGCCCTATTCAGCAAAGCGACGTAATTCCCGTACTGAGTATCTATGATGAAATTCGACCGAACTCCCCGTCTTTCGAGGAAGCCATGCGGGAATGTTTGGCGATGGTACTCATCTCTCCGGAATTTCTTTACCTCGTAGAACCAACAGAAACAGCATCTCGACCTCTGAGCCAACACGAATTCGCCTCGCGTCTTTCCTACTTCCTTTGGTCGACGATGCCCGATGAATCACTGAGAATGATGGCTGACACGGGGCAACTAAATAATCCAACGGCGATAGAAAAACAGGTCCGATCGATGATCGCCGATTCTCGGGCTCTCAATTTTGTTGAACACTTTACGAACCAATGGTTAGATCTTTCGGGACTGGATCGAGTGGCCATCAATCCAAATGACTATCCAGACTTTGATGATCGACTCAAAGCAATGATGAGAGAGGAAACACATGCGTTTTTCGCTGAGATCCTACGACAGAATCTGAGTGCGTTGAATTTAATTGATTCCGATTTCTTAATGATCAATGAACCATTAGCGAAGCACTATGGCCTCACAAATCCAGATGGTAGCCCCAAAGGAGGCAATTTCGAGCGAGTCACACTTCCAACCGAAGATCAAAGAGGCGGTCTGCTTACACAAAGTAGTTTCTTGATGATCAATTCGAACGGTGAAGACTCACACCCGATCCGTCGGGCTGTCTGGATATTGGACCGGATTCTCGGAGACCCCCCAGCGCCTCCACCTCCAGATGTCCCCGAGCTCAATTCGGAGCAACCCGATTTCGCATCCCTAACGCTAAAAGAACAACTTGAAATACACCGAACGAAATCTGCATGCAATGATTGCCATCGCACCATTGACCCCTGGGGTATTGCATTCGAGTCCTATGATGCGGTGGGCCTTCAACGAGAGTTTGTTCGTCGGCGTGTCGGCCAGAAAACAGTAAAAGCTGAAGTGGATGACCAAGCCACCCTTCCAAACGGAACAAAAATAGTTGGCGTTGAAGGACTCAAGCGATACCTGCTACAAAATGAACGTGAACGATTTTCGAGATCACTCGTTTCTAAGTTGCTTGCTTATGGTCTCGGACGCTCGTTAGTTTTGGAAGATAGGCCAACCATCGAGAGTTTGGTCAAATCATTTCGAGATAATGACTACCGACTCGGCGATTTAATCGTTGCGATCACTCAAAGCGTAGCATTTCAAGAGAAATAGCAAGTACAATAAGAGCGGGCTGGTGGTTCAAAAAACCCAGTCACCCTGATCCGGTTTTGTACGACATGAGATCCTTCGACGACTCATAAAAGAAGAAGTAGCGAATGGCTGACAAATCATGGCATCTTGATCGACGAACTTTCCTTCGAGGCTCTGGAGTCTGTCTCGCGCTGCCATGGATGGAGAGCATGGCAGTCGGAGCGAATGCGTTGGCAAGCTTACCCACACGATTCTGCGCCGTTTACTGGCCATTTGGAGTCGTTGCGGCTCCAAAAGAAGATGAACAAAAATGGGGCTGGTTCCCCACTGGATCAGGTCGAGAATTCCAATTTACCAATGTGCTTGAGTCAATGGAGCCACTACGGCAGGACGTGACAGTGATTGGAGGTATTTCGCATCCCAACGGCTGGTCCATGGGGGGACATGATACCGGTGATATTTTTCTAACAGGTGCCAAACTGGAAACAGGATCGTTCACCAACACGATCTCGCTCGATCAATTGGCAGCAGAGCGAATTGGCAGAGACACTCGTTTCAGTTCGCTCACCTTATCGAGTGACGGCGGCATCGGTGAACCGACCCGATCCATGACACTGGCGTTTTCTCGTGAAGGTCGACCGATTCCAGCTTTATCGAGTCCAAGACAGATTTACGATCGTTTGTTCGGTCAAGAAAAAGAAGCTAACGCTCAAAAACAGCGACGCCGTTTGAAGAATGCAGCAAGCATCCTTGATCGGGTACTTGATCACTCCAAATCACTGAATCGACGACTCGGTAACGAAGATCAGCAGAAGCTTGATGAATACCTGTCATCTGTTGGAGAAGTAGAAAAACGAATTGATCGAGCCGAATCATGGCTGGAGATACCCAAACCCAACATCGATGAGCAATCACTGGACGTAGAAGCGACACAAGAAGGGCCAAAAGAATACATCAAAGCGATTTATGATCTGATGTCCTTGGCTTTTCGAACGGATTCAACACGTGTCGCAACGTACATGATTGGTCAGGTCGCTGGCGCCACTACCATTGCTAATGCGTTCCCAGCATGTTTGGGTTTACCGGGAAATTGGCATGGCTTAGCGCATGGAGCCGGTAAAAAAGGGGGTGCTGAAAACCTCGGTCGCTTCGACCAGTTTCTAGCGGAAAATCATGCTCGGTTCTTGCAGAGTCTCGCGGATGCCAAAGAAGGAGATGGTTCTGTTCTCGACCGAACGCTTGTTCTCTATGGATCAAGCAATAGTCGAACACACAATAATCATAACTATCCGTTGCTTCTTGCCGGAGGCAAGGGTTTAGGTGTCCGACATGGGCAGTATCTTCGTTACAACGAAAAAGAAATGAGACTCTCTAATCTCTATCTCACTATGCTTGATCGGCTTGGAATTCCTTCTCAGAAATTTGCCGACAGTACGGGTGAATTTACTGACATCCTGAGCTGATCCATCACAGAACAGAGAGTCTTTTCACTGAGAGTCGTCCTTATGCGATTAACTTGCTTCATTGTTCTCGGATTATGCGCCAACTCATTCGTTTTTGGTCAGAATTGGCATCAAGGTTCGGGACCGTCTGGATCTTATGCAGCTGATGGTGCTGCGGTTGCGCAATGGAGCGTTGTTCACGAAAAGAACATCGCTTGGTCTCAGATGCTTCCCGAGACCGGACAAAGCACGGTCATTATTCATCACGGAAAACTCTTCTACACCTGTTACAAGCCACTGAAATCAGACAGTGAATTAGGCTCGGATATTGTTGCTTATTGTGCAGATGCAAGCACAGGAGAAGTGCTTTGGGAACGAACGATAGAAGCCAAGTACCCCTTACGACTAAGTGGTTGTTTTTCCGATAGCACTTCACCGCCAGCAGTAACGAACGGAAAATATGTTTGTTTTTTTAATGCCTCCGGTACCGTTGCCTGTTTTGACCTAGAGGGTAATCCAGTCTGGGAAGTTGAAACCATGGCTGTCGGTCGGTCGCAGCCGTTTCTTGTCGATGACTGCGTGGTCTACACCAGACAAGCGATCATGCCTAAAGATGGCAAGTTCGGCCACGAACATATCAATGCTCCGCGAGATCAATGGACACAATTAGAAGCCCGAGATCTCGAGACAGGTGAAGCAAAATGGACATCCCAGTGCGGTGTAAACATGGGAGCGATTCCTATGATCAGCCGACTGTCCAGTGGACGTCATGTGATCGTAGTCGGACGGGGCGGTGGTCACTCACCACCGGAGCGTCCAGAAGGTGTCTCGGCGATAGACGCTAGCAACGGTAAAACACTTTGGACATTGCAACTTGATGGATACATGTCAACACAGACCTTCCCGATTGCGGATGATCATGCTCTGGTGTTTCATGGACCTGAGCATCTCTGGGTCGATCCAACAGGCAAGGTAATTAAACGCACTAACTTTTGCACGGATGTAGCGGTGCGTTGCTGGAATGGCTCCTCCTATATCGACCGAACAGAAACGTTAAATTTCAAACCTGGCAAGGGGCGTGCAATCACACAGCAGTCAAATCTGCTCGTGGGAGAATACCATTACTTTCGCGCTTATTCGGAACCCTACTTGGGCCGCATTCATGTGAAAACTGGTAAGGTTGAATACCTTCAATTACCGGTACAGTTGATACGAAATCAAAACGACCCTGATCAAAAAGTGTGGTCCTTGAAAGATCATCAGTTCGTGCCTTCTGACATTAAGAACAACAACGGTTTTTTGGTGATGGGTGATAAACGCTCCAAGACCAACACCTGGGGTCATCACGCTTCACCCATTATGACTGTCGTCGGCAACCATCTTTACTTACCAACATTAGTGGGTACTGTTTACTGCATTCGATGGAATGCAGAACGTCTAGACGAAACGGCAATCCTTGGAATCAACGACCTGGGACCGGCGGGAACCACATGGACGCGAGCAAGCCTCAGCTACGCAGGTGGACGTCTATACGCTCATACCATCAAGCAACTGATCTGCATTGAATCTCAGCAACATTAGCGAATCGGCGACTTACCTCCGACACCCGATTTCGATTGCTGCGACTCCCTCAAAGTCAGCAGTTTTCTCGTGAGTCAATGCACCGCAAAAAACCCTATCATTATTCTGGTCGGTCGCTCGAAACGAATCGCTTTTCCAAACGATCACAGACCTGATTTTCCAAAGCAATTAGTTTACGGATGATCTTCAGATCTGATCGCTTTTGCTCTTTCCAAATGGGCACCATGGAAGACCAGACACCATCACCCTTGATGCGCGAATAAAGTGCCGCCAAAACGTGAATACCGATAAGAAGGTAACTTATTGAAGCGGCGACTTCATGCAAGCCGATGACTAATTCCCAGACTAAGGGTAGCTGGATTCTCGCCTGATAGAGGGCCGCAATCATTAGCCCTGAAAGAGGCAACAGTACCAACGATAAATACATCGCCAAATGAACCAACTTAGCGAAGTAACGATGGATTGGGTGAATCTGATCACCTGCTCCCAGTAAGGTAGAGAACTGTCGCATGTAGAAAAATCTTACAACGACAAACAACAAAAAGATCAATGCAAATACGACTTCAAAACTAAAGAGCTTTCCATCTTCTAGCTGTGAAAGATCATCAATCTGTTTAAGGATTCCATAAGCATAAAGGGCAACAAAAACCCAATGAAAAACGATGGCCGCTTTGGTGTGGCATCGATAGAATTTGGAACCACTCAAATTTACCAATCCGTTGGAATTCAATGATTGAAGTTCCCGAAACCATTTATAAGTTTGCCAAGGCATCTAAATAATCGAGGTATTCGCTGGTTTGTGCGATGCCAATGATCCTCAGATCCTCTTCAGCTGATTGACTGTGCGATCATTAGTCAAATTCCCGGTATTGAGCGTACTGGCAGGCTCAAACAAAACGACTTGGCACTCTTCTTTCGCTACGGGTTGGTGTTCTACACCTTTGGGAACCACACACATCTGTCCGGCCTGAAGCTCCACCGTTGAATCACGAAAATGAATAATCAACTTACCCTGAATCACCCAAAACAACTCATCCTCATTTTCATGAAAATGCCAGTCGAACTCACCGAGCAACTTGGCGATTTTCACGTGCTGCCCATTCAATTCCGCGATAATATGAGGCGACCAATGTTCATCAAAAGTGCCAAGTTTCTCAGCAATATCAATTACATGCATAGCGTTGATTAATCTCAGATTGGCGGTTTAGCGTCTGTAACCACGTAGAAACGAATACGTCAAATCTGCTTTTAAGCAGAGCAACACAACAAAGGGATTCGAACAAACCATTCACAATGATGATTCAATCAGAGGCAATTCTCAAAAAACGGAACCCTCTTGGTCCGTCATCTGCGTCACCTCATTCTGTGTCACCCCAAAAGATTATCTCCAGCGTTTTCCTTTTGGTGAATGGTGACCGGCCATCCTGGAAATTGGTTCTCGGGCTGGTCATTGGTTGCGTCAATTAAAAAGCGAAAACACTCAATTAGATAAGTTTTTTCCTGCGTGTCGACGGTGACAAGCCCAAATCCACTTCCTTTCTGGTGTGCTTTTTCGTAGCGATTTCGTTTTGTGCCCACTTCAGGATTACCCACTGCATAAACGTAAATCTTGTTACCAAATCCATCAAGGTATTCACCAGTGTGATCTAAACCGTGCTGCGGTCGATTCTGATGCGGCATATCCACCTCGTCCGGTCGCCACCACCGTGGGTATCCCGCCGCAATTGCAGGAGTACAAAAAGACCACATACTGTCGCGCTGGTTCTTGACTCCATACTGTGACAGAGAACTCAAGTGTTGATCACCATTGATGTGCAATGCTTTTGAGTTTCGAAGAATGTCAATTGCTCGATCTCGAGGTGTTTGAGGCCAACCTCCAGAATCCAGATCTGCTTTCAGGTATCCGGCATAATTGCCGTGGTGAGTTGCAACACCAGCGAAAACGGTCTGACTGAGTAATATCTTCATAGTGTGACCGCGCCAATCTGCACCCCACTGACGCAAGAATTCCTCCTGACGGGAGCCTAGTAGTTGAAGTCCTTTTTTATCGAGTTCAGAAGTGGGGAAATCAGGATCTTTGACATGATCTGCTCGTCCACTTCCAGTATCGACTAACTGCGGACCACTCTTAAATTGCCGGTCACCCAGAATCGCAAATCCAACACCCCCGTACACCATGTCGCCGTAATAGACGCTAATTCCCTGTTCTACAGGTGTCGGGTCATAGTAGTCCGGATGGTGAGATGTATTCGTCTTATGGACGACGTTGACCATGCGTGCGGGCTCGCGGTACCCGCCATTGGAGGAGCTACCACCTTTTGTGGTATCCATCGCCACCCCACCTTGGCCCCAGATGTTTCCTTGAAAAACATCATGGTCATCGGCGATGCATATGGTTGGACGATCACGCATCGCATCGCGAAATGACCATCCAAACATATAGTACTTGCGGAGATAATTTAGGATCGCGGGACCCGCAGGTTCACGGACAAGTCCATAGCCTCCGTGGCTTTCATAAAGTTGGTCCCCAGAAAAGTAAAGCATATCGGGGTCGAGTCGAATGAGGTTCTCAGCAACTGGCTCATAGGGGAAGCCATAATGATTTTGGCAAGTCAATGCGCCAATCCGAAGCGGCCTACCTGCAGGATTAGCCTTGATCGTACCACTCCATGAGGAAGTAACCTCTTGATCTTGTTTCACACTCTCCCGGTAAATGAGCTTGAACGGATGTGACTTTCCCTCATTCCAATTTGGAATCCGAAACGTCGCAGTCCATGCATCCGGGTCGAGGTCTGCAAAGCCATATGATTTCCAAACCCCGTCTGTTTCAAACTGTAATTCTATTTTTTTATTGTCTTGGTCTCCCATCGGACCGGTCAACGCTGTGATTTTTAAAACAAACCCCTCATCGCTTCGTGAATCACTCAAGCTGTACATTGACCACAAGATGGGCCCAAATTCTCGTGATTGTTCAACGGTAAATGCACTACCCCTAACCAACCAATCATTGAAACGAAATAGCCCGCCACTACCTTGCTTCAACTTGGCTTCAAAATTATTGACCAACGAAACATTACCAAGAACTGCAACACTCGGAACGGTCGTACTTATTTCGTCAATCACCTCGCCACCAACGCTTTGTGCCGTCAGTTGGATTCGGATTTCGCCACCCTCAGGTGATGCCTTCAGGATCAGTCGCGTCTCTCTGCCCAGATCAACGAGCTTACTACCTTGTTTTCGGCCAACACTTAATTTGCCGTTGATTATTCCTGCATTGATACCACCACTGGCAAAACAATTACTCCGATACTCATTCAATTCACTTTTGGTACCGATCCTGAAACCCGCACTTGCTCCTTTCTCTTGACCACCAACCCGCTGTAACAACACACTCATCTCTGCTGAGCCTTTGAGATTGGTCCACTGATGAGTAATCAAGTGGAGATTTCGATTACCTCCGGCTGTCTTGCATTCAGCTGCCCCGTCGCGAACCATCCAATCCTCCATCGGATTGGCCCAGATTCTGGGATCGAGCCAAACTCGATCATGCTTTTGCGTCCAAGAGACTCGGGTTTCACCCCTGATGGCCTTCTTCCCCCTCCCGTTATTCTTTTCAGCTACCTGCTGTTCGGCGCGTGCATTCATTCCACTGGGAAAACCCAAACATGCGCCACTAAGTGCCGCGAGTTTTAACATGATGCGGCGAGTGAGAGACTTCATCAAAAATCCTTTTGTTTGTTGCATTTTGACCGTCTAAAAATCCAAAACGGGTTGTAAACACAACTGGCAGAGGCGACATGGGAGGAGTGATTCTAGGTGGGCCTATTGGAAACAAGCGACCACTCATTGGTTACCATAATCACTCGTAGAGGGAACTCGACCCGACTAAAGTATGAAGAAATCGCACTCGATTAGCAAACATTCTCCAGCCAAATCCAACGCCGAGTATGAGAAAAGAAAGGCGTGAATTTTATTGACCTTAAAACTCAGAATCTTCATCGCAATTAACGCCGCCGGATTGCAATCCTGGATTCTTGCAATCCTTCAAACAGAACCGATAGAAGTGGCAGTACTAGCTAGAGAAAGATACCGATCTACCGATTAGGTTATTGATTCAACACAACAAAAGATCGGGTTAGGGCCGATTACCAACAGCACCAGCGGATGGATCCTTTATTTACGAATGCAATAAAGCTTGTCACTGCTTCGAATTAACAACTCAGTAGATGTGCCAGCCGGCGTTGACCAGAAGAGACCGTCAATCGAATTCGTCCCCTCTAGTTTGAATTCATCTCCAGACGTGATCACCGATGTTTCACCCGATTCATTCAATGCAAAGACGTTGTTTCCTGCCGCCCACAAGGATGCCGTGACGCTTGAGGCATCTTTGAGACGTTTTTTATAAAGCGATTCACCCGTTTCAGCATCGTGACAGCTAATAATACCTCGACTAAGGACATAAACACGGCCGTCAAGCACAACCGGTGAACACATACTTGGTGCGGACAAATCCTGAATCCAAGCAAGTGCTTTCTCTCCAATCGTTTCGTAGCTCAGCTCACCCTCAGCTCCCGCATTGATCGCGACCAAAGGCCCGCGGCTGGTACGTCCACTTTGCCCGAGGTAGATGCGTTGGCGATCAAACGTCGGAGAAGCACTAAAGCTGCCACCGATTCCAGTAAGTTGCCATAAAACATCACCGCTTGCCGGATCGTAACTTGTTACCGCACCACTACCACAGGTGACCAATTCTGATCGCACGTCATTATTCCAAATGACCGGTGAGCTCCAGCTGGTCCGACTGCTACGATCGTTCTTCCATATCTCCGCGCCGGTCTTCGCATTGAGACCACAAACAAACGAAGACTGCTCCTGATCACACTGCACAAAAACCATGCCGTCGTGGTAAGCGAGCGAACTACCCGTTCCAAAATCATTGCTGGTTGGAAACGCACCAAGCTCTCGTTTCCATATCTCCTCTCCATCTAAGTTAAGACACGAAACAACTCCAACCGCAGCAAAGTAGGCATAGACATGAGTCCCATCAGTAACAGGAGATTCGGTCGCGTATGAATTAGAGGGATGTACTTTGAATGGGGGCTTTCGCGAGATTACCTGCTTTTTCCAAGCTAGTTCACCGGTTGCCAGCTTCACGCAATGAACTTCGAAACTGTAAGGCTCACTGGGCGCTTTCGATTGGTAGAAGGAACGCATTGATTGCACACCTTCTCCAAAGCCCTTGGGCCTCGTCTTGTCCGCCGCGACCGCCGTGGTAACGAACACCAGGTCCCCAGCAATCACCGGTGACGACCAGCCGCCACCAGGGATTCCGACTGACCACCCTAAATTCTCACTGTCGCTCCAACGGTTTGGCAGGTCCCCTACAAACCTCCCGTTCCCATCTGGTCCTCGAAACTGTGACACCTCTTCCGCACGGGATACTCCGACGCAAAGTACAGTGATTGCGAGCAATCCCGATAAGTTCGAATTTAAAGATAACACGACACTGCTCCTAAAAAGGTGGACTAATTCATCATCTGTATAGAAACTAGTCAAGTTAGTTCATCACCAGAGCTCAATCGAGACAACCTTATTTTCTACCGGGTCCTCTTTGTTAAACGTAATAGATGGTAGGCTAGAGGGTTCGCGCGGCGTAAGATTCGCACGCTAATGACCAGCAATCCCATAAAACCCCGGTTAGTTTTTTTAAAAAACTAACCTATCACCAAAACCTCGGAAATTCACTTGTCACCCTTAATTGTCGGCGGCGTCTTTGCCGTCATCATTTTCATTGTGATCGGATATTATGCTGCACGTTTCATGAAAGGGAAGCTTGCTATCGAGCTCGCTCGGAGTGCGGCTGATTCCGGTGACACACTAAGCGGAAGCATCAATTTGACAGCGAAGAAGTCGATGCGAGGAGCATTGACGGTATCCCTTGTTGGGCAGGAAAAGCGTCGAAAAAGACGCCACAACCGTGATCAAGATCAGATTGAATGGGAAGAGGTTTACCGGCAAGATCAGATCGTTGAAGAAACACGTGAATTTCCAGCAGGTTTTTCACAAAGCTACCATTTCGAGATCATTGCACCGACGGCCACCGAGGCCCGAAAGGGTGGCGCTGCTCTTCGCGCTGCAGCCGAATCAGCAGGCGAAGGAATCGTTGGATCAATGCTGAACATGGCAGCGGGAGCTGCAGACATGATGCAAGGTCGCATTTATTGGCACATCGAAACACGTCTTGATGTCAAAGGGGTCGACCTCTTCGCCAAACGCAAGGTAAGTGTGAATCTTAAAAACTGATAGTGTCAAACTGTCAGCATGATCAAAACGAGCCAGCGCTTTTCAACTCCATTAAACTCAACGAGATTTTGGACAGCTGTGAAAACGTTTTGACGGGACTCAAGTCGTGAGATAGCGGGAGGACCGCTTCAACGATCCGATTTATAACCCGATTATCTCGTGTCTACTTTTTTGCGTTCAGCTCGACATAAGCCTCTGCAAGCTGATCGCCCAGTGCAATAATTCCATCGGTATTGATGACCAGTTGTTTTTCTTGAGGTGGAAGGTCACTAATTCTCAGATGCACAAGATGTTCATCTTGATCAAAACGTTGTTTCAACATCGCATCGACATCAATTTGATTGACCGATTGATCATCGGTGGGTGGCTGCTGACTTACGAACCACTTGAGGGATGGCATCTCTAGCTCAACCCGAGACTGATTGACCAAGGACATGATGCGTTCGGGTGCACCTTGCCTAAAAGGCCCCCAAGACATGTCATTTTCTCCAATGTGGTAGAAGACACCGGCCAACTCCACAGTGTGTCCCTTTGACTCTAAATCGCTAATGGCGGTACGGATAAAACCGATAAATTGATTGAATAGATTACGGCTTTTCGCCTCGCTACCTTCCGGCGTCCAGTCAATGATTTGAGAACCGCTGTGGGTGAACTTTGCAATCGCAATATTCGAAATATTCTTTGACCGGAGAGTCGATGCAAATGATATTTCGGGGCCAAACGTGTCATAGTAATCGACTAACCCTAACGGCTCCCAATCATTCGCGCTTCGATAACCACCGCCAAGACTGTATCGGTAGGCAATATCCAGCCGGTCCTCCGACATCACGGCGCCGCGTTTTGATTCAACAAGTTGCTGGCGAAACGCACGTTCCCCTTCCATATTACGATGCCCCGCCAAGACAAATAACTGAATCATCGAACCGTCATCGTAAGGCCAAGTAGCGAGCTTTCGATCCACCGGTGTCAGTTCGTCCACATTACGGAGGTAAGCTTCGGCATAGTTGATTCCGTGTTCTAATTGACCGAGCGTTCCATAATGGTAATGAAGTCCGACACCACCGCCGATTTCGACACCAACATGAGAGGTTGGAACGTAGTCAGCGCGAGGGTCCTCACCGGTTACCTCCTTTTGACCGAGGCTGATTGCGTACATCCTCGGTCGAAGATCCATTCCCCAAATTGTTTTGGTGCATAACTCGCCGATGTAAAACCGCAAATCTGGCGACCGAAGGTCGCGGCGCCAACTTGTGAGGAAGTTTTTTAAATTTGCCCCATAATTGTCCATGTAATCCGCGTTGAACATATCGTTTTCACCTTGGTGCCAGACGAAACCCTCCAGGCGATATTCAATTCCCTTGCGTTCTAAATCTTCAAGAGCATTCCGGATGAAATCGAGCGCCAAAGGATACATTTCAAAACCACTGGGCTCATCAGGATTCCAATCACCCCCAAGGTGTGTACCACCCGCGGCAACTTTAATAATCGCAATCGGTGCCGCGATCGACTGCTGAACACGTCTCGCAAAACTTAATTCGGGTCCAACGATATTGTTCACCGGTTGTAATGGTACCCAACCATTAGAGATCGTCTTGTTCTCTCGCCCAATGCAATAAGAAAAGAGAGTGTTCGACTGCGCGTCCTCAAGTCCGGCAAAGGGAGGGAATTGTTGGATGTCCTCAACTTTTGAATCTGATCCCACCATGTTAGATTGGCCGGCAAAAATGAAGACACGAAGTGTTTCATTATCGTTAGCAATCACGACAGAGTTGATGAAAACGAGCAGACTCCAGCTGATCCATTGCCGCAGCGGAGCATGAAAGAGCGTGAGTTTTAATTGATGCATGAAGGACTTCGCTTTCTCTTTATTTTTTGATCAACAGATACCAAGCCAATGGTATTCACTTCATTCTCGAAACCGACAAGTATCCTGTATGGTGGATAATACAGAGAACAAATAATGCACGGATTCACAACTGACCCAAAACAACGACCCAGTATAAGCAGTTGCCCCACGAATGACGACGGTTCGCAGCAAAACAAGGTCCTTTACTTGCCAAGCATCACCAGATTCTGACGAGTCTTATTTAATCAGTGAGGAAGAAAAAGAAAAGCGTTCATCCGTTGCTCCAACTGACTCAACCATACCACTGATCCTCCTCACCAAAGATTGCAGACATGCGATTATTCGAAACTGATCCAAACGACGGAGTCGGTCGACTGTGGTTCAAATTAATTGTGTCAAGCAGCTTGGCTGCCTTCATGGCGTTCTGCATCTTTCATGGTATTGGACATTGTCGAATTCAATGGTCCAGCCGTCATTGGCCAAAAACAGAAATGATCATCACCTCTGCTGAAGAATTCTCGAATCGTAGTATTCAATTTGAATATGAATTCGAGGTAAATGGGCGCAAGTACACCGCAAATACAAAAACGACAGAAACCCCCATAACCCCCAACCAGATTCGGTCTCTGAAGCGAAAATACAGGGTCGGTACGATCCATGATCTTTTCTACGACCCCGAGAACCCCAATGCATACAGCGTGCTTAAACCGGGCGGTAATTTCGCGATGCAATTCCTCGTTATCGTTCTTGCGACGATCAGTTTATTTCGAATTACCTCCAACATTCGAAACTTTTGTACTGCGCTGATACTGCACCGTCGGAACGTAAAAACAGCACCTGTTTCTAAGACGAACGTTCCCTAGAAACCAATTCAATCCACGCATCACAGCTTTCCACTTGGCGAGCTATCCCAAGTAGACTGCAACTTACATCACTACAAAAAAATGGCAGATGACCGGAGTGCCTGAAGGTGGTACGAGAATAGCAGGCGAATCACTAAACGCTTCTGCCACCACAAAAAAACACCGAGAAGATTTGCAAGGAAATCCCCTCGGTGTATCGCGGACTGATAGGCGACTCAATGCACCGGTACGCAAGCGAATTACGCTGCTGGATTATACGGTAAGTGGGAGTCGTGCAGAGTGATTTTCAGCTTTCCGTTGGAGTCCAGTACGTATGCGAACGAATACTCAACTTTCACGTCATCGCCACCCTCGGCGGGCGTGAAAAAGTAGTTACCCATTGCGATCGCCATGCCGTCAACCACTTTTGTTCCGGCATTTTCCCAACGAACGTTTGTCCAAGGCTTGATGGCAAATCCATGATCTTCCGGGTAGCTTTCATTTCCACCGACGAAATAGGAAAGAGCTCCTTCAAAATCGAGGCGAAATTGTTTTTCCGATGTCAACGTTGGTTTGAAGAGGACACTACCTTCTTGGTAATTGTAGAACTCATTGATGTGCTCCTCGGCAGCAGCTTTATAGTCACCATTCTCAGAAAAAACCTTACCAATTTTTACAATGCCTTCACCCCAGGCAATTTGAGCTTCAGTAATTGAATTTTCAGCAATCATTTGTATTCTCCAACATCGAAACCAACTCATCATTCGAGTGACTGCAGCCACCCGGCGTACATGCGTAGGATTATAGAAAAGTAATCAACCCGCAAGTAGTTCAATAGGCCAGCCATGACAATTTCGATCCAACACCATCACTGCACCTAAACCCATCAAACCACATTTTTTCCCGAAGATTCGCGAAAATGAACTTGTATACGCATGGGCAATTCCAAATTGTTAAGAAAATGTTAACGGTTCCTCGGAGCTCCTGTCGGATCGGGTTAATTGTGCAAAGAGACGTCCGCCCTCGATACATCTGCCAAGCTTCAAAGGAGAGAGTGAACATTCCTTGAAGCACTGCACGCTACAGGGTCATGAATCTTATCGAATGATTGATGGCCATTTCCCGGTGTCCCTCAACACAAGCAAATTCCTTATCCACTAAAGGTAATAGTCAGTTTCAAAATAGTTTGATCCAGCTTACGAGACCGACTGATAGAGAATTGTCATGATATCCAGAATCTCTTTCCTTAGCGTCCTATCAGTACTTGCCCTTTCAGAGTCCTGTAATGGAGAAACTATTTCAAAACCGGTTATTGGCCAAAAGGAAATGGTTACCCTGAACCTAAACACAGGTGCAAAAGTTACTGAGAGTCAATCTCTTTCCTACGTTGCTCGAGTCGACACAGGTGCAACCACTTCTTCCATTCACGCAACCAATATCGAACGATCAGGTGAACGCGTTCACTTTACAATTTATTCAGACGACAGAAAAACGCCCTACAGACATACTGCCAAGTTCATTGATCAGGTACGAGTGGTAACTGGAGAAGGAGCAGAGAACAGAATCAAAGTTCTGTTGCATTTTCGCATCGGGGACAATCAAACCGTTGCGGCGCACGTTACCTTGAATGATCGATCCACCTTGACCCATGGTTTCCTGATTGGTCGAAATGTATTGGACTCATATTTAGTGGATGTTTCACGAGGGAAAAACCTGAAACCGCCGACGCGCGAAAAACCAACGAGCGTGCGTCTAGGTTCATGAACACGGTTTCTGGATGAACAGCCACGCAGGAAAAAATGATCGCCAGAGCAGTTTGGAAATTGACAACCGTTGGAAGAAACCAATTGAACGGCAACACAAGATGAACATTAGTTTAACCCGACGGACTTTCATGCAGTCGGTTATCACCGGGACCATAGGACTCACCAATGGACGCGCCAGCGCCGCAATTCAGAGCCTTGAGGATCCACCTTCACGAGTCATCACCCGTGGACCAAAACACCACTGGTTTGGCTACTACGATAAACTGCAGTTTGACCCGACAAGTCGTTATGTGCTTGGGATGCAAGTCTCATTTGAGCATCGGTCGCCAACTGCTGACGATGTCATCTCGATCGGCATGGTTGATTTACATGATGGCGATCGCTGGATTCATCTCGGAGAAAGTCGAGCATGGAACTGGCAGCAAGGATGCATGCTGCAATGGCTGCCCGGATCGCAATCAAAAGTAATATGGAATGATCGCGAGGCAGGTCGATTTGTTTCAAAAATACTTGATGTTCAAAGCGGGCAAAAAAGAACGATTCGGCACCCGGTCTACTCGGTGAGTCCAAATGGCAAGTCAGCGGTAGCGCCAGATTTTGCGAGGATTGCTGCTGTTAGGCCGGGCTATGGCTACGCCGGGTTGAGAGATAAAAATGAGGACGATTTAGCACCACGTGACTCTGGTATCTTTCACATCAATCTGGAAACGGGACAATCACAACTCATTCTTTCGCTTGCAGAGATTGCCGAGAGAGGCAAAATCCCACAAAGCGAACCGGGCATTAAACATTACTTCAACCATCTACTGTTTAATCCTGATGGAACGCGGTTCATTGCCTTGCATCGTTGGCGATATCCCAACGGACGACGGCTAACCAGAATGGTGACAGCGAATACTGACGGCAGTGATCTACGCATCGTAATTCCGAATGGTTACGCGTCACATTTTATATGGCGTGACCCGATGCACATTCTATCGCAATCGAAAAACTACCTTGGCAAATCAGAGTGGGGGAATTTTCTTTTCAAAGATCAGGACAATGGGATCATGGAGGAAGTTGGTAAGGGCGTTCTGAACGGAAGTGGTCACCTGAGTTATCTTCCCGGCAAGGAGTGGATTCTCAATGACACGTATCCGCAAGGGAGCGATCGTTTGCAAACCCCTCACCTCTTCCATATTGCATCAGGGCGAAGAGTAGATCTTGGAAACTTTCCACTACCGGAGGCCTATACGGGTGAGTGGCGAGTCGACACGCACCCTCGATTCAGTCCTGACAGCCGCTTTGTATGTATCGATGCTCCACACAACAACGAGGGAAGGCAAATGCACTTAATCGACATCCAAAAAATCATTCAATAGTTGACGCGTCTCCAAAGCGAATGATACTCTGTCAATAACGACGTGAATCCAAAAGTGGTTAATTCATTGTTGATGAATTGACCAAAATAGACGAGATCATCAGGACCGACTGTTTACACGTACTCAGGTTACCGAGAAGACGGTTTCTTATAGAATGAATCGATGGAATGCAGTTCTAGTCGCCTGCTACTTGATCGCGGAACTTACTTCCAGCCCCACGACCCAAGCCACCCATTGCCGGCATGAATTCCGATAGATCCTCAGTGCTATGCGGTAAAGAATTGCAAGCAGAGACGGAATGCTGCACATTTTGCGGTCAACCTTCAAGCCAAATCGATTGGTTCTGGGTTTCCTGCATTGAGGAATCCTCGCGGTCTTACCGCTGGACACGGTGGATCACCAAAGACCCAAAAAAGCTAAATGCTTGCTTTACTTTAGTCCAATCTCTTCCTGCAGCAATTTTTTGTTGTGCAGTTGTTGTGTTGCGTGATCAGCCGGAAATGCTTTTTCCGTGGCTTGGATTTGTCATCCTCCATGACCTTCTTTTCCGACACTTATCGGGTTGGAATGAGATCGCAGTTAAGCTGCCCCATTGTGGCAAGCACCGCGGAATCCGAAAGGCTGAGAATCAAAACCGCGAGCACAAATCGCGAACTAGCAGGTTATTACAAAATAAGCATTTCCAAACGGTGATGATTGGGATTTTGGTCGCGTACATGGTTGTTGTCCTCTTGTACGCGCTGTTTGTGAAAGATGATGGAAAAGTCTACGTTACCCTCTTCCTTGTGCCGGTCATTTTGATGGGCTTGCTCGTGGGGCTATTCTTATTGCCCATTCGTCTACTGATCGACATGAGGCGATTCATCCTCTCACCACACGGCATTTCTTCGGAGGGGAAAGTACGAGAAATATGGCACATTGCTCATGATTATTGTCAAGCAGCAAAAGAAGCATCTATCGCAAGAGAAATCATCGAGGAAAGCTGCCAGGTTATTGACGTTGGCACACAGACTGATGGCCAGACTCAGTAGATACTTTCACTAAAATCAAAACATACCGACGGCGCACGCTGCATTCATGTTCACGTTTCCGTGTGAATTCCATGAAAAACGCTAAGAGTGGACGCATCAAACTGGTCACAAGGTAAGTCGCTCGAATCAGCGATCGTGACCAACTGGATTCTGCGAATGTGTTTTCCGATGCGTTTTGCAGCAGGAGCACACTATGGCTCGCGTTTTTCCTATCATGGAGGGCGCGATACCAAGACATTCCTTTCCGTTGTTTGAGGATTCTCGTTTTTGTTCGGTAACTTCAAGCCGCATCAAGTCAAGCATCGCTGGATGCCAACTGCAGCGTTCAATTTATGGCGAAATCCATTTGGAGAATTGACTCGCCAGGAGCGTGTCAGTCTTGCAGTGATTTCAGACAACGAGTTCATGCATTGCAAAATCGGGTCGTCCGAAGCGATCCAGCTAATTGGTGACTGTGGCAATGGGAAGACAACCCGAATGCTGACGTTCCACCAGAAGCTACCCGAATCGAGTTACGTCTATCTTCCAGAGGATGAGCCATGCCCTGATATCCCCTCAGGAAACCCTGTGCTGATTGACGAAGCTCAGCGACTACCATGGAGAGTAAGACGTGCCGTTTTCTCGACCAACGTCCCGTTGATCCTTGCCACTCATCGTGATTTACGAACGGTGCTCGAAAGGTATGGGTACAAAGTCAAAACGACTACAATAGGGCAGCACAATACGCCAGAACATATTCAGGCAATATTGAATCGGCGTATCGAAGCATCGCGTTTGGAGGCGGGGCCCGTACCCCAGATTTCCATTGAATTCGCGAATGCACTCCATCAGTCATTCGGAAACAATGTTCGAGCAATTGAGCAGAAGCTCTACAAAGAATTTCAAAAGCTAGTGATTCGTCATGCCAAAATGTAAGTTAAATATTGTTCTGGATGAGCCCGATCAAGTTTACCTCGGCGGAGGTACGATCTCGGGAACGGTCGATGTATCGGTGGATTCGGACGCAACTTGCAAAGGGTTAGAGCTAAGAACATCGTGGACGACCCACGGTAGCGGGAACATCGCGGGCGACTCAGGTGACCCTGTCGTTATCTTTGAAGGAGATTGGGTAGCCGGCCATCATGCAAGCTACCGATTTGACCTACCCATCGTCGATTGGCCTCCGACGTATCATGGCCACCATTTGAATATCGATCACTTCGTTGAAGCTCGCGCGAAGCTACCCTGGGCCATTGACCCAAAAGCTTCAGAGCCATTTCAAATGCGTTCGACTCACTGTGAACAAACGTCCAACCGAAAACCGCGGAAGAAAAAAAATGGCGGCTACCTTGGCCTGATCGTGATAGTTGTGATTTATATGTTAGTGATGCGATCAGGACCTCAGCTACTCAACATTCCGAAGATCGGTATCTGGTTTATGGGAGCGTTGGGACTTGCCGTCTTCTTGTTTTGGTTCATTCGTTCTTTCCTGCCGAAATGGGCGTTGGGTTCGATCGAGGCGGATCTTGATCGTGAACAGTTTGTCGCTGGTGAAGCCGTTGAAGGTAAGATTACGATCTCTCCCAGAAAGCAGATCGCAATCAATGGTATCGACATGACCGTTACCGGAGCAGAGCGCTGCGTGAGTGGTAGTGGAAGTAATCGTCGAACACATCGACACACGCTTTTTGAACAAACAGAGCGCGTCGCTGAATCCACGACCCTCTACCCGCGTGGTGTGCCACAAGAATTCCACTTTAGTATCAATTTACCCCCAGACGCTCCTCCGACTATCGATCTTCATTACAACGATATCGTGTGGAATGTTGACCTCAGAGTGGATATACCAAGCTGGCCAGATTGGCGCATCTCGCTACCGATACAAGTCACACAGAAATTGAACCATGAGTAACGGTTTCTACTAATATCAAACGGCGATTCAAAAAGGGCTCAGAAAGTTCGGTTTTATTCAGATCAGCTTATCATGCCTTTCAGTGAGCCAGCCTGAGTGACCGCAGTGCATTCGCAGAACACGCCAAAACAAAAGTTACATTCAGCTCGCATTGAGCGAGTGGATCATTTTTCTGCAGAAGTGGTTATCTGGAAGCCAGAACCTGATTGGCTGGCGTGCTCGTGCAATAGCTCAAAAACGATTGGTCGACCTGCCTGAACGTCTTTTTCCTCGACATTCACTTTGATCGCTTGATTTAAAAAATTAACCTTCTCACTTATTTTGTCACTCCAGGGTTCACTGCACTCATCGATCGGATTGATTCCATTGGTGTTCGCGATCCTCACGTTCGCGCCTGCACTCAGCAAAGCTTCCACGACCTTGACCCTTCCTAAGAAAGAAGCTCCATGAAGTGCGGTACCTCCATCCTTTGTCTGCTGATCGACATTTGCCCCGTTCTTGATGAGAAACTTGACTGCCTCCACGTGCCCAAAAAGTGAGGCCAGTCCAATGGCATGCACGTTGTTGTTCTGCTTTGCGTTGATATCCTGCCCTCCCTCAAGACATTGCTGAAGGATTGCGATATTGCCTGATCGCGCCGCGTCAAAGAAGGCAGACGTTGACTTCTTTGGGGTTTGAACTGCATTACGGCCTGATGGCCCAATCACTTCAATGAAGTTACCGTCCGGATCTCTGTAAACGGTTAGAAAATTGTTGCCTCCTACTTTCGCCGGAGTCTGACCGAGGAGAGTCACATTGGCCTTTTTAGCTCGTTCAACTGCAGCATCCATGTCTTTCACAAACAATGTCAGGTAGCTGAATCCAAGTGTCGAGTGAATGAATCTCTGGTCAGGTTTTGCAACCGGTACCTCGGGAAAAGCCATCAGCTTCAGTGACGGTGCATCCTTTACGTCGGCCATCACAAATCTGCGAACGACAACGGGTTGGTTATCCGTCAAGCCAAACGACGTTGCGACATTGGCAGGAGCCGTGAATCCTTTCACTTCGGTCATGCCAACAACTTCGGTGTAAAACTTGGCTGATTGTTCCAGATCCGAAACCACAATCCCAAGATCAAACGTATTCTTGGTGAAGATTGAATTTCCCGCAGCATCTTCTTGCGCAAGCGTCGCCACCTCAACGAGAAACACGGAAAAGAACACAACGATCATGGTGGTACAAACTCTGCTTAGTCGCATTTTAAAGTCCATTCAAAAAAATAAAGTCGTATTATCAATCGTTACTTGTAATCAAACAAAAGATGATCCCTGATCCCAACAGGCATTCAATCTGATCTTAGGCTGATAAGTCTCATTCAAGGGTAGGCGTAAGCCCACCTTAAGCCTTGGAGTCTCGGAGCCAACTGTAGAACGCTAAAAGAATTAAGAGCAGGCCGAAGCAAAGAATCATTAACCCGATGGTTTGGAAAAGATCATCCAGCGATGAATGGAGCCAGTTTGCACGGTAAGCGAGTATTGTCCCACCGAGGGCGGAACAAAGACCAATAATAATTGCAATTCGATATTTACTATCCATCCAGTCTCCTCTCGACGCACACCGCTTGCGAATGAACACTAATCAATCAGCCATTCATAATAACTGCACTCGATTCTTTAACTAGTCCCTGCCAAAGGGCACCTCTCCTCCAAACCGGGCCTGCGCAATGACGGGTCTTTTGTCAATTTTGTCGTTCTATCTCTTCGCGATGAGTAGGGTTACACCGCAACGGCCATGAAAAACATGGTCAACTTGCTTTGGTAATCGCTGCAGAGGGAGATCAGGCGGTTCAGTGACGCATGTAGATGGAGAACGATCCGGACGCAGTCGTCACGTCGTTGCTAGAAATGGCGAAGAAACCATGAACACTGGGAAAGACTGAACTGACAGACGTTGCATAGGAGACCGACGACGCTGGGAAGGTGTCCAACATCTACCCCGAAAAAAATGTAAATAGTAACTTTTTGCTTGTTTGGCAGTCACTGTTGTCAATCAATCGTTGAGTTCTTTGACCTCGGGGCCGGTTTTTTTACTTTTCGGGGAACGTTGAATGAGTACAAGACAAAGTCTGATTCGTTAAACAGACAACACGATTCGTCAATCAAATACCAGTTCGATGAATATGATTGGGAGAGAGCGGTGGTGAACGAACCAAGCAAAGCCGAGCTGCTGGAGCAAATTGAGGTGTTAAAATTTCAACTTGCTCAGGCCAAGCGACAATTGAAGAAAAAGAGTTACCAGGCCTCGGTCTACAGCAAAATGATGCAAATCGCGATGCGCCGGTTACCTGACGAATGGTTTCCCTTCAAGGATTCGCTTGCTACCGAACATCAATCCGTTGAGCAATCCAGCGATAAGCGGCAACTGACGATGTCGTACTTAAGGCTAAAGATCAATCAACAATTATCTCAACATCAAAGTTAATTCGAGATCGTGCTCTCTCTCGGTTTCAATTTCGAAAGAGATCAATAGCTTTATAGCTTCTAAGACCGAGTCTCCATCACGGATGGGGAATTCAGTGTGTATGGAAAGTAAAAAGCGGCTACCGTTACCGTTCTTTATGCGCAAGAACAAACGTCGAGTCTTTGAGAAGACAACCCGAGAGCTGTCAGTGAATTAATGAAACTCGACGATTCCGTTCGCAAGAATCTTGACGAGTTGATGCAGCTTGGCCGACAACAGCGCCCTAACGGTTCACTCTTCTCAACGTACCCGTGAAAAGTCGCGAGAAAGACTTGGACACTCCTGATCCGGCCGCCGTTGAGGCAATGATGCAAAGCTTTAAAAGCGACACCTATATATTGGGGTAGAGAAAGCGCGGCCCCGACGGAAGAATTGGAAATGAACTTCCAGTGCTTCACGACTTGACCCTTATCATAGAAATAGAACTTCGAGGTCTGACCATGTCCAAAACCATCCTTGCCATCATCCTGGCTTTAGCGGCCTTTTGCCCGTTCAACATGGCTGAAGGTGCAGATGATTCGCCCAATTTTATTGTGTTCCTAACAGATGATCAGGGCTGGGGTGATCTTGGCTGTTACGGTCATCCGATCATCAAGTCGCCGAACTTGGATAAATTTGCCAGCGAAGGATTGCGACTCACTCAGTGCTACTCGGCATGTTCGGTCTGTTCACCATCACGGTCGGCAATCCTGACCGGGCGAACTCCCTATCGGAATGGTGTCTGGCGATGGATTCCCGACGGCAGCATTTACCATCTTCGTGACAGCGAGATCACGATTACCTCGCTGCTGAAGAAAAGAGGCTACGAAACCTGCCATGCCGGCAAATGGCATCTCAATGGCAAATTCAATTCGGTGGATCAGCCGCAGCCAGATGATCACGGCTACGACCACTGGCTAGCCACGCAGAACAACGCGGCGCCCAACCACATGAATCCGACCAACTACGTTCGAAACCGTGAAGAAGTCGGCTGGATGGAAGGCCCTAGCGCAGTGATCGCAGCCAACGAAGCAATTCAGTGGCTGAAGGGGCGGAAAGACTCAGAGACACCATTCTTCATCTCCATCTGGACTCATGAACCACACCTTCCCATCGAATCCGCTCCTGAGTACATGCAGCATTACGCGGCTATTGAGGATGAGGGAATTCGACAACATCATGGAAACATCACGCAGCTTGATGCCGCCTTTGGTAGGCTGATGGCCGCAGTTGACGATATGGGATACCGTGACAACACGTTTATCTTCTTCACTTCGGATAACGGTCCGGAAGGAAATGGAAGCAACGGCCGGACTCGTGGATCGACCGGCGGATTACGTGGCCGAAAGCGGGCAACTCATGAGGGCGGTATTCGAGTCCCAGGCATCGTCCGTTGGCCGGGGAAGATCAAGGCTGGCAGCGTTAGCGAAACGCCGGTCATCGGATCAGACATCTTTCCGACGATCTGCGATGTGCTTGACATTGCACTTCCGGATGATCGCACCATTGACGGTACCAGTCTCCTGCCTCTGTTCAGTGGAAACGCAATCCAACGTGAACAGCCTTTGTACTGGCGGAATCATCTAGCACCGAACAAGTACCGAGTCGGCATGCGCATTGGCGATTGGAAGATTGTCGGATCCGACAACCTCACATCATTCGAACTCTACAACATCAAGGAGGACTGGCAGGAAACGACCGACGTAGCGGACGATTTTCCTGTTACCTTTGCCGAATTACGAGAAGCTCTCGTCCGCCATGACGCTGCTGTTCTGAACGAAGGACCTGACTGGTGGAAGCTCGATGGTCAAAGTAAACGTGTGAAGCGAGAATCGGTTGAGCCTACGGTCGGTGAAGACCCGACCGGCACTTTCGAGGTTGTTCTCGGGACGAACATCACAAAGACAGATTTTGGCTACCGTATGTCTCCACAAAGTGAAGGACTCGCTTTTCAGAAGCTGAACAGTCCGATCAAGGATCGGGCGAACATTCGATTGAAGTACCGAAGTGCCCAGAAGAACGGAGTGACGCGCAACGGTGCCTTGGTCCTTACGTCGACACCAACCAATGGAGCAAGCTTTAAGATCGGTACCGCGATCGGCATGAACCAGCACATCGCATTCGCGGGCGGTTGGGGTAACATCGGCAATGCTGGCTCCCAAAGAGCGACGTTCGCGCCGGACGACACTTTTGAGATAGCCGTCTCCTTGGATCTTTCAAAGAGAACAGGCTCTGCGGAGATCAACGGAGTAACGATGAGTTTCTCGCTACCACCCGAGTTGAAATCGATTGAGTACGTAGGCTTCTACGCCAAGGAAACCTCGACCGAATTTTCCGTTCCGGTCATCGAGTGACGCGACGAAAAATGCCAACTGCATCATAAAAAAAGAGCTTGAGTTTTGATACTCAAGCTCTTTTCGTTTGGGATGCTCAGTGTTGAGCTAGTCTTTGAAGTACTTCTCTAGGATCTGAGGAACCTGCTTACCGAGTTGAGATTCCGGATCAAGTTTTTGAACCGCGATCAAAAGAACTTTAGCAGCAGGTTTATTACCTGCTGAGAATAGCCTATTCGAACGCCCGAACAGTACCTGCTGCCCCTGCTCAGTAGCTGGCTTGGTCTTTTCGAGGAGGGCGTCCAATTCGCTTGCGAGTTTATCGGCATCGAGTTTTTGAGCGGTTAGGGTAGCGAGCTTTTCTTCAAACTCGACAGCACGGTTGATGGATGCGTATTTCTCGCCTAGCCCATCCGCATCAAGTTCAAGGATTTGTTGGACTGAATCGCTATAGAATGCAACGGCAACTTTTGCATCGACAACGCTGATAGCTTCATCCAAAGCTTTTGCCTTTTCGACACCGGCGGCAGATTCAGCTTTTTCGAATGCAGCATCGCGCTTGGCCAGAGTTTCTCTCTTGGCGCGGATGTCAGCAACCCATTGGTCTACTTTCTGGCCGCCGTATCCGGACTGGAAATGGAACGGGCGGCCCTTTTGATCCGCCAGGAAAATCGACGGTACTCCCCGAACCTGGAATTTGCTGGAAAGCTGCCGGTACTGCTCTTGTTCGGCAGGTGTGACCAGTGATTTATCGCGTGGGTTGTCAAGGACTAACAGAACGTAATCTTCTTTAACGGTTTGGAATGCATCCTGACTAAGCACATTTTTGTGAAGTGCTTTACAGGGTGGGCACCAATCCGAACCAGTGAATTCCATTAGGATGGATTTACCTTCTTTCGCAGCGATTTCTTTCGCTTCTTCGAAACTGCGAGTCCAGCCTTTGTAGTGGTCATCGTCAGCATCAACATTGGAGATTGACGACAGAACCAGCATGGCGGTAGCCAGCATGGCAAGTGTTTTGTTTCTCAGGCTCATAATAGAAAAGTCTCCGTCTAAGACTTGGGAGAGTAAGTGGGTTTAAGTGATTAATGTGCTAAAGCATCGAATTGATGATCTTTTACTTCGGGCTGTTCTTCACTCTGTTGTTCTACCATCTAATAACTCATGAATAAAGTTATTAACTGGTATTCCAGAAAGCTCTGGAGAAACTTGTTCAAATCGGGAAAAGGCGGCGAATCGAGGGAAATGCCCGATAAAGCACTAAAAGAGAGTGATCCAGCAGACCTTGAGGAGGGTGCTAGGTACACCCGGAGGATGCACAACATGCTGCTAAAACGCTGTGTTTAGAAGGTTTTTATTCTAGGTTGGGCAGGAGTTGGACAACCAATTTTCAATGGGAACCGGATTGGCAATTGTATTGTTGTATTTGCCGGAAGTCGGGATACTTGTTTTTTGGTGATCGCTATCGCTATCAGTCGGCAATCTAAAGGACGCAATCGATAATCATGCGAATCATGAAAAAGATGATCTACCTGAGTTTACTGTTCTTCGCTGGATGCTGGACGCAGGCATGGCAATTGGATTACGGCTCCTCGGTAGCTCAATTTACCGAAGAAGATCTCGCTTCCTTTAGTTCTGGATATGCCGGTCAACTAATTACAGTGAAGGGCATCCTTCGAGAAGTAAATCATGATGACCCTGATAATATCTGGGTCTATCTTAAAAACGGCACACGATGCAACGTTGGAAATTTTACGACAATTGACCACTACCAAGCGGGCGATACCGTATTCCTAAAGGGCTTCGTAGACTCTCGAGACACCGAAGGCATTGTGCTTCAACCGGCAATTGTAACCAGTCCGATCGACAGCTTTCCGAGCCAATCACCCGCTAAAAAGCAGTAGGCTCATCGCATTTAGTCCCACTGGAATCTTGCTAAAGTGCACATTAACTGGTGTCTGAGAGTCTTTGCTGGCTAGTGATGTGTGTGATACGAGAACATTATTCCATCTTGTGAAATCAAGCAGCAATAAAAGAAAGTAAAGTATTCGATCACTCTCTCGTGCAACCGAAGTCCTTTCCTTTGTTCAACAATAACCATCAATGCCGAGACGGGCCAAGTTCCACTCGCGTATAGGGGCTGGAGATATACTGCTTGTAGCCGTTGGATTTGTGCCCGTGATTACTGAAGAAGTCGATTCGGGAATATCCATCCTTCAAAGGAATGGTTGCAGTCCAAGCGCCAGTTTCTTCGTCGCGATGCATCTCTGCCCATTGGTCCTCCGGGATTGGTACATGCAGAAATGGGGCTGAACCTGCCGGCGCGCGGTCGTAGATCCACCAGATGCGTCCGCTCGTCGGTTGAGGCCCCTCATCGAAACGAACGCTAACTCTTAGCTTATTCTGGTCGACTTCGTGGCTCGACGCCGGAGGGCTTAACAACGGTTCGCCGCCGAAGAAATGATTCCAAAGGAAGGCGTCTCTATTCTGTTCGTCTTTTGCCACAGCGACATGCGGCGTTTTACCGTGCCCGCCATTGGGTTGGTAATAGACAGGCAACTGTGGATGGTTTTGCGCTCCCCAGAGAATGTCATAGGCGACATAGTCGTGCGTTCCCGGCTCGAAAAGAACATTAACGCCGCGCTCCATCAACCGATCCCAATTCTCCGTAACGCACGCGTTAGACCATAAGCGATCTGCGAAGGCTTGCATTTCGTTGATGGATTTCCCCGCTCTCAGCGCCATCTGATCCATGCCGGTCTCCGATCCCACCATCACACGCCGATAACCTCTCCCGATGTTTTGATTTAGATCGATATCACCAACCTTAACGGCCTCAAAGAAAGCGTTGTTTGCCTCTTCAGCTTTGGCGACTTCTTCCCTCTCGGCTCTTCGAGTCGGCGAAAAGTAAGCAGGCGCATGGTTGGAGCAGGTTGCGGTAAAACGCTCGTCATTAATCAAGGCGGTCGCGGGGGACATGCCGTTCTTGGAGCTACCCGAACCGGCCACTTTGCCCTTTTCGAAGTAGTCGGTTTCGGCATACGCCGCGGTGGTTGCCCGCATCAAGGTCATCGACCACATCCACAAAACTGTGTATCGCGGATTCAGGTCTTTCATAAACTCGCGTTGCATTTTTTGCTCCAAGCCCCCTTTGCCTGGAATCTGCCTGAACGCCTTGACGTGCGTCTTAACGATACCAACGCCACCCGCCAGCAGCTTTGCTTCAAATTCAGCTGGACGAGCGTCCTCCATCAACCCTTCATACGAATTGGAGCCAGTAATACTAAAACCCTTCGCTTTCCGCTCGAGCGGGACAATCATGCGCACCGGGATCCTGTAATCTTGCCCGGGCCACCATTGAGCGACATTGATCTCCACGAGTTTCTGTCGCGTGTCTCCAACAGGATGCCAGTCTTTTAGTATCTTTATATCCAATGTGCTTTCATCAAGAATTTCTTCCATACTGAAGAGCGGTTTCTCGGTGGCATTCACCCCCGCCCGCGTCTTAGTAGGTTTCGCATCTTCAGTCTGCATCGGTTGTGCCGCTGCGCCCGAGCGTCTATTCCTCTGCCTGAATTGGAACATTTGGCGAACGGTATCAAACTCCTTTGGAGATAGTTTTCCGTCCTTGTCCTTATCCGCTTCTGGAAAGCGTTTGAGTATTCGCGACACTTGCTCTTCGGAGGGCTGTTGCGCCTGCGCACCTGAGAAGGAAGCAGTTGACAGCAGAGCGAGGATCACCAGTGACGCTGCTATTCGAATTTGATTCATTTCAATATTCACTGTTTTCCTTTGCAGATATTTGACACCGCATGCACGTTTTTAATTAATGACCACGCTCACGGTGACGATTCTCGAGTGGCATTACCCTAGTGCTATTCGGACTTGGCGTCCACGAGACAAACCGCATGGCCGGGCGCATGCTCGGCATATCAGGACCATCTTTCAAAAAATCTTCCATTCACTCTGACCCAAAACCGCGGAATCGACTGAATTACTTTGTCTTGAAACGGACGTTGCGGAATTGGACGCCTGAATTGCCCCAGGAGTAGAGCCCAATAGCGCCTGAAGCGAAGGTAGGATCCTGTACCTCGAATTCCTTTTCACCATTTACGAATCCTGTAATCTGAGATCCGGAAAAGACGAACTTCACTGCAAACCATTTTCCTCTCTGGTATCCCTCCGCCTCCTCGGCCAGAACTTGGTAGCGTGCACCTTGTTTGATCGCGAGAGCCCGGAACGGCCGTTGGGCATGTGACGACCAGAGGTAGTAATTCTCCGGATCCTGATAGCGAAACACGACGCCCACTCCATCGTCGTCACTGGAGTTGATTTCAAGCGACAGTTCGCCATCAGCAAAGGCCTCCACGTTCTGCAACAGGAACAGGCTCCCTGCGCGTTCAACATTTGCGGTGTTTTCCATCACGCGTGATCCGCCCACCATGACGTTGGACGTCTGCTTGATTGTTCCGTTTTCGATCGACCATTCACTTGGCGGCTTAGCACCAGCCGCATCTTCAACCCGCCAATGCACGTCACCAAGAGGTAGCAAATCAGGATTGATGACGAAGGACGCTTCCGCGACCGAACTGGGGCGTCCGTCTGGACTAAATACGCGTGCTCGAAGCAGTCCAGTCTCTGAGATTTCGATGGGTTGGACGTAGAGGTGCGAACGTGATGTCGGAGGAGAACCATCCAATGTGTAGCGGATGGTTCGCTCGGCCGATTGAGCTGTATTGATTGCGACCTTCATCGCTCTTGGTGAGGACGCGCCAGCAGGATCGATCGTGGGCGGACGAATCCCATCGGGCTGGAGTGCGATCCAAGATTGATTGAGGTAGCTGCAGCTGCATCCAGCCGAAGCATCGGGCGCAAAAACTAAACCTCCTGCCGGAATAACATTGATCCAACAACCGGGCCGGATACCTCCGAAGTCCTCGGTCTTTTTATTTTGTTTGAGATCAAAGTAGCCCAATGTCGCCGAGCGAAAGACCACCATATCACGCGAGCTGGCCAGCACACCACACCCATAGGATCGTTCGAAATTAAACGGGCGATCTTCCCCGGTGATCAAGTCCCACGCTCCACCCTGAGTGTAGATCGTGCGGTCATTGATCATCGGACGTGATTCGTAATTTGACTTCTTCTCCCACAACAACTCCCCGTCCGAGAGACTAAAGACGGAAATGCGTCCTCCAATTTCACTGGCCAGTCGAAATCGTGTTGGCTGGTAACTCATCATCAACGCTCGGTGCTTCGCGGAAATGGCCGAGACGGTTCCGTAGATGTCTTCGTCATTCTCCCATAGCACTTTACCGATGGCGAAATCGAGCGCAACCAGCTTGCCGGTCTCATGTTTCTCTTGGTCTTGCGGCCCCGTACGACGGAGATCGACGGTCGCCACCGGACGGTCGATCAGGATCACGACGCCTGCGGCGACGGCGATGCCGTTGTGGCGCAGTGAATGCTTTGCGTCGTATCGCCATTTTAACTCTCCAGTCATCGCGTCCAGAGCGAAGAAGGTCTTCGACTCCGTCAACTGATCCTTCATGTTTCCACCGGGTTGGTATCGATAGGTGACGACGTGATTCGGATCAGACAACGATCCAAAAAGGATTCCATCTTCGTGGGCGATGTACCCCCAGATTCCGTCGTCTCCCTGGATCGTTTTTGGGGCCCTGAATTCGGCAATCAATTCTCCTGTCCGCGCGTCGATTCGCAGGCAACGGTCGTCGCGGCGGACATACACGCTGTCATCGGAAACGCAGTAATTGCTGCCCGTTCCACTGGTGCCCATCAAGTGGTCTCCGTGGAAAGACTTCAGGATATCGGGCAAGGCATATTCCCAAAGCTTGTGGCCGTTGTAGGCGTCCACAGCGATGATTCCGTTAAGACCTTCTGAATACAGGATGCCGTTCTTGAATAAGGGAGCCGGACCACGCCCATGTCGCTGCGTCATCGCTTGCTCAAGATCCGCAAACCAGAGCATGCCAAGCGGGCCGCTGACTAATTCGTCGGCAGAGTTAGCAGTGTTCCCCGGGTTGCCATATTGATGGGTCCATTCACCAGCGCCTTCCAGTGGGCCGCGGGTGAAAATGTTCATGTTGCCGGGTTTTCCGGTGGCCAGCACACCTCCGTACGGCCGCAGGCTACGATCGGCTTCCAACCTAGCCGCATCGCTTAGCGGACGACTAATCGATTGCGCGGAAACGATCAGGTTGGCAAAGTAGATCGGTAGTTTTGTATCCTCAAGGTCAGCTTGCAAAACCATGATGCGCGAACCATACAGCCCGGCTCGCGTCAGATTCTCACGTGCCTTAGTCACGTTGGCAGGGTCTGGATCGATCGCGTAAATGAACAGATCTGTTCGTTTTGCCAGCTCGAATGCCAGCGCCCCGTCACTGCAACCCAGATCCAAACAGTAACCTGCGTCGATGTTGGACTGGCGCAGGATTTCTTCAGCGGTCTCCGCAAAAAGCTCGTTGGATTGGTAGGGATTCGAGATCGACTCGGCGGCGTGAATCCGCGGACTGTTCTGCTGCTCTGCAAAGCAATACAGCATGCCAGAATCCGTACTAACAAACAGTCGTCCGTCGGCGATCGCGAGACCGTGTGCCGTCCCTGAAATGGCGGCGTTCCAGATCTCCTCGGATTGCCCCAGCATTGAGAGCGCGACCTTACCGCTTGAGCCGACAACGATCTTATCCAAAGCAACGACAGCACTGGTTCCCGTTGGCTGTGCGGTGCTGAACGATTGCTTCACACCTCGGATCGTGAATGGGTTTCCTCGGCGATCGACCTTTTCAAGATCCTCCCACTTAAACTCAAGGCGTTTGTCTTTAACGCTGCACACCAGTCCGCCGGGCGTGGCAACGGCTGGTCCGATTCCGAGTTTCTGTCCGGTCGCGCCAGCCTTCTGATCAAAGGCGTAGCCGTTGTTGATGAAGGAACTGTCACTCAACACGATGTCTGCACCGCCCAGTCGGGTGTTGGCCTGGAGGTGGAGGTATTGAAATTCGCCGGTCGCCCGGTCGAAAGCAGCAGGCACGCCCCGTCCGGTAGCCATGAAGATCTGTTTCTCACTTGCAGCAAGGTAACCCTGTGCGGCAACGCCGCTATTGGCATAGGCTCCGCCGTGAGGTTGTCCCATATAGATCGATCCAGCAGTGTCATTGACCCAAAGGGTTTCACCGGTGTCGGGATCAAGGGCGTAAAGGCTGATTCCGTCCGACGGCCAGATGCCGGCGGCAAAATAAACGATGTCGTCATACACAACCGGTCCGCCACGCGCCGGCCAGCGTGAAATCATTCGGCCGTTTCCCAATGCCATCGCATCAGCCGGGCCTCCGCGTTTCTTCCAAAGTAAACTTCCGTCGGTTTCGTTGAGGCAATACAGAAACCCGTCGTCACTGGCCGCGTAGATTTTTCCCCGATGCCACACCGGCGCAAATCGCACCGGCGCGCGTGTCGGAAAAATCCATTGTCGAACCCCGGTGGCTGCGTTCAACGCTTCGATTGTTCCGGTAACACTGTCGCCGAAAAAAAGCCGACCGTTTGCAACGATCGGATGCGCCGCTCGGTCGAAGGTCATACGCTGCGAACGCGGCCAAGCTGTGCGAGGTGGATGCGGCGTCTGATACGACCAGCAGAGCGTCAAGGAGTCAGGGAGATGCTCTGACGTGAAACCGCTGCGGGCTGCATCGTGACGGTAGGCCGGCCAGTCTCCTGCCGAAACGACGTGGGATGTCAGCAGTGTGAAAAAGCAAATCCGAAAGACGGGTTTCATATTCATAGCCGAGGCTGCTAGGACTGTCGTTCAATGGAGGGATAAACAACGCACGTTATGCCATCGAGAGCACCCTACAAGTGTACCTGAGCTTACCCAAACTTGCTCTGTAATCAGGGGATACAAGGAACGCGGAGACGCCAAGGCCATCGGTTCGAGTCCATTACCCTCGATTCAAGAAACAAGAACTGCGGATTACGACCCGTATTTTTTTGTGGGCTTATTAGCAAGGGGTCAGGACCCGTCGCTAGAGATCAGCGCAAAAGAAAAGCCCCATAAAACAGGAGCTTTGATCACTGTGTCCTGATGTTTGGGTCTGGGCTGAGTCACGGGAGGGGTCTGGGCTGAGTCACGGGAGTCAGCATGTCGGCTCGAATCTTCCTCTTGTTCTCGCGGGTGGAAAATCCAGTGGTTTGAATACCGGCAAATTTCCGGATTATCCCAACCAGCCTCCCCATGCCAACTATTTGTTAACGTTAATTCAGCACTTCGGAGTCGAGATGGACAAGTATTCCAATTCCACCGGAACCTTAGCGAACCTGCGTAAAGTCTGAATGGCTGCCAACAGCGAGGGTTGCCGATTCAAGTTTACTGTTCCGGATTGATATGAATTGGCATCGAGATGTACCAATCTGGCCACCTGGGGATGTCAATCCGGAGGTCAACGGACCATTGGATATTATTAGAACCGAGATCAATACTCGGAGGGGCGTCTGCGGGTAGGGTGAATCCTAGTGCAAACTGATTAGGGTGTCCCGGGTTCAGGATCATCGATTCCGCGAGCTGCTCTTTTCCTTCGAAGAGTGTGTGTCGGTAGGTTCGCCGATGACTACCACTGCCGCTCACGCATTCCTCCTCTCCCGAAACGGTCATCTGAATGCCATTGATTTGCACCGATTTTCGGGGTGAGATCGAGATCGTGCCCCCAATCGTTCCACCTGTGCAGTAGCTTTCCGCGTCCAACTCCGCCGAGATCGATCCTAAAGCCCATTTGGGTAGTACGTTGCGAATGATCCAAGGGACCAGGCAAAAGATTCCGACTACACCCAGCCACCAAACGCCGGCAAGGGGCAGATTTAACAAACGGGGTCCTGGGCTGAACGCGAAAGCGATTGCGGCAAATGCAATAAGTAGACCTATCCAGTTGATGCCGCCCTCTTTATAGGAGCCCCTCTCCCCGGATCCTTGCTTGGTGGAATGCATTTGAAAAGGTTGAGACGCCTTCGGATCGAACGCCCAAGGAATATTTGCTTGAGCCTCTACAAAGTGTTCGATATTGAGATGATGGCCGTGGTAAGTCGGCGGCCACTCCGAAATCGGAAGTTCAAATGCATAGGTGGCGCGGTGTCCTGCTCGCCAATCCCCTTGGTAGATGATGACCTTATCTTCGGAGCCACTGCTGATGTTCCCCCTGCCATGAGTCGTCCAGTGGGTTCTCACCTCCAATTCCTTGCAGGTAACATCTTTGTCTACGGTGACCTCTACCTGTCCAGAAATTGTTCCCCCTCCGGAATGAACGACATCGGGTTCGTCGAGAATCAGGTCGAGTTTACATTTAGACATATTGGATCACTTGGTTCTGAAACTGGTGATAGAGTTCTCACCGATAGGGTAAATGCATAATGCCATACTCACGGAACAAATAAGCGTAATATATTCCGGCTTTACTTGGTCAGCAACTTTCCAAGAATCACGCGTGCTGTGACATGAACAAGCGACTAATCATTGGGCTGACGTTGTCGGCGTGGTGTCTTTATCTGGCGTCTATCTTCCTGCCAGCAGCCGACGTTAGCTGGAACTCAGCCAACGGGATTCCCAAAGGTGGTGACTTGGAACAGGGGTGGGAAGTACTGCAATGTTGTGTGTATCCCTTTTACTGGATCGTGGTGTATGCAGCGGGTGCGAACGCTGTAGGTTTATACTATGTAGAGAAGTTGATTGGATGTCGAATCTTGGTAGGAGCTTGAAGCTCAATACTCTCTGGTTTCTGGAATACGATCTTAAGTTCTCGAGGCACGAACCAAAGGTGCTGAGAGGCGTGTCGTACTGCGTGATGGGTCAAGATACTAAAAACAATGCTACTCAAGCGATTCCATAACCGGTTTTTTTCAAGATGGATGGGACCATCAATAGGTTTAGTAGTTGGGGCCTATTGCGGAATACAGAATCCGTTTGCACTAGGCGGCTTATCTCAGCTTACCGCCATTATTGGAGGTGCTGTTCTCGGTGGCTTTGCTGGTATCCTCGTCATGCTTCTTGACCCAAAGCCTGAACAAAAGAATACACAGAATCAAATTCGAGATTTTACGGAGGAAGTCGGTGGCTCTTCCCATCTAGTGGGTAGGGTTCTTGCTTTCTTCTCTCTGCTCATGTGTTGGATGCCGTTTATCGGCTTTGGCTTGAGCTTGATCGGATATGTAGTGAATCGTCGGTCGACTGACGCAGCCTTTTGGGTAGCCAGCTTCAGCTTGCTGATTGCGCTGACAGTGACTTTGGGTACCTTGGTATTGTTCGCGTTGGATGGGTAAGATGATCACCTGAGGTACGTCTTGGAGAAGTCATTCGCCGAGGTAGATACTCAACAAATGCATATCAAGGTCTGAAGCAGATTATGAAAAGGGCAGGTCTAGCGGTATGGCCCAAGCTCTGGCATAGCCTGAGAGATTTTAGAATTAACGAAGTCGCCAGCATGGATGGTATTACCCTCAATGCTTTAGATAGCTGGTTCGGCAACACAGAAGCAGTCAGAAAGAAACATTACTCTTCTACCAAAGACCTCTCAGCAACTCGCAGACTTCTCTCTGGTTCACAGAATTTGGACTCCAGTTCACGCTCAGTTCATGGAGAAACTGACCACAGCAGCCCCTCACAGCCCGTTTCAGAAAGGCCGGTTCATACAGAACAGAGCAAAACCCTTCATAATGCACTAAAAAAGCTCTTCGAGACCGATATTGATCCAGAAGAGCTTTTAGTTGAGTACACCTGGGTTGATACTTTTAGAACTGCCATCGTCTCCAATCCCGAACAGATTCGCGAGATTTTCAGGCTTAGTGATAATCTTGGGCTGGCTTCGTGACTAATCCGAAATCGCGTAATCCTCAATATCCCGGTTCGATTTTGCCACCGCAAGAAAAGCAAATGAGCTTCGCCGTTCGTGAGCATGAGGAAGAGAAGTTCCAAGCGGATAACCATGCGTTGGTGGCTGCGCTGGCCCGTGCCTGGCCGTGGCAGGCAGAGCTCACGAGTAATCACTATGATCGTGCGTCACAGGCACTGGGCTTTGACGGCGAGGTGAAGGCGGCGGCCGCCGTAAGGCATCAGCATCACTTGCACCGTGACCTTCCATCGCCGATATACTACATAACTGAGTAAATAGCACTACAACGGGGCCAGGACTTGCGGTTTTGTCTGTCGGCCACCTGCCCACCACAAACATTCGGTGCTAGTCGTCGATTTGGATCCTGTTCCCAAAACTTCGGATTCTTCCTCGAACTGGCAATCAGATATCCAAGATGACAAAATGGTCGCACGAGCAGGGAAAGTCACTGGAATTTGTCATATCCAAGGAGAGTCGTGGAAATCGCACGATGGCTGAATTGGTTCCCCGTTTTTGAATCGCTTCCAGGGAGTGTGATGTTGTTGGGAAACCACTGTCGACCTGGTCTATTTTAATGTTCCGAACCACGATCAAAGATTGAGCATGGTTGTTGTGAGCGACTCAAGCGGGAAGACGCGACCATGAAAGTAACCGAAATCGAAATCTCAGTTCACGGGATGACTTGCGCCAATTGCGTCGGTCACGTCAGGTCAGCGATTGAAAACCTCAACGGTGTCACCGAGGCCCATGTCAGCTTGCCGACAAGAAAGGCGTTTGTTTCGTTCGACGCCGACTCGATAACGCCTGCCTCTATCGTGAATGCGATCAACGCGACCGGCTATCAAGCGGCGACTCGTAACTTGTCGCAACCCAAGGAGATTGAAACGGACCAACAAGCGACGGCGGATTCGATGCGATTGAAGCTGGTTATTGGCGTCGCGATCACTTTTCCGTTGTTTGTTCTCAGCATGGGTCGGGATTTTGGGATTTGGGGTGAGTGGTCACATGAAGCCTGGGTCAACTGGTTGATGTTGGCACTGGCGACGCCGGTACAGTTCTACGTTGGCCGTGATTACTACGTCGGGGCTTACACAAGCCTCCGGTCGGGGTTCGCCAACATGGATGTGTTGGTGGCGATGGGTTCGACAGTAGCGTTCGTTTATAGCGTTGCGGTATTGGCCGGCAAGACGCTGGGTATCTCCGGTTGGGGTGAACATGTTTACTTTGAAACGTCGGCGACCATCATCACGTTGATTCTTGTAGGGCGATGGATAGAAGCAAAGGCCCAGCATCAGACTTCCACGGCCGTACGTCAACTCATGGAATTGACGCCGACTTTGGCTCGCGTCATTCGCGACGGTCAAGAAGTCGAAACGTCAATGGAACAAGTCGTCGTGGGCGATCAGGTTGTCGTGCGTCCGGGAGAAAAACTTCCGGTCGACGGTGTGATTGTTCGCGGGGAATCCTCGGTTGATGAGAGCATGATAACCGGTGAAAGTTTACCGGTGGAAAAGCAACCGGGAGATTCCGTCACCGGTGCAACGATCAATCAACAAGGCTTGTTAACTGTCGAAGCAACGTCGCTTGGTCATGACTCCGTTTTGTCTCAGATCATTCGAATGGTCGAAAAGGCTCAGTCAGGAAAAGCACCGGTAGAACAGCTGGCCGACAAGATCTCAAGTGTTTTTGTGCCGATTGTTGTGGGGATTGCACTGTTGGCTTTCGCGATTTGGTGGTCGTCAGGAGCCGGATTTACGGCGGCGATTTTGCGATTGGTTGCCGTGTTGATTATCTCCTGCCCGTGCGCGATGGGCTTGGCGACCCCGCTGGCCGTTATGGTCGGGTTAGGCCGCGGAGCGGAACGCGGGATTCTATTTAAATCAAGTTCGGCTCTTCAGCGAATGGCGGACGTCACGCATGTCGTGCTGGACAAAACCGGGACGGTTACCAAAGGCGAACTTGCCGTCACCGATTGTGAAGCAAATGTGAATGCTGATTGGGAGGCAGCTTTTTCTTCAACCGACGTTCTGCGTCTGGCGGCTTCTGCGGAGCAAGGGAGCGAGCATCCGGTTGCCCGCGCAATCGTTGACGCGGCAATCGAGCGAGGACTTGAGCTGTCGGAGGTTCAACAGTTCCAATCGCTATCCGGCTTGGGAATCAGCGCGACAATTGACGGCCAGTCAATCCTGTTAGGCAATCAACGTTTGATGGATCTCAACTCCGTTAAATCTGGAGAGGTGATCAATCGTGTACGCGAACTTGAGCGCCAGGCGAAAACGACTTTGCAGTTGGCGATCATGAATCGTGCCGACAAGACTCAAGCTACCGCGGAACCAGCCGGCCGAGTCGTTGGCGTGATCTCGCTTGCTGATACGATTAAACCGGAATCGCCAACTGCTGTAAAAAATCTTCTGCAGCTGGGACTTCGCATGACTTTGATGACGGGCGACAATTCGTCAACGGGCAATGAAATTGCCCGGCAAGCCGGGATCGACAACGTGTTTTCTGAAGTGCTGCCCGACCAAAAGGCAATCAAAGTGGCTGGACTTCAGTCGTCTGGCCACGTCGTCGCGATGGTTGGGGACGGTATAAACGATGCACCAGCCTTGGCCGTAGCCGATGTTGGCATTGCGATCGGGACGGGCACCGACGTTGCAATGGAAACGGCCGACGTGACATTGATGGGCGGCAACCTGACTGGCGTGCCTGACGCGTTTAAGCTTTCACAAGCCACCCTTCGGAACATTAAGCAGAATCTTTTTTGGGCTTTTGGCTACAACGTACTTCTAATTCCTGTCGCCGCCGGCGCGCTTGCGATTTTCCCTTTTTCTCCGTCATACCTCCGCGAACTTCATCCAATCACGGCCGCCTTTGCCATGGTCGCATCCGACCTGGTAATCGTCGTTAACGCGTTGCGACTGAAACGATTTCGATTTTGAGGACATTTATCAACGATTGGTGGTCATGCATGCGGAATCCGTGTCCCGTCCCGAAATCGGGATCGAGGGTGCCTGGCAACCGCGCAAAATACAGGCCAATTTGATCGGCGAAAATTCGCTGTGGAGACAATCTGACCGCAAGCGCGGCGTTGCGACTCTCGAACTCGCCGATCGTGCGGCAGAACTCTTCGAAAAACAGCCTGCCAGCGAAAAACGCCGACTGCTCAATTTCGTACTTTCGAACTCGTTCTGGGGCAACGGCCAGCTGACCGTCGAATTTCGCCAACCCTCTGATTTGATTGCAGTTGGGGCGACGGAGCTGAAACAGAAGAAGGCCGCCGGAGTGAGTTCCGACGGCCTTCATCAAGTAATGTACA